>CAZHSD010000007.1:0-17206 GCA_964534975.1 uncultured Ottowia sp. | reverse complement strand
TGGCTCGGGCTTCGGCCTCACCGACACGGGCTTCTGCCTCACTGGCTCGGGCTTCGGCCTCACCGACACGGGCTTCTGCCTCACTGGCTCGGGCTTCGGCCTCACCGACACGGGCTTCTGCCTCACCGACACGGGCTTCGGCCTCACCGGCACGCATCTCCGCCAATCCCACGCGTTCCAAGAGTTCTGCTGCTCGTGCTTCAGCAGCATGCGCCCTGTTCTCCAGGGAGTCGACCAATCGGTCGTGCAATGACGTGATGCGTGTCAGCAGTTCGGTCTGGCTGGCATGCTGAGTTTCCGTGTGGCCAAGCCGCCCCTCCATGGCGGCCATGCGTACTTCCAGCTTCTCGTCGTAGCGCCTCGCAAGCTCATGAAGCTCGATGCCGTGGTGACTCGCGAAAGCGACGTCAAATCGGGCTAGGAGTTCTGTTGCAGCCTCTTTCTGTGCGACCACCGCATAATCCGGACTGGCTCCTCCCAGCACATCCATTAAAGTGACAGCACTGCGTTGATGAAGTTCTGGCAGCTCTTGCAGGCGAAGCACGCGCACGCGCGCAAAGTCATGATACTCAGGGATAAACGACAGCAAGAGCGGCGGGATAGGCCGGAGGTGGGAGGGATCCAGAAAGAAATTACTCGAACCCACCACCAAATTCTCTGGATTGGGGGTTTCGAGAATCAGCAGACCTCCTGGCTTCAACACCCGCAACGCTTGAACTACGAGCGCATTGAGTTCCTCGAAGGAAATATGCTCGGCAACGTGAAAACCAGAGACAACACATAAAGATTCATCGGCCAGAGACTTCAGGTGCGCAATGCCGTCGCCATGTTGAATCGGCAATCCGCGCCGAAAACAGGCCTCCAGCATCCCCTCGTCCAGATCGACACCATAGGCCGCAAAGCCGGCATCCTGCAGCAGTTCAAGCCATTCGCCGCGACCACAACCTATATCCAGGGCAGAAGCGGGTTCGTAGATCTGACGCAAAGGCTCGACGAACGGCAAATAGACCTTGAGCCGCTCGCGTATCAGATCACGCGAGCCACGGTAACGATCTTCAAACGCGCGGTAAAACCCGTCTAAATTCATCTTGGATACTCGAGAACAGGCGGAATCCAGTTCACGCCAACAAAGGCATCACGGTCAATATTGATCACATTGAACATGAGCGCGAGATCACGCCATTCATAATTGGCGGCAAGATGAGAATCCCCCACATGGAGCGCGGTAGAAACCGAATACGAGCCAACTCCGATGTTGGCTGGAAAGTCAAAAGCGAGCACCAATGTTTCGCCGTTGGCAAGCGGCCCCAAGCGAGCGCCCAAGTGGTGTGTATTGGTGCCGAATACGGGCTGACCCAGCCGATCCTTGATCATGTAGCCGAGAACCAACTCTGGCAGATCAGCATGAAGGCCGATGCGCACCTTCAGCCGTACCGGCTGACCGACGTTGACATGATCCACTGGCTCACCGCTGGCATTCAGCAGTTCGATGGACTCGACCCGTGCCTCGCCGGTGCCCGAGCTCGTCTGCGCACGACCGTCGGGCAAACGCTTGACTTCGACCGTGGCATTCTCACGTTCAGCGATGAGGGCGTTGTAGAAGTCCATGACCTCTTCGGGATTCCCGTCCTTGGCGATGACACCGCGCTCCAGCAGGATGGCGCGATCGCACAGGCTCTGGATGGCGCTGCGGTCATGCGAGACGATCAGCAGAGTGGTGCCCTGCTCCCTGAACGCACGTATTTTGTCGAAACTCTTATGCTGGAAATAGGCGTCGCCCACCGAAAGCGCCTCATCCACAATCAGCACGTCGGGTCGCACCGCGGTCGCCACGCTGAACGCCAGCCGCATCTGCATGCCGCTGGAATACACGCGCACGGGGCGGTCGATGTAGTCGCCGATCTCGGCAAAGGCCTCGATATCGGGCATGCGGGCAGCAATCTCGTCCACGTGCAGGCCCAGCAACTGCCCGGCCATGAACACGTTCTGCCGGCCGGTGAAGTCGGGGTGAAAACCCATGCCCAGTTCAAGCAGCGCGGCCACCCGGCCCCGGATATGGACACTGCCTTCGGTGGGCTGGGTGGTGCCGGTGATGATCTTGAGCAGGGTGCTCTTGCCGGCGCCGTTGATGCCGATGATGCCGACCGCTTCGCCCGGCTGCACGCTGAAGTTGATGTTGCGCAGCACCCAGGTACGCTCATGGGTGGGCTTGCCGGTCAGCCATTCGCGCACGCGCGCCCACTTGCCCGGGTAGCGCTTGTAGGCCTTGCTGACATTGGAGACGATGAGCGTGCCCATCAGAGTTCGTCCACCAGTTCGCCTACGCGGCGCAGAAAGAACAGGCCACCCAGCACGAGGAAGAAGACCGTCAACATGGTCAAGGGCAACAGCGAATCCCAGGCGGGCCACTGACGCTCCAGGAAGATCGCCTGATATGCACGCATCAGCGGCGCCATCGGATTCAGGGTGAGCCAGGGCCGCACTTCGTCCGGCAGCGCGCTGGCGGGGTAGATGATGGGCGTCAGCCAGAACCAGAACTGCAGCACGATGCCCGTGAGCTGGCCGACGTCGCGGAAGAACACGTTCAGCGTGCCCAGAAAAACGCCCAGGCCGACGGCAAACAGGATCTGCAGTGCCAGCAGCGGCACCGCAGCCAGCAATGGCCAGCCGGGCCAATACCCGATCAGCGCCAGGAACAGCAGGTAGATCACCGCGACAATGGCGAAATTGACCAGGGCCGATGCCACCACGATGGCCGGCAGGCAGATGCGCGGAAAGTTCGACTTCTTGATCAGGTTGCCGTTGGCCAGGAACACCTGGTTCAGGTTGCCCAGCATTTCGGCGAACAAACCCCAGGTCAGCACCCCCGCGCACAGGAAGATGCTGTACGCGAGTGGCACGTCCTGGTATCCCGGCAGTGCCGGCCGCATGATCTGCGAGAACACCACGGTGTAGATGACGATCATGGCCAGCGGACTGGCCACCGCCCAGAACGCGCCCAGCAGCGATTCGCGGTAGCGCGCGTTGAAGTCGCGCAGCACGCTGCTCCAGACGAACTGGCGGTAGGCCCACAGGGCCCTGAGCATCTGCAGGCCGGGCATGCGAATCAGCTCTTGTTGGCCGGCGGCTGTTCGGCAATGCGCCCGTACGTGTCTTCGTAGCGCACGATGTCGTCCTCGCCCAGGTAGCTGCCGGACTGCACCTCGATGATCTCCAGCGGCAGCTTGCCGGGGTTGGCCAGGCGGTGCACGTGGCCGAGCGGGATGTAGGTGGATTCGTTCTCGGACAGCAGCAGCACCTCGTCGCCCTTGGTGACCTCGGCCGTGCCCCTGACCACGATCCAGTGCTCGGCGCGGTGGTGGTGCATCTGCAGACTCAAGCTGGCGCCGGGGTTGACCACGATGCGCTTGACCTGGAAGCGCTCGCCGCTGTCGATGGAGTCGTACCAGCCCCAGGGGCGCACCACCTTGCGGTGCGTGTCGGCCAGCGTCTTGCCGCGCAGCTTGAGATCGCTCACCACCTGCTTGACGGCCTGCGTCTGCCGCATGTCGGCCACCAGCACGGCGTCGGGCGTTTCGACGACGACGACGTGCTCCAGCCCGACCCCGGCCACCAGCCGGCCGCTGGACAGCAGCAGCGAGTTCTGCGAATGGACGCTGATGGTCTCGCCCACCGCGGCGTTGCCGGTGAGATCGCGCGGCAGCACGTCCCACAGCGCGTCCCAGGCGCCCAGGTCGGACCAGCCGGCCTGCAGCGGCACCACGCAGGCATGGATGGGCGAGCCGGCGTCGCCCGGCAGGCGCTCCATCACTGCGTAGTCGATCGACTCGGCCGGACAGGCTTGGAAGGCGTCGGTGCCCGGGCGGACGAAGTCCATGTCCTCGCTGGCTGCGTCCATGGCTTGCTGGCAGGCCTGCAGGATGTCGGGCCGATAGCGCCCGATGGCCTGCAGCCAGACGCTGGCACGCACCACGAACAGGCCGCTGTTCCAGAAGTAGTCACCCGAGTCGATGTACTCGCGCGCCAGGTCGGCGCTGGGCTTTTCGGCGAAGCCGTCGACGGCCAGCGCGCCATCGTCACGTGCGGCACCACGCCGGATGTAGCCGTAGCCGGTTTCGGGCCGGTCGGCGACGATGCCGAAGGTGACGACCGCCTCGCCACGCGCCACGCGCCAGGCGGTTTCCACCGCCTGCACGAAGGCAGCTTCGTCGGCCACCACGTGGTCTGCCGGCATCACCAGCAGCACCGGGTCTTCGCCGTCAGCGGCGTCCCTGGCCACCTGCAGCGCCGCCAGCGTGAGCGCCGGCGCGGTGTTGCGCGCCGCCGGCTCCAGCAGCAGCCGCGAGCGGGAAATGCCGGCCTCGGCCAGCTGCTGCGCGGCGATGAAGCGATGCTCGGCATTGCAGACCACCATCGGCGCCGCTGCGTGCGGCACCTCCGAGCCCAGCCCGTTGAGGCGGCGCGCGGTTTTCTGCAGCATCGACCAGCCGTCGCCCTCCAGCGCCAGGAACTGCTTGGGATACGACTCGCGCGACAGCGGCCACAGCCGCGTGCCGCTGCCGCCGCACAGGATGACGGGGATCAATTCATGTTTTTTCATTGGAAACCGTGGGTGGAGCTTCAGGGTCGGGTTCGGAGCGATGCCGCACGTTGCTGGCGCCCAGAATGGCAATCTCCTGGTTGAGCCGGCGCAGCTGCCGCTCGATGCGCGTGTTGACGAGATCGGCGTGCAGTGCCTTGATGAACAGCACCACGCCGATGCCGAGAAACAGGAAGGCGGGTGGATAGACCACGCCCACCCACGCAGCGACCCTGTCGATCAGCTTGGGAGACAGGCCGAACACGAGGGCGATCATCGCCACCACGAACCAGAACACGCCATGCGGCAGGTACAGGTGATCGCGGCGGACCAGGTAGAGGATCACCGCCGCCAGCCCCAAGCCCAGGGCCATGGTGGTGATCTGAAGATTGGCCATGCAGCAAAAAGGCCGCTGGACAGCGCAGCGGCAAAGCGGTTACGGGTCGGATTTCGAATCAGCAATTGTAATTGGCCGCTGCTGCCCGCCGACCAGGTCGAATACCGCCAGGCTCTCGACGTGGGCGGTATGCGGGAACATGTTCACGACCCCGGCCGCGGCGCACCGGTAACCGGCCTGATGCACCAGCAGGCCGGCGTCGCGCGCCAGGGTGGCGGGGTTGCAGCTGACGTAGACGATGCGGCGCGGCGGCTGCCAGCGCTCGGCGTCCGGCGGCAGGGCTTCGGCGCCCTCCGCGCCCAGGCGCGCCTGGTGGATGGCGGCCAGCGCCTTGACCAGGGCGAAGGCGCCTTCGCGCGGCGGGTCGACCAGCCAGCGCTCGGCGCTGCCGTCGGCGATGAGTTGCGCGGGCGTCATGTCGAACAGGTTGCGGGCGGCGAAATCGGTGGTGGCGAATCCTTGTCCGGTAGCCGACGACCGGTTCAGCGCCAGGTTCCGGCGCGCACGCGCGACCAGCGTCTCGCTGCCCTCGATGCCCAGCACCTGGCCCGCCTGCGTGGCAATCGGCAGCGTGAAGTTGCCCAGGCCGCAGAACCAGTCGATCACGCGCTCGTGCGGCTGGGCCTGGAGCAGGCGCAGCGCGCGGCTGACCAGCACGCGGTTGATGTGCGGGTTGACCTGGGTGAAGTCGGTTGGCCGGAACGGAAAGCGCAGGCCGAACTCGGGCAGCGCATAGGACAGCTCGGGGCCGCCGGCCTCCAGCAGGTGCACGGTGTCCGGCCCCTTGGGCTGCAGCCACCATTGCACGCCGTGGCGGGCGCCGAAGTCGCGCAACTGCCGCTGGTCGGCATCGGACAGCGGCTGCAGGTGGCGCAGCACCAGGGCCGTGACCTCGTCGCCGCAGGCCAGCTCGATCTGCGGGCAGGTCTCGCGCGCCTGCAGGCCGTGGATCAGTTGGCGCAGCGGCAGCAGCAGGCGGCTGACGCGGGCGGGAAGCACATGGCATTCGCGCATGTCGGCGACGTAGCGGCTCTTGCGCTCGTGAAAGCCGACCAGCACCTCGTCCTTCTTGCGCACGTAGCGCACCGACAGGCGGGCGCGATAGCGATAGCCCCAGGCGGGGCCTTCGATCGCGCGCAGGATCAGTTCTGGCCGCACCTTGCCCAGGTGCCACAACTGGTCTTCCAGCGCGCGCTGCTTGACGGCGACCTGCGCCGACGCATCCAGGTGCTGCATCTTGCAGCCGCCGCAGGCGCCCTGGTGCAGGCCGAAGTGCGGGCAGCGCGGGCGCACGCGCTGGCTGCTCTCACGGTGCACCGCGGTCAGCGTGGCGGCTTCCCACTGGTTTTTGCGCCGGTGAACGCTGGCGGACACCAGCTCGCCGGTCAGCGCGCCCTCGATGAACACCACCTTGCCGTCGGGGCGGTGGGCGACGCCCTGGGCGTCGAGGTCGAGCGATTCGACATGCAGCCAGCCGTCGGGCAGGTCGGACGGCGGTGCCGAGGTGGTGGGGTCGGTGCTCACGGGGTGCGCTTCGACTGGCCTGTCATGACCCGTGTCGAGTGGTGCAATGCAAACGGCGGCTTATCGATCCGAAAGCTGAAAACCTGCAAACAAGCGGACGCAGAGGAGGCCAAACAATCATTCGATTTGCTTCTAATTTGTGAGCATCATTGATCCGTGAGACAAGGACTTTGGCCAATTGGAGAGGGAGCTTCTTTCATGTCGGAACGACGGCTTATTGTCGCCTTGACTTGAAACCGGAGCAAAAAACAACGGGCGCCCGAGTGAGCGCCCGCCAGCATGTCTCGGCTGGATCAGTGGCGTAGGCTGGGTTAGCGAAGCGTAACCCAGCAAAAAGTTGATGAAGAACGCTGGGTTACGCCTTCGGCTAACCCAGCCTACACCTTTTGACCCAGCCTACGTCCTTGCGTCAGCGCCATGGGCGCAAATCAGCGCGGCGGCAGGTAGCGCGCCGGATCGACCGGCTTGCCCGAGCGGCGGATCTCGAAGTGCAGCTTGACGCGGTCGGCGTCGGTCGAGCCCATCTCGGCGATCTTCTGGCCGCGCTTGACGTTCTGGTCTTCCTTCACCAGCAGCGTCTGGTTGTGCGCATAGGCGGTCAGGAAGGTGTTGTTGTGCTTGAGGATGATCAGGTTGCCGTAGCCGCGCAGGCCGGCGCCGGCGTAAACCACGCGGCCGTCGGCGGCGGCCAGCACCGGGTCGCCGGCCTTGCCGGCGATGCCCAGCCCCTTGTTCTTGGCCTCGTCGAAGCCGGCCACCAGCGTGCCGTTGGCCGGCCAGATGAAGTCGACGTGGTCGGCGCCGGCGGCGGGCGGTGGCGGCGATGCCGGCGCCGGGGCGGGCGCCGGCTCGGCGGCCGGCGGCGGCGCGGCGGGAGTGACGCCGGGTGTGGTCTGCGTGGCTGCGGCCACGGCCGGCGGCCTGGTCGGCGCCGGCGCACTGGCGGCGGGCGGCACCACGCGCAGCACCTGGCCGACTTCGATCAGGTTGGAGTCGGTGAGGTTGTTCCAGCGCGCGATGTCGCGCCAGTTCTGGTTGTGCAGACGCGCGACCTGCATCACGGTATCGCCGGGCCGGACGGTGTAGTAGCCGGGCTTGCCGGCGTTCTCGGCGCCGGGCAGCGTGGCGGGATCGATGGCGGTAGAGCCTGCGCCGCCAACGCCGCGATCTTCGACCGGCGCCCGGTTGACCGAGGTGCTTGAACATCCGGCCAGCACGACGGCCAGCAGCAGCGACATCGCGGTCCAGGACTTGCGACCTGTCAAATGCATAACGAGCTTTCCTCTTGAGGCACTAAGCAATCCCGGATTTTAGAGGCACGAAGTTGACCGCCTCCAGAACGGTCTGCGCAACCCCCTGGCGCGACTTGTCGATCACCACCAGCACCTGCGCGCCGCCGCTGCCGGCCACCGGCGCGACGATGCGCCCGCCGTCGGCCAGCTGGTCGATCCAGGCGTCCGGCACCGCCTCGCCGCCGGCGGCGGCAATGATGCCGGCGTAGGGCGCGCCCTTGGCAAAGCCGGCCATGCCGTCACCCAGGATCAGGTGCAGGTTGGCGATGCGCAGCGGGCGCAGCTTGGCGCGCGCCTTCTCGTGCAGCTCGCGCAGGCGTTCGATGCTGTAGACCTCGCTCGCCAGCAGGCCCAGCACCACCGCCTGGTAGCCGCAGCCGGTGCCGATGTCGAGCACGCGCCCGAGCCGGCCGTCCGGCCCGCGCAGGCCGCCCTGCATCAGCAGCTCGGTCATGCGGGCGACCACGCTGGGCTTGGAGATGGTCTGCCCCAGGCCGATCGGCAGCGCGGTGTCTTCGTAGGCCTGCGGCACCAGCGCGCTGTCGACGAAGCGGTGCCGATCGACGGTGCCCATGGCGCGCAGCACCTGCGCATCGCTGATGCCGCCTGCCGCCAGCAGTTGCACCATGCGGGCGCGCGCCGGGATGAGGTCGCGCGCCAGCGGCGCCGCGTCCTTGATCGTCGATGGGACGGCGTCGACCGGCATCCGGCGCGCCGGCTGGCGCGCCGCGGAACTGCCGGCCGGCCGCGTGCCGCCGCCCAGGTCGATGCGGGCCGGAAAGCCGGGGCGCTGCGGCGGCGTTGCCATCAGCCGGACCCTTCGGCCAGCATGTGCTTCAGGCCCTGCGCCCAGAAAGCCAGCGCGTCGTAGTCCGTCAGGTCGACCTTCAGCGGCGTGATGGTGATGTGGCCGTCGTTGGCGGCGTGGAAATCCGTGCCCTCGGTCGCGTCGGAGGCGGCGCCGGCGCCACCGATCCAGTACATGGTTTCGCCGCGCGGATTGGGCATGGTGATCACCCGCTCGGCCGAATGCCGGCGTCCCAGGCGGCAGACCTTGGGGCTTTTCAGCTGACCCAGCGGCAGGTTGGGGATGTTGACGTTCAGCAGCCAGGGCTGGCCGGCGTCGGACTGGTGCGCGCCGATGCGCTGCACCAGCTCGGCCGCCTTGGCGGCGGCGGCGTCGATGTGCGCCCAGCCCTTCTGGATCTGCGAGAACGCGATCGCCGGGATGCCGAACAGGTAGCCCTCCATGGCCGCGCCGACGGTGCCCGAGTAGATGGTGTCGTCGCCCATGTTGGCGCCGTTGTTGATGCCCGAGACCACCAGATCCGGCCGGTAGTCGAGCAGGCCGGTCAGCGCGATGTGCACGCAATCGGCCGGCGTGCCGTTGACGTAGCGAAAACCGTTGGCGGCCTGGTAGACGTAGAGCGGCGCGCTGAGCGTCAAGGCGTTGGACTTGGCGCTGTTGTTCTGCTCCGGCGCCACCACCTCGACCTGCACGTCGGGCAGCGCCTTCAGCGCCTCGTGCAGGGCCACGATGCCGGTGGCCTGGTAGCCGTCGTCATTGCAAAGCAGGATCTTCATCGGTCGCGCAGCAGGGGTGCAACCGATTGTAGGCGGCCCGGTGGCGGCGGCGGGGCAGCAACGGGCGCGTCGCCACTGAGACGACGCGATCGGGCACCGGCTTCTATGATCGGTGCCATCGACCGCCACGGCCTGTTGCCTCGACCACCTCGATCGGGTGCGGCGATGTCCCGAATCCGTGCGCGCCGAGCCTGTCGAAGCCCTTCGTCGGGCTCGACCCGAACGGTTGGATGAGGCACGGCTGGATCATCACCCCTGAAGCGAGAAACCCCACCCATGCACGCCTGGCTCTGCGAAAACCCCGTCGGCGTCGACGCCCTGACCTGGACGGAACTGCCGACACCAAAACCGGCCAGGGGCCAGGTGCTGGTGCGCGTGCAGGCCGCCAGCCTGAACTTTCCCGACCTGCTGATCGTGCAGGGCAAGTACCAGCTCAAGCCCGAACTGCCCTTCGTGCCCGGTGCCGAGTACGCCGGCGTGATGGAGGCCGTGGGCGACGGCGTCACCGGGCTGCAGGTCGGCCAGGCCGTGGCCTGCCTGGCGGGCACCGGCGGCTTCGCCACCCACGCGCTGGCGCCGGCCAGGCTGTGCCTGCCGCTGCCGCCGGGCTTCGCGCCGGTCGACGCCGCCGCCTTCACCATGATCTACGGCACCAGCCACCACGCGCTGCTCGATCGCGGCCAGTTGAAGGCCGGCGAGACGGTGCTGGTGCTGGGCGCCGCCGGCGGTGTCGGCATGTCGGCGGTGCAGATCGCCAAGCTGGCCGGCGCGCGCGTGATTGCCGCCGCGTCCACCGACGAGAAATGCGCGTTCTGCCGCCAGCTGGGCGCCGACGAGACCATCAACTATCAAACCGAGGATCTGCGCGAGCGCTTGAAAGAGCTGACCGGGGGGCGCGGGCCGGATGTGATCTACGACCCGGTCGGCGGCGAGTTCACCGAGCCGGCGCTGCGCTCGCTGGCCTGGCGCGGGCGGCACCTGGTGATCGGCTTCACCGCCGGCGAGATCCCGGCCATCCGCATCAACCTGCCGCTGGTCAAGGGCACCAGCATCGTCGGCGTGTTCTGGGGCGAATTCGCACGCCGCGAACCGCAGGCCAACGCCGTCATGATGCAGGAGCTGGTGGGCTGGTACATGCAGGGCCGGATCAAGCCGGTGATCGATGCCCGGATGCCGATGAGCGAGCTGAAGGCCGCCTACGCGCGCATGGCGTCGCGCCAGGTGATGGGCAAGCTGGTGCTGGTCAATCCGGCGTGAGCAGGCAGGGAAAGCACGCTGCTCTTTTCCGTCATTCCGGCTTACACCCATGGGCGCCAACTCAATGGGAGCGGCGCCCAAGATTTCCCCGTCATTCCGGCGCCAGCTCGTAGGTCGGAACCGCCGTAGGCGATTCCGACGCTCGGCAGCCGCACACCCTCGACGGACACCTTGCTCAGTATGAAATCGCGATCACTCAGCCATGCAGCGCACTCATCGCGGCCGCAGGCTCTTTCGACACGATCGTCAACAAGGCGGCAGCCGGACCGGTGGGCGTGCGCCGATGCTGCTCCCAGTTCTGGAGCGTCTTGACGCTGACGCGAATCAGGCTGGCGAACTCGCTTTGCGACAAGCCCGTGCGCTCCCGCACGGTCTTCACGTCCAACGGGTCCACAGTGAAACGACGTGACGCTGCGCGCTCACCGCGCGCAACCTGGCCGGCCTCCTTCAGGCTCTGCACCAAATCGCCAAACAGCTTGCTATCCATGGCGTAGCTCCTTTACCAGTTCACGCAAGATGGCAGTCTCGCGATCAGTCAAGCTATCTTTCTCCGACTTCGGGTAGGCCAGCAGCATGTAAATCTGCCCACCATCTCGGAGCCAGTAATAGATGACTCGAACGCCTCCGCTTTTGCCACGCCCAGCCAAGGCATACCGCATCTTGCGGATTCCTCCACCGCCGCGGATCAATACACCCAACTCAGGATCGTCGACCAGCCTGCCTTGCAGGATCGCGTAGTCGTCGTCAGACATCAGGATCTGAATCTGACGCGTGAATATCGAGGTTTCGATGAACTCCACAGCCGCAGCAATATACGCCAATGGCGTACAACACGCAAATGGCTACTGGTGATTCAAGGCAATCTTTCGCGCCGCTCGCGTGCGCGCCGCTGCTGGCGCGTTTCTTGGGCGCGCACGGCGGCTTGCTCCTTGGCACGGCGGCGTTCGCGCCAGCCGCGCGAGAAATGGCGGCCGAGCATGAAGCTGCCGATCGAGCAGACCAGGAACAGGAAGATGCCGAGCGCAGACCAGTCGAGTCCCATCACAGCACCCGCACGATGCCGCTCGGCTTGAAGCCGAGGTCGGCCACCCTGCCCTTGCGCGCGCGGCCGGCGCGGGCGTTGTTCAGGCTGCGGATCTCGAGCTGCTCCTCGCGCGCCCTGCCGCCCCGGCCGATGCCGACGATGCGCACGCTGCGCGTGTAGGCGGCTGCGCCGGCCAGGCGGTCCTTGGCGTCGAGGTCGATCAGGGTCAGGCCGCGGCCGCCCTTCTCCATGGTCTTCAGCTCGCCGATCTCGAAGGTCAGGATGCGGCCGCCGGTCGAGGCGCAGGCCACGTGCGTGGCGGCCGCGCTGGGTGGCGCGCTGAGCGATGGCTCGGCGGACATCTCTGTCGGCGCGGCGCCCAGCGCCGCCAGCGACGGTCGGCACACCTGCTCGCCAGCGCCGATGGTGATGAAGGCCTTGCCACCGCGCTGGCGCGACAGCATGTGCTCGACGCGCGCCAGGAAGCCATAGCCGCCCGAGCCCGACAGCAGCAGCAGTGCCTTCTCAGGCCCCGCGAAGTAGTGCAGCGGCTGGGTGCCGGCGTCCAGGTCGATCAGCGTGGTGATCGGCTGGCCGTCGCCGCGCGCGCCCGGCAGGTTGGCCACCGACACGGTGTAGACGCGGCCGTTGCTGCCGAACACCAGCAGCGGGTCGACGGTGCGGCACTCGAAGGTGCCGTAGAGGCCGTCGCCGGCCTTGAAGGCGAAGCCCGCTGGGTCGTGGCCGTGGCCCTGGCGGGCGCGCACCCAGCCTTTCTCGCTGACCACCACGGTGACCGGCTCGTCGACCACCTTGACCTCGGCCACGGCGCGCTTCTCGGCCTGGATCAGCGTGCGGCGCTCGTCGGCGAACTGCTTGGCATCGGCCTCGATCTCCCTGACCATCAGGCGGCGCAAGGAGGCCGGGCTGCCGAGGATGTCCTCCAGGCTGCCCTGCTGCTCGCGCAGCTCCTTCAGCTCCTGCTCGATGCGGATCGCCTCCAGCCGCGCCAGCTGGCGCAGGCGGATGTCGAGGATGTCGTCGGCCTGCCGCTCCGTGAGCTTGAAGCGCGCGATCAATGCCGCCTTGGGCTCGTCGCTGGTGCGGATGATGGCGATCACCTCGTCGATGTTCAGCAGCACCAGCTGCCGGCCCTCGAGGATGTGGATGCGGTCCAGCACCTTGGCCAGGCGGTGCTGGCTGCGGCGCGTGATGGTCTGCTGGCGGAACTCGACCCATTCGAGCAACATCTGGCGCAGCGACTTCTGCACCGGCCGGCCGTCCAGTCCGACGCTGGTCAGGTTGATCGACGCGCTGGACTCCAAGCTGGTGTGCGCCAGCAGCACGTTGATCAGCTCGTCCTGGCCGACGGTGCGGCTGCGTGGCTCGAACACCAGGCGCACTGGCGCGTCCTTGCTGGATTCGTCGCGCACCTCGTCCAGCACCGCCAGCAGCGTGCCCTTGAGCTGGTTCTGCTCCTGGGTAATCGCCTTCTTGCCGGTCTTGAGCTTGGGGTTGGTGAGTTCCTCGATCTCCTCCAGCACCTTCTGCGACGAGGCGCCGGGCGGCAGTTCGGTGACGACCAGCTGCCACTGGCCGCGCGCCAGGTCCTCGATCTTCCAGCGCGCGCGCACCTTCAGGCTGCCGCGGCCGCCGCGGTAGGCGTCGCGGATGTCGTCCGCCGTGCTGATGATCTGGCCACCGCCGGGGTAGTCCGGGCCGGGGATCAGCGCGAACAGCTCGTCGTCGCCCAGCTTGGGGTTCTTCACCAGCGCCACGCAGGCGTCGGCCACCTCGCGCAGGTTGTGGCTGGGGATCTCGGTCGCCAGGCCGACGGCGATGCCGCTGGCGCCGTTGAGCAGCGCGAACGGCAGGCGCGCCGGCAACTGGCGCGGCTCCTCGGTCGAGCCGTCGTAGTTGGGCTGGAAGTCGACCGTGCCTTCGTCGATCTCGTCCAGCAGCAGGCGCGTGATGCGGGCCAGCCGCGCCTCGGTGTAGCGCATGGCGGCGGCGCCGTCGCCGTCGCGGCTGCCGAAGTTGCCCTGGCCGTCGATCAGCGGGTAGCGCTGGCTGAAGTCCTGCGCCATGCGCACCAGCGCGTCGTAGGCGGCGCTGTCGCCGTGCGGGTGGAAGCGCCCCAGCACGTCGCCGACCACGCGCGCGCTCTTGACCGGCCGGGCCGGCGTGGCGGCATTCGGCCCGCCGTAGCCCAGGCCCATGCGCTGCATGGCGTACAGGATGCGCCGCTGCACCGGCTTCTGGCCGTCGGCCACGTCGGGCAGCGCGCGGCCCTTGACCACCGACAGCGCGTATTCGAGGTAGGCCCGCTGGGCATAGGTGGCCAGCGCCAGATCGTCGTCCGATCCGCCGCCGTCCCCGCTCAGGTCGAGGACCGCTTGATCACTCATGCAAGGGAAAAGAAAAGGAAAAGGAAATCAGCTGCCGCTCGCGAAGCCGCCCACGCGCACGTCCGCACCCAGGCTGGGCGCCGTGAACAGCACCGGCGTCAGCACGCTGGCGGCCGCATCGGCGATCGGGGTGGCGGCCTGCGCTGCCTGGGCGCCGCCGCCCAGTTCGACCCGCACACGCCCGCCGATGCGACCGACCGCCTTGGCCACCGGCTGCGCCGCCGCGGCACGCGCGTCGGCGACGACCGTCTGTTCGGGCTTGAACACGCCGTACAGGCCCATCACGGTCTTCACGTAGCCCTGGGTCTCCTTGTACCTGGGGATCTTGTTGCCGGCGCGCTGCACCGCGCCCTCGCCGGCGTTGTAGGCGGCCACGGCGAGTTCCAGTTCGCCCTTGAACAACTTGATCAGGTAGGCCAGGTAGCGCGCGCCGGCGTGGATGTTGGTGTGCGGGTCGGTCAGCTTCTCTTCCACCGAGCGCGCCGGCAGCATATTGCCCTTGCGGTCGCGGCGCGCGGCCGCGTCGGCCCGCACGCCGTATTGCTGGGCGGTGGTCGGCAGCAGCTGCATCAGGCCGACCGCGCCCTTGGGCGACACCGCCTCGGGGTTGAAGCCGGATTCGGCCGCCACCACGGCCTTGAGCAGTTCGTAATCGACCTGGTGCGTGCGCGCAGCCGCCTGCAGGTGCTTTTGCACCGCCTTGTAGCCCTTGGACGAATCGATGTTGGCAAAGCGCTTGGGCACGACGAAGGCCGGCTCGCCGCTCTTGCCGCTGGCCTTCAGGCCCAGCCGCTGCTGCTTGGGCGACGACAGCGCGGCGCCTTGCTCGGCTGCCAGATCGAGCTTCCTGATGTCGCTGCCCTTGTAGAACAGCTTGTAGCGTTCATCGACCTGGGTGGCGGCGAAATGCGTGACGCCCTGCGCGTCGACGTAGGCCCACAGATCGGCCTGCGCCGACAGATGGACCAGCGACAGCGACAGCGCCAGTGCCGGCCAGCGAAAGCGCGCCCGATGGCGCGCGAAAACGGATGCTAGAGACATGCCACTCGTCAGATATCAATTTCCACGGCATCGCCGTGCAGTTCCATGAGCTCGCGCCGCGCGGCGGCTTCGCCCTTGCCCATGAGCTTGGTCATCTCCGCCGCCGTCTGGACAAAGTCGAACGACCCCAATTGCACGGGCCACAGACGACGGGTGTCGGGATTGAGCGTGGTTTCCCACAATTGTTCCGCGCTCATCTCGCCCAGCCCCTTGAAGCGGCTGACCGACCATTTTCCCTCAGAAACGCCATCCTTGCGCAGCTTGTCGAGGATCGAGTTCAACTCAGCCTCGTCAAGTGCGTACATTTTGGCGGCCGGCTTCTTGCCGCGCGCCGGCGCATCGACCCGGAACAGCGGCGGACGCGCCACGTACACGTGGCCGGCCTCGATCAGGCGCGGGAAGTGGCGGAAAAACAGCGTCAGCAGCAGCACCTGGATGTGCGAGCCGTCGACATCGGCGTCCGACAGGATGCA
Organism: uncultured Ottowia sp.; assembly: GCA_964534975.1. Taxonomy (GTDB): domain Bacteria; phylum Pseudomonadota; class Gammaproteobacteria; order Burkholderiales; family Burkholderiaceae_C; genus Ottowia. Next base: position 1,627 of record CAZHSD010000007.1, on the reverse strand, counting down.
GATCTTGCCGTAGCGCAGGTTGCCGAGGTCGGCGGCGTCGCCCGGCCCGTGCGGATCGACCCCGATGGCGACCGAGATGTCGTGGATCTCGGTATTGGCAAACAGCCGGTCGCGCTCGACCTCCCAGGTGTTGAGCACCTTGCCGCGCAGCGGCAGCACCGCCTGGGTCTCCTTGTCGCGGCCCATCTTGGCGCTGCCGCCGGCCGAGTCGCCCTCGACCAGGAACACCTCGTTGTCGGCGATGTCGCGGCTCTCGCAGTCGGTCAGCTTGCCCGGCAGCACCGCCACCCCACTGCCCTTGCGCTTTTCCACCTTCTGGCCGGCGCGCTGGCGCGTCTGCGCGGCCTTGATGGCCAGCTCGGCCAGCTTGCGGCCGTATTCGACGTTGGCGTTCAGCCACAGCTCCAGCGCCGGGCGCACGCAGCCCGACACCAGGCGCACCGCGTCGCGCGAATTCAGGCGTTCCTTGATCTGGCCCTGGAACTGCGGGTCGAGCACCTTGGCGGAAAGCACGTAGCTGGCGCGCGCGAACACGTCCTCGGGCATCAGCTTGACGCCCTTGGGCAGCAGCGCGTGCAGTTCGATGAAGCTCTTCACCGCCTGGAACAGGCCGTCGCGCAGACCGCTGTCGTGCGTGCCGCCGGCGGTGGTCGGGATCAGGTTGACGTAGCTCTCGCGCACTGGCTGGCCTTCCTCGGTGAAGGCCACCGCCCATTGCGCGCCCTCGCCTTCGGCGAAGCTGTCGGAATCCTTGCCGGCGTAGGACTCGCCCTCGAACAGCGGGATCACGGCGTCGGCCGGCAGGCTCTGCTCCAGGTAGTCGCGCAGACCTCCCTTGTACTGCCAGCTCTGGCTGTCCTTCTTCTTCTCGTCAATCAGCTGCACCGTAACGCCGGGCAGCAGCACCGCCTTGCTGCGCAGCAGGTGCACCAGCTCGTTCATGGGCAGCTGCACGGTGTCGAAGTACTTCGCATCCGGCCACACGCGCACCGAGGTGCCCTGGCGGCGGTCGCCCTCCTGCTGCTTGCGCAGGTGGAGTTTCTGCACCACCTCGCCGCCCTCGAAGACCATGGTCGCGACCATGCCCTCGCGGTGGCTGGCCACTTCCATGCGCTTGCCGAGCGCGTTGGTCACCGACACGCCGACGCCGTGCAGGCCGCCGGAGAAGTTGTAGGCGCCGCCCTGGCCCTTGTCGAACTTGCCGCCGGCGTGCAGGCGGCTGAACACCAGTTCCAGCACCGGCGCCTTCTCCTCGGGATGCAGGCCGTAGGGAATGCCGCGCCCGTCGTCTTCGATGCTGATCGAGGCATTGGCGTGCAGGATGACGCGGATCTTCTTGCCGAAGCCGGCCAGCGCCTCGTCGGCCGAGTTGTCGATCACCTCCTGGATCACGTGCAGCGGGTTGTCGGTGCGCGTGTACATGCCCGGGCGCTGCTTGACCGGCTCCAGGCCTTTCAGCACCCGGATCGAGCGCTCGGAATACCCGCTGCCGGGCGATGTGGATTGCGTTGCCATAACCGCGCATCTTACTTTTTGATGGCGCGCAACTGGATGCAGTCAATGGGTATCCATCTAGTGTGCTGTCCCACAAGAAACTTATCGATAGATTTGATCTCTGAGCGGTATC
>CAZHSD010000006.1:105680-143643 GCA_964534975.1 uncultured Ottowia sp. | reverse complement strand
GAAGGGCGCGACGCCACGTCGTCATCGAGGATGGCGGCGACGGCCAGTTTCAATCCACGCGCCCGTGAAGGGCGCGACCGGTGGCGACGGCGATCTGCTCCTCCTCGCGCACGTTTCAATCCACGCGCCCGTGAAGGGCGCGACGCAAGCTGCTCAAGCAGTCCAGCATCGATGCCGAGTTTCAATCCACGCGCCCGTGAAGGGCGCGACCCGCCACCGCGTCGTCGGGCGCCTTGTCGGCGGTGTTTCAATCCACGCGCCCGTGAAGGGCGCGACGGCGGTCAGGAACTCGTCCGGATTGGTGGTGAGGTTTCAATCCACGCGCCCGTGAAGGGCGCGACTCGATCAGCACGATCGGCAGGTTGCTGACCTGTGTGTTTCAATCCACGCGCCCGTGAAGGGCGCGACTCCAGCGCCTTGCCGAACTTCTCCACGTCCAGCTTGTTTCAATCCACGCGCCCGTGAAGGGCGCGACGGCGCGCTCGTCGTCGACGCGCTGCAGCGTCAGGCTGTTTCAATCCACGCGCCCGTGAAGGGCGCGACGTCAGCCGCGCAATCGCTGCGTGGTCAGCCCGGGTTTCAATCCACGCGCCCGTGAAGGGCGCGACCGCCATCGAGGGGCAGGCGCAGGTAAACAACGCCCTGTTTCAATCCACGCGCCCGTGAAGGGCGCGACGCGAGCTGCGCGTGCGCAGCCGCGCCCTGGTGCAGTTTCAATCCACGCGCCCGTGAAGGGCGCGACCGTCATCGCGCGCGTGCGTGATTTGCAGCTGTACGTTTCAATCCACGCGCCCGTGAAGGGCGCGACAGGTCGCCAGCACCGCCACCGCGCGCGTGCGCCTGTTTCAATCCACGCGCCCGTGAAGGGCGCGACTCTCCGGCTGGCGCGGCCAGCAGCTCGTGCTCGACGTTTCAATCCACGCGCCCGTGAAGGGCGCGACCACGTCACCGCGCAGCGCATGTCCGTCGAAGACTGGTTTCAATCCACGCGCCCGTGAAGGGCGCGACAGGAATTCCTTGGTGGCTTCACGCGCAATATCCAGGTTTCAATCCACGCGCCCGTGAAGGGCGCGACCCAACGACGCCGCCAACGCCGCCACCAAGACCGGTGTTTCAATCCACGCGCCCGTGAAGGGCGCGACCCTACATCGCCGCCGTCAAGGCCCGTGGCGCCATGTTTCAATCCACGCGCCCGTGAAGGGCGCGACGAGAGGCGGTCGAGAAGTACAACGCCGCACTGAAGTTTCAATCCACGCGCCCGTGAAGGGCGCGACGCGCCTTCGGCCGCAAACACGCCCAGCACAACCTCGTTTCAATCCACGCGCCCGTGAAGGGCGCGACCTCCATGTTGTCCACACGTCACTGAATCTATAACGTTTCAATCCACGCGCCCGTGAAGGGCGCGACGGGCGGGCGGTGCATGAGGAAATCGATCTCGCCGGTGTTTCAATCCACGCGCCCGTGAAGGGCGCGACGCACGCTGTCGGTGGTGGCGATGCGAAAACTCACGTTTCAATCCACGCGCCCGTGAAGGGCGCGACCGATCGGCGCGAGCGCTCGCGTTGCGCAGTCGACTGTTTCAATCCACGCGCCCGTGAAGGGCGCGACAACCATAGGATGGGTGACTGGATACTTTCAGGCGTTTCAATCCACGCGCCCGTGAAGGGCGCGACAGCCCGCCCCAGCGGCTATCCGGTAATGCACGTGGTTTCAATCCACGCGCCCGTGAAGGGCGCGACCGGCGCGCAGCGCCTCGTGCGCGTGGTGCATCCGGTTTCAATCCACGCGCCCGTGAAGGGCGCGACGCTATCGGGCACGTATTTATGGACGCGAGGCGAGGTTTCAATCCACGCGCCCGTGAAGGGCGCGACGCAGGACGTGCTGGACGCGGCGCAGACGCTGGCCCTGTTTCAATCCACGCGCCCGTGAAGGGCGCGACGCGGCTTCTGGGACAACGAAACCTTCACCACGGTGTTTCAATCCACGCGCCCGTGAAGGGCGCGACCTGGGCCGCCGAGCGCGAAGAAAACACCGCCCGTGTTTCAATCCACGCGCCCGTGAAGGGCGCGACTGGCCGGTGGCGGTGGTGGTCATGGCGCTGGCCTCGTTTCAATCCACGCGCCCGTGAAGGGCGCGACCACGCTCACGCTGTATCTGCCGCAGATCACCACCGTTTCAATCCACGCGCCCGTGAAGGGCGCGACGTCGGCGTCGTCAACACCTTCGTACCGCCGCATGTTTCAATCCACGCGCCCGTGAAGGGCGCGACGTGGTGACGCCGATGCCGATCATGTAAGAGCGCCCGTTTCAATCCACGCGCCCGTGAAGGGCGCGACCGCCACTACGCGCGCCAGTGGGCCGCGCAAGTGCGTTTCAATCCACGCGCCCGTGAAGGGCGCGACCGCCGCCATGGTGCTGTTTGCCATCGGCCCTAGTGTTTCAATCCACGCGCCCGTGAAGGGCGCGACATCGATGTTGATCTGACCTTTTTGGTATGCGCTGTGTTTCAATCCACGCGCCCGTGAAGGGCGCGACCGGCTTGGGCTATGGCCTGTCGGGCGTGTTTGCGTTTCAATCCACGCGCCCGTGAAGGGCGCGACCAGCATCGGCCTGGGCATGGCTGACCTTGAAAATGTTTCAATCCACGCGCCCGTGAAGGGCGCGACCCGAGACCACCTACGCCGCGTCAGAGTACGCCCGCGTTTCAATCCACGCGCCCGTGAAGGGCGCGACCCTGACGCCGCCGCTGGCAGCATCGCCGGTCTGGGCGTTTCAATCCACGCGCCCGTGAAGGGCGCGACGCCCAAGTCCGAGCTAGACGGCAGCAAGGTAGCCGTTTCAATCCACGCGCCCGTGAAGGGCGCGACTGAGCGATTCCGCGCCTACATGGCCGACTGCATGTTTCAATCCACGCGCCCGTGAAGGGCGCGACTCCTTCAGTCTAAGTGCTTGCTAGCACCGAGTTTTTAAGGCTCACAGCGCGAATCCCCACAGCTGACGATCAACCCCGGTCAGAATTCAAGACAGACATAAAGAATCCCCGGTTACATCAATGACTTACAGCTTCTGCGAACCGCCACAAGACGACCGATGCGCGCTTGTGGTTCGCGGCGCGACTACAGCACCAATGGACCACTCAAGTCCAACGCCGGCTTGGCGCCAACGTGCTCGACCCTGCGCTGCCAGTTCTTGCCCAAGTGATAAAACCGCAAGCTGTCGGTGACAGGGTCGATCAACTCCCGCAACTGCGCCTCCAAGGCAACCCATTGCGCAGGCTCGACCTCGACTTCAAAGACAGAGAACTGCACCCGTTGCCCAAAGTTCTGACAGGCTTTCGCCACTTGGCGCAATCGCCTTGCCCCCGTTGAATCCTGGGTACTGACGTCGTAAGTCACTAACACCATCATGGCTGAATCCCCCTGAGCCGCCCAGCTACTTCCACAGGAAGGGCGGGTACGCGTCCAGATCGCCCCGCAGATGGCGCGCCAGCAATTGGGCTTGCAAAAAAGGAAACAGCCCCAGCGGTGCCTTCTTCTCAAGAAACGCATGCCGCAGTTCCTGCCGCTTGCGCTCTTGGTACGCCACCAAGACGGTCTTTCGCGCCTCATCGCGCATCAGTACCGCTCCCCCATCCATCTGGACAAAGTCGCGCTCGCCCACCTGCCGCAGGTTAATCAGCGAAAGCGCCAGGCGATCAGCCAGTACCGGCCTCAGCTCCTCCAGCAAGTCGAGCGCCAAGCTGGGGCGACCTGGGCGGTCCCGATGCAGAAAACCCACCGCTGGATCCAACCCCACGCTTTCCAGCGCGCCACGGCAGTCGTGCGTCACCAGCGTGTAGAGGAACGACAACAGTGCGTTCACTGCGTCGCGCGGTGGGCGCCGGCTGCGTCCACTGAAGCGCAGCGCCGGCGCGGGCACAAGGATCAGATGATCGAAAACAGCGAAGTAGCGCTGTGCAGCCTCGCCTTCCAACCCTCGCAACTGCTCAACCCCAGACTCATGCAACAACCGGCGAGCGATGCGGCCCAGTTGTCGCTGCGCCTCTGCCAGCGCCGCCCGCGCGGCATCCGGAAACTTGTCGCAATGATCGCGCAGCGCGCGGCCGATCACGGTGCGCTGGTTGTACACCTTTCCGATCAGCAGATTGCGCACCACGGCCGCCGCACCCACCACATCGTCACTGCGGCGGTACTGCTCGCGCCGCAACAGCACGTTGCCGCTTACCGGCCCTTCTACCCGAGCCAGAAAGCGCCCGCTGGACGACAGAAAGCTCACGCAGATGCCGCTGGCCGCGCAGTGCCCTATCAGCGCTGGCGACATCATCACCCGACCCAGGCACACCACATGCTCCAGCATATGCACGGGCAACCGGGCACGCACTTCACCTTCCACCTCCATCACCAAGTTTTCACCGTCCTTGCGCAGCCATGCGCCTTCGGTGGTCACATAAAGCGTGTTGCGCAGTCGGCGCATCACTCACCCGATAGCGACACATCTGCCGCTTCAATCTGGCGCGCCAACCAGGCTTGCACCCCACGCCCGCGCGCCAATGTACGCGGTTCGCACAAGTCGATCAGCGAGCAGGCGTCGCAGCGCTTGGGTTGGTAATCGGCACGGGGTGTCTCGCCCGACGCCCAAATGGCGCGAACGGCGGCGATGGTGTCGCGCGTCAGAGTGCGCAGCGCGTCGTCGAACATCACGGCATGCCGACGGCGCGTCTGGCCGTAAAACAAGGCGCCGCACGGCACCGGCGGACCCAGCATCGATTCCAGGCACAGCGCCTGCGCGCACAATTGCACTTCGTCGGCACGGTGCGCCTTGGGCCGACCCCGCTTGTATTCCACCGGGAACGCCTGCTCGCCCGCACTGCCCTCCGTGGCATGAAACTCCACCACGTCGGCCACGCCCGTCAATCCCAACTCAACGTGAACCAGCGGCAGCGCACTCACGCTGCGCACGCCCGCACGCCGTTGAGAACGGCCCGAATCCGCCCGCTCGTGCAGCACGCGCCCCTGTGCGGTCTGCGCGTTTTCGGCCCACAACCGCTCCAGATGAATCAGCGCGAACTGGCGCGGGCAGTACAGATAGTGCTGTAGAGCGGAGATGGGGATGGGATCCTGGTCAGCCATGACAGTGCAGAAGCCCTTCCGGCAAGCCGCGTGTCAAAGCATCTCGTGCATGGTCACGCCACTGGGCACCGCTGCCGCATTGATCTCCACACGATAGTCCCCAAATCGCCTGGGCGCGGCGCCGGCCAAGTCATCGGCTGGGCGCACCTTCACCGCATCGAACAGCACATGCGCGGGTGCATTACCCATGGCACTTTCATGCTGGAACACGATCAGTTTGCGGGCCGCCATTTCGCCACGAGCAGCAGAGCGGTCGTGTTCAAACATGTTAATGAGCGCCTGCCAGAACAAAGCCAGATCGCCGTCGGAAAAGCCCGTGCGTTCCGCCAGCTTGGCCGAGACGAATCCATGCGCCCGATACAAACCATAGGGAATGATGTGCTTGCGACCCATAGTACGGTTGTCGCCACTTTGCGCTTCGGCTTCCTTTTCAGTCGTCACTGCCATGCGAGTGATGGAGATTTCGAGCGGCACCACAGGGTCAATCGAGGTGGCAAAAGCCACTTGCACCGGCCCACGCACCTGCCCGGCGTTGACACCCGTCGTCATGACCGCCCCGAAGGTGCGCACATCGAAGAAATTGCCGCACATCCATGCCGTCAATTCCCGCGCCCTGGCCTCATCTTTAGGCAACTTCTTGTACTGCTCCTTCGCGTCTGGCGGAATACCCAAAGCCTCCCAGGCTTTCTGGTGTTGCTGGTTCAGTACGGCCTTTTCCTGCATGTAGATCGCGTAACCGGGCGCGTCCTCCTTGTCCAGACTGACAAAGTTGCGAATCTTGCGCTTCAAGCAGACGTCGGTCACCAGACCACGGTTGGTTTCGGGGTCCAAGCGCGGCAGATTGCCTGCATCCGGGTCGCCGTTGGGGTTGCCGTTGGTGATGTCGAACAGATAGACGAATTCGTAGCGGTGAGCAATGGCGGTCATGACTGGATTCCTTGTGCAGGTGGTTCGGCTTATTGGTCTGGGACTTCGTCGGTGGCATCGGGCGTTTCATCGCCGGCACCTTTGGCAAAACGGCTTTGCGACTGGTGGTAGTAGCCGATGGCAAAACGCCCCTGCTCTTCGATGCGCAGGCTGCGTGGAAAACTGTCGGACAAGCCGTCCACGATTTCGCGGATGTCCTTTTCCAGCACCACGGCCATGCCCGGCTTCTCCTTGCGCAGCTTGCCCAAGTGGTTTTGCGTGTTGCGCAGCAAAACAGGAAAGACCGAGGCCGGCGTGGCCGATGCCGCACCGTAGTAGCGGTCGCGGATGGTGGCGTTGACCTGCCCGCCCAGCGCGCCGCGTTGTGCCGCCTCCAGCACGGCAAACAGGCGGCCCAGCCGGTAGCCGGGGCTTTTCGATTCCTTGTCGAGACTCACAGGCACCTCCTCGGATTGAACGTCGTTGCCAAGCCCCAGCCGCTGCTCGCGCGCCAGAACACCCTTGCAAATGGCCGCGCGCATGCCCGACAAGTTGCCGTCGGAGCGAATGCGCATCAGCGTATTGACCAGCAGGCTGCGCGGATAACGCCCGCCCCCCAGCACCGCGCGCATGAACTCGCCCACCAGGTTGTTGAAGGCGTCGTCCATCTTGGGCATCGCGCATTCGCGGTGCGGCACGGTAGCCAGCAGCACACGGCGCGCTGCGGGCTCGGTTCGCCATGGCAGTGGCTCGATTCGAAAATCGTGTGCATGCCAAGCCAGTCGCTCGGCAAACAGGCCCAGCGTGCCCACTTCCCAAAAGCGGATGGATAGACGCGAGGCATTGGGCGCCAAGCCCAGCACATACATGCGCGTACCTTCGCAGAGGTTCGGATTCACGTCGCTCAACGGCCGGCCTTTGGCGACCTTTTCCAGCATCTGACGCACTAGCGCCGCTTCCTGGGCGTCGTCGGGAGGCGGGTTGAGCATGGCCTCGAACGCCAACTCTGCCGCCTGCGCCTCATCCGTGTTCTCCGCTTCGGCCCAAAACACCACGCTGGCATCGCCAATCTGGATGCGCTGGCGGTTGTGCTCGCTGCGACGCAGCAAGTGATTGAGCACCGTGGTGTAGGCAAAGGCGGCTTGCTCGGATACGGGGGCGTTGTCACCCTGCACTTTGCCGTACGAGGTAAACGATTCCAGGTTGAACGAGACGATGGATGCGCCCGAGCTTTGTGCGCCGTTAACTCCTTTGATCGCCGGATGCAGACGCGCAACGGGCAACTGCTCGCCAAGCACCAGGCAGGGAGCGAGGAAAGCAGCACGGCTGTCATCGCCACTGGCCTCGCCCTGCAAATGTGCGCGCGCTATTTGCGCCGCTGCGCGTTCATGCAGGTACTGCTGCTCCCCATCCAGCCGGAACACCACGTTGGCATCCATCATCTCGGGCACAAAATGTGGCATCACAAACCGCTCTGGTACCCATTGCGCCAGAAAAGCCAGCAATGCCTTCAGCCCAGCATCGTCCGTTTCGGCCAAGGCCTCCTGATGCAGCGTTTTGAACTCCTCATGCTCCTTGTCGGCGCGCTTGCTGCTGGCGCTCACGCCTAACACGTAACTAGTCTTGTCCCAAAGAAAATTGGGTTTAATACCCACCGTGCGTTTCTCGGGCTGCGGCACATTCAGCATGCGAGGCAAGGGCTTCTTGCCTGAGGTATCGCGGATGTCGTTCACATCCACCACCCGACCATCAGGCGCCAGCAGAATTTCGTAGCTGATCTTTTCGGGGCTGTAGCCAAACGGCGCCAACCCTTCTTCGCCGCGTGTTAGCAAGCGCTGGTAATAAGTATTGAGCGCCTGGAGGATCATGCCTTGACCTCCTCGCTTTGCCACGGCGGTACGGTGATGACGCCATCGAGCATCTGGGCACGGAAAAAGCGCGGCACCATGCCGTTTCCAAAGTCGATGTCGTGCAGCATCCAACCCAGATCGCGCTCACCGTTCAAGCTTTCGTGCCACTCCGGCCATGCAGCGCCCTCTTCCAGCAATGTGAAATGGGCCGGAAATTCACGCATACCCATGCACGGCGCGTGAAAGCATTGGCCTTTGCGCGCCCGGCGATTGAAGATGTCAAGGTGCTTGCCCACCGAATCATCCGCACCGGCTGCGGCGGTGAGATCAAAGTGCGCCTCGATCACATAGGCCACGTCGCGCAAGATGGTGGCCGCGCGCTGCTGCCGATCTTCATCGACATAGGTGGCCAGCCCCGCCGTGTTGCCCGCGCGCATGGCCTTGGTCACGCTGACGGGCGACAGCTTGCTGCCAACCTCGTTGCGCCGGATCGATTCAAAACGAATGGGTTTCAGGACATGAATGCGATCCACCTGCCAGCGGATGGCTGGCTTCCAGTGCACCGCCTCCAGAATTCCGCGTGCCGCCGATGGGGTGATCACATCGTACGAGACACGCTCAACCTTCATCTCGGGGCGAGTGAAACAGGCGCGTTCGCCCCATATAGATAGACGGACTCCGTAAGCCATCTAACCCTCCTCCTGTAATCCGCTTCATCCTATAAGGCCCCGGCGCCCGAAGACGCCGAGGAAACCTATCAAGCCCCTTGTGTGAACACCTCAATATTTCAATCCACGCCCAGCCACCAAATCGCTGCGCGACAGGACGACAGGCCACCCGCAGGATTGCCTGCCGCCCATTTTCAAGCTAATAAGGTCATACGGTTTGCTACCATATCCGAGCCCTCCTTCCTGCCTCTGGCCGGGTCCGCATCGTTAGCGGAGGGCTGTCACAGAAAGCCTCAGCGTTTGCAGACGCTGAGGCTTTCGCCCTTTTGGCGGCAACTCTAACCGTAACCCCCCAGTTTAGTCAACCCCTCTCAATCACTCCCCATGAGAAAACACTTCAATGAATGTTTACCAATACAAGTGTTCTGCTCTGATGAACGTTGGATCATCCCAGCGTAAGCCGATGTTGCTGTCGTAGATATCAGGATTCACCAAATTCATGAACTGGTCACCCCATTTTTCCGGGGCTACCGGCTGTACGGCCCCGGCCCTGAACAGCGCATCAAATCCGCGTTGCGGTAGCTGCACGAGGTAAGGCTGCAACCGCCGCGCGATGCCGACGCATCCTTCGGCGTACTCCAGATCGCGCAACAGGCCGTTGGCCGTGTCGTCGTACGGCACGATGACTGGCCTTTGCACGCTGTCGATCAGCCGGAACTTGGTCGCCAGGGTTTCCATCGGCAGGCTTTCCACACGGCTATCCTTAAGCATGCCCAGCAGGTTGGGCGCGTCCAGTTCCTGACCGCCCTTTTTCCAGTACAGCAACTCGAAATAGCGCCGAATCACATCAGGTGACAGCGGGTTGCGGTCGCCAATCTGGCGCAACACCTCGCGCGCCACGTCGGCGTACTGCCTCAGTTCAGGTGGCGGTGCCCAATCAGAGTTTTCAGTGGCGAACACACGCACTTCGCTGGCCGCGAGAGCTCGCCGGCCCTCACGGTTGCAACGCCCGGCAGCTTGGGCGATGGAGTCCAGCCCCGCCTCGGCACGCAATACGCTAGGGAAATCGACGTCAACCCCCGCCTCGATCAAGGAGGTGGAGACCAGCCGGCACGGTTCGCCGTCCTTGAGCAACTGCCGCACTTCGGTCAACACTTCACTGCGGTGCCTGGCGCACATCAGCGTAGTGAGGTGCCGTGCGCCAGGCAAGTCGGCCATGGCTTCATACAGCGCACGCGCATGGCGCCGGTTATTGACGATGCACAGCACCTGCTCGCGCGAGCGCATTTCGGCAGCCAGCGCCTCGTCGCTCAGAGCACCGACATGGCGCACTCGCACTCGTTCGAGCTTCTGGAACAGTTGGACGTGCTGCGGCGCCAACTCGCGCACGCCCTCTAGGCCACCATTAAACTTGGGCGCTTCCAGAGCAGGCTGCGTGGCCGTGCACAACACCACGCTGGTGCGGTAGTTGCGCGCCAACTCGTCAATGGCAGCCACACAGGGGCGCAGCAGCTTGAGCGGCATGGTTTGTGCCTCATCCAGCATCACCACGCTGCCCGCAATGGCGTGCAGCTTGCGGCATTGCGCAGGCCGCGCGGCAAACAGGCTTTCAAAGAACTGCACGGCAGTGGTAACAACGATGGGCGCATCCCAGTTCTCCATCGCCAGGCGCAGTTTCTCCGCTGCTTCGTATCGGTCAGGATCGCTGCGCGGCGGCTTTTCAGCGACAAAAGCGCTGTGGTGTTCCAGCACGGCATCTTGCCCCAGGTCGCCCAGCGCCTCGCGGAACACGCGCGCCGTCTGCTCGACAATGCTGGTGAACGGGATTACCACGATCACACGGCGCAGGCCGTGCTCTAGTGCATGGTCAAGCGCAAAGGCGAGCGAAGCGAGCGTCTTGCCGCCACCGGTCGGGACCGTAAGCGAGAACAGGCCGGGCTCCTGCGCTGCGTTGCCGCGCACGTGGACCAGCACATCGGCGCGCAGCTTGTTGACCTCCGAGTCGGCACGAAAGATGGCCAAACGCGCATCCAGCCGCTCACGCAACTCGGCCAAGGTAGGCACGCGGCGATTGCGTGGGCTGGGTTGCCCTGGTGCCGCATGGCTCTGGTAATAGCGCTCGGTGTCGATGAAGTCGGCATCTACCAAGCATGAAAACAGCATCCGCGCCAGAAAGCTCAACTGAAAATTGCACCGCGAACCCACTGGCCGAAAGCCCTTCGGCAGGACCAGCTTGTCAGGCAGGCTGATCTCGCGCTCCCATCGCCCATCCAGCGCAGGCAAATCGGCTGCCTTCAGCCGAACCTGCAAAGGCGTGCGCTCCCCCTCACCGTCGCCCCCGTTGGCCAGACCCGCGTGGTGGCCAGCAATGCCATAAGCCAGCAATCGGCCAAACGACCCATAGCGCTGCGCGACGATCTGCGCGCCGCGCGTGGAGTGGTCGACTTGCAAGGCCTGACCGTGCAATTTGCGCTGGAACAAAGCACAGTATTTGCCTATGTCGTGCAGCAGCCCTAGAACGGAGGCTAGCTGGCCGGCAGCAAATGGCTCTGCAAATCCAGACGCAAGCCGTGAGACCTCAATCAGATGCTCAGCCAGCGGCTGCCAAGTCGACTCAGGTTTGTCAGGCAGTGAATGTGCGAAGTAGTTTTGCATCGTTTCTTGGTTGCAGCGAATGTTTGAACACTAGCCTGAGGAGATATGTTGATGAGGCGGCAATGCAGAACAGGTAATCTTGCCGCAACAGCCTCAGTGCGTCTTCCATCAGTCGCGAGAAAACCCATTCAAACCGCGTCGAACCTTCAACTGCGACATCAGCGCGTATTCGCATGGGCGGAAACGGCACCTCATGATCACAGCAGCAAAGAACCTACCGGACGACGATCCTCCTGCCGACAGACCGGCGTCATAGGCACGGTCAGCATGGTCTTCCCATGCACCACTACACTTGTCGCGCCACGGTTGGCCCAGGCTCCGGCGGCTTCCTGACACTGACGACTGCGGGCCTGACATCGGTCCCGACGCGCGGGGGCGGCCTGAGCGCCCGGCTGGCGGCCGCGACGAGCCACTGCATGGCGACAGCGCCTGCGGGGCCACGCCCAGTAGGCGATTGCAGCCCCATGCTGCGGACTTCGATGGTCTGCGCGGCGCACTCGGGTCGCGTCGGATGGCTGGCGCGCGGGCGGCGCCCGAGCCAACCAGATCGCGCGGCGCCATGATGTGGCCTTTGTCAGGAAGGTGCGACAAGTTGATTTCTGCGGCCCGGGACGATGAGGTTTAGGCGAGCGCTGATACGCCAGCTGCGCCTGCGCCGGCTGCGCCTGCGCCAGCGCGGTGCGCTGGCGCGGGTGGGCGACGCCGGCGTGGCGACCAAGCCACCGCGCGAGCAGCCGCTGCGCGCCGAACTGCTGACCCTGGACGAGATGGTGGTGCGGGCCGGCCTGCTGGCGCAGCAGCACCGGATCAGCGATGCCGCCACCGACGACCGCCTGCTGGCGCGGCTGGGCTCGAACAGCACCGAGATCGCGCGCGCGCGGACGCTGCTGGAGGCCAACCTGCGCGACGGCATCGCCATCACGCCGGCGGGCGAGTGGCTGCTGGACAACCGCCACGTGATCGAGGAGCAGATCCAGCTGGCGCGCAGGCACCTGCCGGCGCGCTACAACCGCACGCTGCCGATCCTGGCCAATCCGCAGCGCGAGGGTCTGCCGCGCGTGTTCGACATCGCCGGCTGGCTGGTCGCGCACGCCGACGCGCACGTGGACGTGGGGGCATTGGGCGAGGTGCTGGCGGCCTATCAGGCGCACCAGCCGCTGAACCTGGGCGAGCTGTGGGCGGTGCCGATCATGCTGCGGCTGGCGCTGGTGGAGAACCTGCGCCGCATTTCGGTGCGCGTGCAGCGCGACGCGCTGGAGCAGCGCGAGGCCAAGCTGTGGGCCGGGCGCATCAACGAGGCCGCGGCGCGCGGCGTGCGCCAGCTGGTGATCACGGTGGCCGAGCTGGCGGCCTCGGGCGTGACGCCGTCGCGCACCTTCATCAGCGACCTGACCCGGCACATGCAGGGCGTGGAGGCCGAGGCGGCGCCGGCGATGGCCTGGATCGAGCGCTGGGCGGCCGAGGCGGGCACGGCGGTGGAAACCATGCTGGCCGAGGAAAGCCGCAAGCAGGCCGCCGACCAGGTCTCGGTGGCCAACGCGATCGGCAGCCTGCGCGCGCTGTCGGGCATCGACTGGCGCGCCTTCGTCGAGGCCCACAGCGCGGTCGAGGCGCTGCTGCGCCAGGACCCGCACGGCGCCTACCCGGCGATGGACTTCGAGACGCGCGACCGCTACCGCCACGCGATCGAGCGGCTGGCGCGCCAGGCCGGCCTGGCCGAGACCGAGGTGGTGCGCGAGGTGCTGGCACTGGCGCGCCAGGCGGCGCCCGGCGGCATCGAATCGCACGTCGGCTGGTGGCTGCTGGAGCAGGGCCGCAACCGCTTGCGCGAGGTGCTCAACCGCCGCGCCCGGCCGGGCCGCCGGGTGGCGCGCCACCGCACCCGCCTGCACCTGGGCCTGTACCTGCTGCCGATCGCGGCGATCACCGCGCTGGGCGTGTGCCTGGCGCTGCGCCACTGGCCGGGCGGCGGCGCGTGGTGGGCGTCGATCGCGCTGGCGCTGGCGGCCGGCCTGGTGGCCAGCGAGCTGGGCATCGTGCTGACCAACTGGGTCGCCACGCTGACGGTGAAGCCGCGGCCGCTGCCGCGCATGGACTTCGAGGACGGCATTCCCGAACACGCCGCGACCCTGGTGGTGGTGCCGACGCTGATCGGCAGCGCCGAGTCGATCGACCTGCTGGTGGAGGCGCTCGAGATCCGCTACCTGGGCAACCGGCAGGGCGCGATCCGCTTTGCGCTGCTGACCGACTTCCCCGATGCCAAGGCCGAGCAGCTGTCCACCGACGCGGCGCTGCTGGCGCATGCGGCGCAGGCGATCGGCGCCCTGAACGCGCGGCACCCGTGGTACGGCGTGGGCGACCGCTTCGTGCTGCTGCACCGCCCGCGCGTGTGGAACGAGTCCGAGTCCTGCTACATGGGGCGCGAGCGCAAGCGCGGCAAGCTGGCGGCGCTGAATGCGCTGCTGCGCGGCGGCGACCAGGCCGAGTTCCAGGCCGTCTTCGGCGACACGACCGGCCTGGGCGCCACGCGCTACGTGATCACGCTGGACACCGACACGCAGCTGCCGCGCAATGCGGCGGCCGGGCTGGCGGCGGCGATGGCGCATCCGCTCAACGCGCCGCTCATCGATGCCGACCGCCGCATCGTGGTGCGCGGCTACGGGCTGCTGCAGCCCGGCCTGGGCAGCACCATGAGCGGACGCGGCCACTCGCGCTTTGCGCGCCTGTTCGGCAGCGAGTCGGGGATCGACCCGTACACGCGCACCGTCTCCGACGTCTACCAGGACCTGTTCAGCGAGGGCAGCTTCGTCGGCAAGGGCATCTACGACGTCGACGCGTTCGAGCAGGTGCTGGGCGGGCGCTTCCCGGACAACCGCATCCTCAGCCACGACCTGCTGGAGGGCAACTACGTCCACGCCGGGCTGATCACCGACGTGCGCGTCTACGAGGACCATCCGGCGCGCTACGCGGCCGACATCAAGCGCCGCGCGCGCTGGATCCGCGGCGACTGGCAGCTGCTGCCCTGGCTGCTGCCCCGGGTTCCGCTGCCGGGTGGTCGGCGCGAGCGCAACCCGATGTCCTGGCTGGCCCTGGGCAAGCTGGTCGACAACCTGCGCCGCAGCCTGGTGCCGATCGCGGCGCTGGCGCTGCTGCTGGCCGGCTGGCGCCAGGTCGCCACGCCGCTGGGCTGGACGCTGGGCGTGCTGGCACTGTGGTTCCTGCCGGCGCTGCTGCGCGCGCTGATCGAGCTGCCGCAGACACCGAGCCAGATGTCGCGCCGCGCGCACCTGAGCGAAGTGCTGCGCGAGTTGCGGCGCAGCCTGTGGCGCGGCGTGGTGCAGCTCAGCTGCCTGGCCTACGAGGCCGGCGTCCATGCCTCGGCGATCGCGCGCACGCTGTGGCGGCTGCTGCTCACGCGCCAGCGGCTGCTCGAATGGGATACCTCGGTCGAGGTGGAGCGCCGGCTGCGCGCCATGGTGCGGCCCGAGGTGCGCCAGATGGCGCCGGGCGCGGTGTTTGCCGCCGCGGTGGCCGGCTGGCTGGCGCTGGTGCGGCCCGAGGCCCTGGCGGCGGCGGCGCCGCTGCTGATCGGCTGGCTGGCGGCGCCGCAGCTGATGGCCTGGCTGGGCGGCACGCCGCCGCCGGCGCGCGAGGTGCTGGACGCCGGCGACGTCGCCTTCGCGCAGCGGCTGGCGCGCCGCACCTGGGCCTTCTTCGAGGACCTGTGCGTGCCCGAGGAGCATTTCCTACCACCCGACAACCTGCAGCTGGAGCCGACGCCGCGCATCGCGCACCGCACCTCGCCGACCAACATCGGCCTGTCGCTGCTGGCCAACCTGAGTGCCTGGGACCTGGGCTTCGTGCAGCGCCACGAGTTGCACGAGCGCGTCGACCGCACCCTGCACACGCTGGAGCGGCTGGAGCGTTTTCGCGGCCACTTCTACAACTGGTACGACACCACCACGCTGGAGCCGCTGACGCCGCGCTACGTGTCGACGGTCGACAGCGGCAACCTGGCGGCGCACCTGCTGGTGCTGGCGCAGGGACTGCGGGAACTGGCCGAGCAGCAGGAGCCGAACCCGCAGACGCACGACGGGCTGGACGCGAGCTTCCAGATCCTGCGCGACACGCTGGCGCAGGAACGCGTGCCGCTGCCGGCCGCTGCGCTGGAATTCGAGGCGCGCCTGCGCGCCCGGGCGCCGCTGCAGGAGCTGCTTGATGCCCTGCACGCCTGGCCGCCCTGGCCCGAGGGCACCGCCGAGCCGGCCACGCGCTGGCGCGCGCGCCTGGCGCACCAGCTGTCGAGCGCGCTCGCGGCCGAACAGCAGCGCGGCGCGAGTGGGCAGGATCTCGAGCCGCTGGCGGCGCGCGCCGAGGCGCTGGCGCAGATGGACTTCACTTTCCTCTACGCCTCGCGCCAGCGCCTGCTGCACATCGGCTACAGCTTCAGCGACGATCGGCTCGATGCGTCGTTCTACGACCTGCTGGCGTCGGAAGCGCGCCTGACCACCTTTCTGGCGGTCGCCCTGGGGCAGCTGCCGCAGGAGTCGTGGTTCGCGCTCGGGCGGGCGCAGACCGAGGTCGACGGCGAGGGCGTGCTGCTGTCGTGGAGCGGCTCGATGTTCGAGTACCTGATGCCCGACCTGGTGATGCCGAGCTATCCCGACACGCTGCTCGACGCCGCGGTGCGCAAGGCGGTGCGGGCGCAGATCACCTATGGCGAGGACCACGGCGTGCCGTGGGGCATCTCGGAGTCGGGCTATCACGCCTTCGACCTGCAGATGAACTACCAGTACCGCGCCTTCGGCGTGCCCGCCCTGGCAATGAAGCGCGGGCTGGGGCGCGACCTGGTGATCGCGCCGTACGCCGCCGCCATGGCCACCATGGTCGAGCCGGGCGCCGCGCTGGCCAACCTGCGCGCCATGGACGTGCTGGGCTTCGCCGGCGAGTACGGCATGCACGAGGCGATCGACTACACGCGCGGGCGCCTGCCGCAGGGGCGCGAGCACGTCGTGCTGCGCTCCTACATGGCGCACCACCAGGGCATGACGCTGCTGGCGCTGGCGCGTGTGCTGGCGGGGCCGCGCATGCAGGCGCGCTTCTCGGCGATCCCGGCGTTCCGCGCCGCCCTGCTGCTGCTGCAGGAACGGGTGCCGCGCGTCGGCGTGTTCCACGTCAGTGACCCCGAGGCCGCCGAGGCCCACCTGGTGCGGCCGCTGGAGCAGACCCGCCTGCGCGTGTTCCCCGAGCCGCGCCAGCACGCCGCCGTGCAGCTGCTGTCCAACGGGCGCATGCACGGCATGTACCACGTGTCCGGCGGCTCGTCGCTGCGCTGGGGCGAGATCGCGCTCACGCGCTGGCGCGA
Source organism: uncultured Ottowia sp. (assembly GCA_964534975.1). Taxonomy (GTDB): domain Bacteria; phylum Pseudomonadota; class Gammaproteobacteria; order Burkholderiales; family Burkholderiaceae_C; genus Ottowia. The sequence continues at coordinate 127,070 of CAZHSD010000006.1, read as the reverse complement.
CGATCCCACCACCGAGGCCTGGGGGCAGTTCCTGTACCTGCGCGACGTCGGCAGCGGCGCCTGGTGGTCGGCCGCGCACCTGCCCAGCCGAGCGCGCGTCGACCGCCACGAGGCGATCTTCTCCGATGCCAAGGTCGAATACCGCATCGAGCGCGACGGCATCGAGAGCCATCTGGAGATCGTGATCTCGTCCGAGGAAGCGGCCGAGGTGCGGCGCCTGCGCCTGGCCAACCGCAGCCGCGCGCCGCGCTCGATCGAATTCACCACCTTCGCCGAGGTGGCGCTGGGGCGCCAGGATGCCGACGAGGCACATCCGGCGTTCGGCAACCTGTTCGTGCGCACCGAGTGCCTGCGCTCCAAGCAGGCGCTGCTGTGCACGCGCCGCCCGCGCAGCGACGAGGAAGCGCCGCCGGTGCTGCTGCACATGATCGCGCTGCACGGCGCCGACCTGGAGGCGATCTCGTACGAGACCGACCGCGCCCGCTTTCTCGGGCGCACGCGTGGCGCCGACCGCCCGCAGGCGCTCGATGCCGGCAGCGTGGAGCTGGGCGGCGGCACCGGCGCGGTGCTCGACCCGGCGATCGCGATTCGCGGGCGCGTCAGCCTGCAGCCGGGCCAGCGCATGGTGCTGGACATCGTCACCGGCGCCGCCGCCGAGCGCGGCGACGCGCTGGCGATGATCGACAAGTACCGCGACCGGCGCATGGCCGATCGTGCGTTCGAGCTCGCCTGGACGCATGCGCAGGTGATGCGGCGCCAGCTCGGACTGAGCGAGGCCGACGCCGCGCTGTTCGCGCGCCTGGCCGGTCTGCTGGTGCAGCCGCAACTCGGCAGCCGCGGCAATGCCACCGCCCTGCGGCAGAACCGCAGCGGGCAGTCGGCGCTGTGGCCGCAGGCGATCTCGGGCGATCTGCCCATCATCCTGCTGCAGCTGAGCAGCAGCGACCGGCTCGAGCTGGTGCGCCGGCTGCTGCGCGCGCACGCCGGGCTGCGCGCCAAGGGCATGGTGGTCGACCTGGTGATCGTGAACCAGAACCAGTCGACCTACCGCCAGGAGCTGCAGGACGAGATCCACGCCTTGCTGGCCATGGATCACGACGCCGGCGCGATCGACCACCCGGGCGGCGTCTACGTGCGCAGCCAGGAGCAGCTGAGCGCCGACGAGCGCGTGCTGCTGCAGGCGGTGGCACGCATCGTGATCGATGACCGGCGCGGCAGCCTGGAGGCGCAGCTGACGCGCCAGCTGCCGGCCGGCAACCTGCCCGCGCCGCTGGCCGGCCCGGCGGCGGCGCCCGAGCGCCGCTTCAACCCGGTGGCCGGCGCACCGGTGGTGCGGCCGGCGCCCGGGCCGGACCGGGCTGCGCCGTCGCCGGCGCCGGAGCAGCTGCGGTTTGCCAACGGCTTCGGCGGCTTTTCGGCCGACGGGCGCGAGTACGTGATGGCACTGCACGCCGAGGCCCCGACGCCGATGCCCTGGAGCAACGTGCTGGCCAACGAGCGCTTCGGCTGCGTGCTCAGCGAATCGGGCCTGGGCTACACCTGGTGCGGCAACGCGCACGCGTACCGGCTCACGCCCTGGCACAACGACCCGGTCACCGACGTGCCGGGCGAGGCCTTCTACATCCGCGACGATGCGAGCGGGCAGTTCTGGTCGCCGACGCCGCTGCCGCGGCGCGGGCGGGGCAGCTACCGCACCCGCCACGGCTTCGGCTACAGCGTCTACGAACACGTCGAGGACGACATCGCCAGCGAGCTGTGGGTGTTCGTCGACGCCGAGCGCGCGGTGAAGCATTCGCTGCTCAAGCTGCACAACGGCGGCGACTCGATGCGCCATCTGAGCGTCTGGGGCTACGTCGAATGGGTGCTGGGCGAGCACGCGTCGAAGAACCGCATGCACGTGGTGACCGAGCCCGACCGCGCCAGCGGCGCGCTGCTGGCGCGCAACGCCTACCACCCCGAGTTCGGCGGACACGTCGCCTTCTTCGACATCGACGCGCTGCGCGACGCCGACGGGCGGCGCCTGTGCACCCACAGCGGCGACCGGCTGGAGTTCATCGGCAAGGCCGGCACCCTGCACGAGCCGGCGGCGCTGCAGCGCGAGGCGCTGTCGGGGCGCAGCGGCGTCGGGCTCGATCCGTGCGGCGCGCTGCAGCGCCGGGTCGACCTGGCACCGGGCGAAAGCTTCGAGCTCGGCTTCCGGCTCGGCGCCGCCGAGAGCGTGGCCGCCGCATCCGAGCTGGCGCTGGCCACCCGTGGCGTGACGGCCGCGCACGCGGCACTGGCGCGGGTGCGCGAGCACTGGCGCGAGCTGCTGTCGGCGGTCCAGGTCGAAACGCCCGATCCGATGCTCGACCTGCTGGTCAACGGCTGGCTGCCCTACCAGATCATCGCCAGCCGCGTGCACGCGCGCAGCGGCTATTACCAGTCCGGCGGTGCGTTCGGATTCCGCGATCAGCTGCAGGACACCATGGCGACGGTGCATGCGCTGCCCGAGCTGACGCGCCGTCACCTGCTGCGCAGCGCCGCGCACCAGTTCCCGGAGGGCGACGTGCTGCACTGGTGGCATCCGCCCGGCGACCGCGGCGTGCGCACGCGCTGCTCGGACGACTACCTGTGGCTGCCGCACGCGGTGTGCCGCTACCTGGAGGTCACCGGCGACACCGGGCTGTTCGACGAGCAGGTGCCGTTCGTCGAGGGCCGGCTGGTGCGCGCCGACGAGGAAGGCTACTACGACCGGCCGGTGCCGTCCGGATGGACCACCAGCCTGTACGACCATTGCAAGCGCGCGCTCGAACGCGGCATGCGCCTGACCGGCGAGCGCGGCCTGCCGCTGATGGGCACCGGCGACTGGAACGACGGCATGAACAAGGTCGGCATGCACGGCCGTGGCGAGAGCGTCTGGCTGGGCTTCTTCCTCTACGACGTGCTGCTCAGGTTCGCGCCGCTGGCCGAGGCGCACGGCGACGCGGAGTTCGGCGACGTCTGCCGCGACAGCGCCGAGCGCCTGCGGCGCAGCATCGACGAGCACGCCTGGGACGGGCAGTGGTACCTGCGCGCATGGTTCGACGACGGCACGCCGCTCGGCTCGGCCGCCGGCGAGGAGTGCCGCATCGACGCCATCTCGCAGGCCTGGTCGGTGCTGTCGGGCGCCGGCGACGCGGCGCGCGCGCGCCAGGCGATGCAATCGCTGTCGACGCATCTGGTGCGCCGCGACGCCGGGCTGATCCAGTTGCTCGATCCGCCGTTCGATGCGATCCGGCACGATCCCGGCTACATCCGCGGCTACGCGCCCGGCGTGCGCGAGAACGGCGGCCAGTACACGCACGCGGCGATCTGGGCGACGATGGCGTTCGCGCGCATCGGCGAGCTGGACACGGCCTGGGAGCTGGCCCGCATGATCAATCCGCTGTCGCACGCGCTCGATCGCGCCGCCGCCAGCCACTACCAGGTGGAGCCCTACGTGATCGCCGCCGATGTCTACGGCGTCGAGCCGCACGTGGGCCGCGGCGGCTGGACCTGGTACACCGGCTCGGCCGGCTGGATGTACCGCCTGCTGCTGGAGGAACTGCTGGGCGTGACCCGGCACGGGCGCAAGCTGCGGATCCGGCCGCTGCTGCCGCCGGAATGGGCGCACTGCACCATCCGTTACCGCCACGGCACGACGGTGCACGAGATCGAGCTGCGCGCGCAGGCACTGGCGGCCGGCGACGTGTTCGAGATCGAGCTGCGCGACGACGGCGGCCACCATCGCATCGAGCTGCCGGCTGCGTGACGGCGCCGCGCGGCGGCGCTGGCGAACGACCGGAACGCGTAGGGCAGGCATTCCTGCCCGCGGGCATGCGTCTCTTGACGGGAGTCCCCGCCGTCATTCCGGCGCAAGCCCATGGGCGCCAACTTAATGGGAGCAGTGCCCAAGATCTCCCCGTCATTCCGGCGCAAGCCGGAATCCAGACGGCGTTTCCGATGAGAAAAGTCCGCCCATGAGTGCGACGCGCTCCATGGATTCCGGCTTGCGCCGGAATGACGATGCTTTACGTTAGCGCTCATGGGCGCAAGCCGGAATCCAGAAGGCGCCCTACAGGCCCAGGTTCGGCGCCAGCGCCCGCTCCACATCGGCCAGCGGCGTGCCGCTGCGCTCGGCCATGTCGGCGGCCTGGTCGGGGTTGATCTTGCCGACGTTGAAGTAGGTGCTGTCGGGGTGGCTGAAGTAGAAGCCGCTGACGCTGGCCGGCGGCACCATGGCGTAGTGGTCGGTGATGGCCATGCCGATCTCATCCACGCCCAGCAGGTCGAACAGCGGTTTCTTGACCCGGTGGTCGGGGCAGGCCGGGTAGCCGGGCGCGGGGCGGATGCCGACGTATTTCTCGGCGATCAATTCCTCGTTGTCCAGGCCTTCGTCGGCGGCGTAGCCCCACAGGTCGGTGCGCACGCGGTGGTGCAGCCATTCGGCCGTGGCCTCGGCCAGGCGGTCGGCCAGCGCCTTCAGCGTGATGGCGCTGTAGTCGTCGTGTTCGGCCAGGAACTCCTTGACCTTGGCCTCGACGCCAATGCCGGCGGTGACGGCGAAGGCGCCGATGTAGTCACGGCCGGGCGCGGCTGCGGCCTGGCCCCCACCCCGGCGCTCCCCCAGGAGGGAAGGGAGTTGGTCGCGCGGGGCAATGAAGTCGGCCAGGCAGCGGCTGGGGCGCATGCGGCCTTCGGCGTCTTCCTGCTTCTCGGTCTGCTGGCGCAGGCCGTGCCAGGTCAGCACCACCTGCTCGCGTGACTCATCGGCGTACAGCTCGATGTCGTCGTCGCGCACGGTGTTGGCGGGCCAGAAGCCGACCGCGCCGTTGACGGTGAGCCAGCGGCCGTCGACGATCTTCTTCAGCATCGCCCGCGCATCCTTGTAGACGCGCGTGGCCTCCTCGCCGACCACCTCGTCGCTCAGGATGGCGGGGTACTTGCCGGTCAGGTCCCAGGTCTGGAAGAAGGGCGACCAGTCCATGAAGGGCAGCAGCTCGCTGAGGTCGATGTGGCTGAACAGGCGCCGGCCGATGAACTTGGGCACCGGCGGCCGGTAGGCGGCCCAGTCGATCTGCGCCTTGTTGGCGCGCGCGCGCTCGAGCGTCCACATCGGGACCTGCTTCTTGTTGGCGTGCTGGCGCCGCACGCGCTCGTAGTCGGCGCGCGTCTCGGCGATGAAGCTCAGCGCCTGCTCGCCCAGCAGGCTTTGCGCCACGCCGACGCTGCGCGAGGCGTCGGGCACGTAGACCACCGGCCCCTCGTAGTGCGGCTCGATCTTGACTGCGGTGTGCACGCGGCTGGTGGTGGCGCCGCCGATCAGCAGCGGGATCTGGCGCTCGCGGAAGTAGGCGTCCTTCTGCATCTCGGCGGCGACGTGCTGCATCTCCTCCAGGCTGGGCGTGATCAGGCCCGACAGGCCCACCATGTCGGCGCCTTCCTCCTTGGCCTTGGCCAGGATCTCGTGCGCCGGCACCATCACGCCCATGTTGACGACCTCGAAGTTGTTGCACTGCAGGACCACGGTGACGATGTTCTTGCCGATGTCGTGCACGTCGCCCTTGACCGTGGCCACCACCAGCTTGCCCTTGGCCCTGACGTCGCCACCAGCGTCCTGCAGCGCCTTCTTCTCGGCCTCGATGTAGGGCAGCAGGTGCGCCACCGCCTGCTTCATCACGCGCGCGCTCTTGACCACCTGCGGCAGGAACATCTTGCCGGCGCCGAACAGGTCGCCAACCACGTTCATGCCGTCCATCAGCGGACCCTCGATCACGTTCAGCGGGCGGCCGCCGCCGGCCACGATCTGCTGGTAGGCCTCCTCCGTGTCCTCGACAATGAAGTCGGTGATGCCGTGCACCAGGGCATGGCTGAGGCGCTGGTTGACCGACACCGGCTGCTCGGGCGTGCCGCGCCACTCCAGCTTCTTGCTGTCGTCGCGCGCCGCGCCCTTGGCGCGCTCGGCGATCTCCAGCAGCCGTTCCGCCGCATCGGGGCGGCGGTTGAGCACCACGTCCTCGACGCGCTCGCGCAGCTCGGGCTCGAGGTCGTCGTAGACGCCGACCATGCCGGCGTTGACGATGCCCATGTCCAGCCCGGCCTTGATCGCGTGGTACAGGAACACGGTGTGGATCGCCTCGCGCACCGGGTCGTTGCCGCGGAATGAAAAAGATACGTTGCTGATGCCGCCCGACACCTTGGCGCCGGGCAGGTTCTGCTTGATCCAGCGCGTGGCCTCGATGAAGTCGACCGCGTAGTTGGCGTGCTCCTCGATGCCGGTGGCGATGGCGAACACGTTGGGGTCGAAGATGATGTCCTCGGGCGGAAAGCCAACCTCGTCCACCAGCACGCGGTAGGCGCGCTCGCAGACCTCGATCTTGCGCTGGTAGGTGTCGGCCTGGCCCTGCTCGTCGAAGGCCATCACCACGGCGGCGGCGCCGTAGCGCTTGACCAGCGTCGCCTGGTGCTTGAACTCATCCAGGCCTTCCTTCATGCTGATCGAGTTGACGATGCCCTTGCCCTGCAGGCAGCGCAAGCCGGCCTCGATCACGCTCCACTTGGAGCTGTCGATCATCACCGGCACGCGTGCGATGTCGGGCTCGCCGGCCAGCATGTTGAGGAACCTGACCATCGCCGCCTGGCCGTCGAGCATGCCCTCGTCCATGTTGACGTCGATCACCTGGGCACCGTTCTCCACCTGCTGGCGCGCCACCGCCAGCGCCTGCTCGTACTGGCCGCCCAGGATCAGGCGCGCGAAGGCCTTGGAGCCGGTGACGTTGGTGCGCTCGCCGATGTTGACGAACAGCGAATCGGCGCCGATGGTCACCGGCTCCAGGCCGGACAGCTTCATCGGGGGCGGTGGGGTGGGGGTTGCGGCGCTCATGCACTCACCTGTGGCTCTAAGTCAATCAGGTGAGCGTCGTTGCGGGTCGGATCGGAGATGCCACCAAGCCTGACGGGATGCGGGGTCCCGCTGCAACGCTCCTTGGTGGGAAAGCGGCGATTCTATGTGCACGGCGCAATCCGCGCCGGCAGCGCGGAGATCGGGCGCCGCCGGCGGCAAGAAGCCGCGCGCGGTGCCCGGCGCTACACCACCGCGCCGGCGTTCGGGTCGTTGGGGTCGCCCTCGCGGCGCCCCGTCTTGATCAGGTCCTCGCGCCTGATGCCCAGCCACATGGCGATGGCCGCGGCCACGAACACCGAGGAATAAATGCCGAACAGGATGCCGATGGTCAGCGCCACGGCGAAGTAGTGCAGCGTCTCGCCGCCGAACAGCAGCATCGACAGCACCATGATCTGGGTCGAGCCGTGCGTGATGATGGTGCGGCTGATGTTGGCCGTGATGCCGTGGTTGATGATCTCCACCGTGCTCATCTTGCGGAAGCGCCGGAATGCCTCGCGGATGCGGTCGAAGATGATCACCGACTCGTTGACCGAGTAGCCCAGCACCGCCAGGATCGCCGCCAGCACCGAGAGCGAGAACTCCCACTGGAAGAACGCGAAGAAGCCCAGGATGATGATCACGTCGTGCAGGTTGGCGATGATGCCGGCCACCGCGTACTTCCACTCGAAGCGCAGCGACAGGTAGATCATGATCCCGGCGATCACGAAGGCCAGCGCCATCAGGCCGTCGGTGGCCAGTTCCTTGCCCACCTGCGGGCCGACGAACTCGGTGCGGCGCAGCTCGACGTCGGGGGACGCCGCGCGCAGCGCCTGCAGCACGTGTTCGCTCTGCTGGGCCGAGGTCTCGCCGGCCTTCACCGGCAGCCGGATCAGCACGTCACGCGCGGTGCCGAAGTTCTGCACCTGCACGTCGCCGTAGCCCAGCTCGGCGATGGCGCCGCGCACCTTGCCCAAGTCGGCGCTCTGGCTGTAGCTGACCTCCATCACGGTGCCGCCGGTGAATTCTACCGACAGGTGCAGGCCGCGCGTGACCAGGAAGAACAGCGCCAGCGCGAAGGTCGCAAACGAGATGATGTTGAAGATCAGCGCATACCGCATGAACGGGATGTCGCGGCCGATTCTGAAGAACTCCATTTTTCTGCTCCCCGATCAGCGTCCGTTGCCCGATTGCGCGGTCAATGCCTTGCCGGCATCGGGCCGCCACACGGTGCCGATCGACACCGTCTTGAGCTTCTTCTTGCGCCCGTACCAGAAGTTGACGATGCCGCGCGAGAAGAACACCGCCGAGAACATCGAGGTCAGGATGCCGATGCAGTGCACCACGGCGAAGCCGCGCACCGGGCCGGAGCCGAAGGTCAGCAGCGCGATGCCGGCCACCAGCGAGGTGACGTTGGAGTCCAGGATGGTGGCCCAGGCGCGGTCGTAGCCGGCGTGGATCGCCGCCTGCGGCGACAGGCCGGCGCGCAGTTCCTCGCGGATGCGCTCGTTGATCAGCACGTTGGCGTCGATCGCCATGCCCAGCGTCAGCGCCACCGCCGCCATGCCGGGCAGCGTCAGCGTGGCCTGCAGCATCGACAGGATGGCCACCAGCAGCAGCAGGTTGAAGCTCAGCGCGATCGAGGAGAACAGGCCGAACAGCATGTAGTAGATGATCATGAACACCACGATCACCAGGAAGCCCCACATCACGCTGTTGAAGCCCTTGGCGATGTTCTCGGCGCCCAGGCTGGGGCCGATGGTGCGTTCCTCGATGATCTCCATCGGCGCCGCCAGCGAGCCGGCGCGCAGCAGCAGCGCCAGGTCGTTGGCCTCCACCGTGGTCATCGAGCCGGAGATCTGGAAGCGCGTGCCGAGTTCGGCCTGGATCACCGGCGCCGTCAGCGCCTCGCCCTTGCCCTTCTCGAACAGGATGATGGCCATGCGCTTCTTCAGGTTCTCGCGGCTGACGTCGCGCATGATGCGCCCGCCCTTGGCGTCCACCGTCAGGTCGACCTTGGGCTGCTGGGTCTGCTGGTCGAAGCCGGGCTGGGCGTCGGTCAGGCTGTCGCCGGTGATGATCACCTGGCGCTTGACGATCACCGGCGAGCCGTCGCGCAGCAGGAATTTCTCCGAGCCGAACGGCACCGGGCCGCCGCTGAGCTCGGCCGCGCGGCCTTCGGAGCTCTCGTCGACCATGCGCATTTCCAGCGTCGCGGTGCGGCCCAGGATGTCCTTGGCCTTGGCCGTGTCCTGCACGCCGGGCAGCTGCACCACCACCCGGTCGGCGCCCTGCTGCTGGATCACCGGCTCGGCCACGCCGAGCTCGTTGACGCGGTTGTGCAGCGTGGTGATGTTCTGGCGCACGGCGTCGTTCTGCACCTTCAGCAGCGCCTGCGGCTTGAAGCTGGCCACCAGGCGCGGCTCGCCGCCCTGGCTTTCGGCCACCTGCAGGTCGGGCTGGGTGTCGGTGATGACGCGGCGCGCGGCCTCCAGCGTGTCGGCGTCGCGCGCGCGCACCTCGATCGAGTTGCCCTCGCGGCTGACGCCGCCGTGGCGCACGTCCTTCTCGCGCAGGCTCAGGCGGATGTCGCTGGCCAGCGTGTCCAGCCGCTTGGTGATGGCCGCGCGCATGTCGACCTGCAGCATGAAGTGCACGCCGCCGCGCAGGTCCAGCCCCAGGTACATGGGCTTGGCGTGCAGCGCGGTCAGCCAGGCCGGCGAACGCGACACCAGGTTCAGCGCCACGATGTAGCTGGGGTCGGCCGGGTCGGGGTTGACCGCCTCCTCGATGACGTCCTTGGCCTTGAGCTGCTCGTCCGGCGTGTCGAAGCGCGCCCACACCGAGGTGCCTTCGTGGATCAGCCGGTTGGGCGTCAGACTGGCGGCCTGCAGCGCCTGCTCGACGCGCGACAAGGTGGTGTCGTCAACCCGCGCGGTGACCTTGCCGGCCGACACCTGCACCGCCGGCGCCTCGCCGAACAGGTTGGGCAGGGCGTAGATCATCGCCACCAGCACGCTGATGGCGATGATGGCGTACTTCCAGAGCGGGTAACGGTTCATGATGGACTCGTGAGACGCGCCGGCGCGGACGGCCGGCGCCCCGATGCGCGCTCGGCGTGGCGCGCCAGGGTGGCTGCCGGTGCGATCCGCCGGCTTATTTGATGGTTCCCTTGGGCAGCACCTGCACCACCGAACTGCGCTGCATCTGCACCTCGACGCCATTGGCGATCTGCACGCCGATGTGGGCCTCGCTCAGCGACGTCACCTTGCCGAGCATGCCGCCGGCGGTGACCACCTCGTCGCCCTTGGCCAGGGCCTCGATCATGGCGCGGTGTTCCTTCTGCTTCTTCATCTGCGGCCGGATCATGATGAAGTACAGCACCACGAACATCAGCAGCAGCGGCAGCATGCTCATGAGTGAAGAGCCCATGTCACCAGCGGGGGCGGCCTGTGCGTATGCGTTGGAGATGAACACCAGTGTGACTCCTGTAGGGGCAGGGAATGGATCAGAAGACGGGCCCGCGCGCGCAGGCAAAACGCCGGCAAGCCGTCGCGGGCGGCGCGAGCGAACCCTCTATTGTATGCATCGCCTCATGAATCGGCGGTAGCGAGCCGCCACGTGGCCCGGGCAGCCGGGCCGAACCGCGCCCCGATCTCAGGCCACCTGACGCTGCGACGGCGCCGCAGCGGGGTCGCGGTACTGCGCCAGCAGCTCGTCCCAGCGCGCACGCGCCGCCTTCAGGTGGCGCTCCTTGACGTGGCCGTAGCCCTTGATCTGCTCCGGGATGCGCGCGATCTCGACCGCGGTGGCGTGGTTGTCGGCCGAGAGCGTGCGCAGGATCTCCTCGATGCTGGCGCGGTACTGGCCGATCAAGGCGCGCTCGGTGCGGCGCTCCTCGGTGCGACCGAACAGGTCCAGCGGGGTGCCGCGCAGGCCCTTCAGCCGCGCCAGCAGCCGGAACTTGCCCAGCATGCCGGGGCCGTACTTCTGCTTGATCAGCTCGCCCTTGTCGTTGCGCTTGGCCGTCAGCGGCGGCGCCAGGTGGTAGTTGAGCTTGTAATCGCCCTCGAACATGTCCTCGATGCGCTTGAGGAAGGCCGGGTCGCTGTGCAGGCGCGCCACTTCGTACTCGTCCTTGTAGGCCATCAGCTTGAACAGGTAGCGCGCCACCGCCTCGGACAGCTGCGTCTTGCCGAGCTGGCTTTCGGCCTGCTGCACCTGGGCGACGAAATCGCGGTAGGCCTCGGCATAGGCTGCGTTCTGGTAGCCGGTGAGGAACTCGATCCGGCGCGCGATGATGGTCTCCAGCGAGTCGCGCTTCCTGAACTCGATCACCTTGGCGTCGCTGGCCGACAGCACGCGCTCGACGCGCGCGAAGTCGTGCGCCGCCTGGCGGCCCCATTCGAAGGCGGCCTTGTTGTTGTCGACCTGGACGTTGTTGAGCTCGATCGCGCGCAGCAGCGATTCGTGCCGGAGCGGGATCCAGCCCTTCTGCCAGGCGTAGCCCAGGATCATCGGATTGACGTAGATGGTGTCGCCCAGCAGCCGGCTGGCCATGGCGTCGGCGTCGAAGGTGGACAGGCCCGATGGCCCGACGGCGCGCGCGATGTCGGCGGCGCAGCGCTCGGCCGGGTTCTGCCAGCCGCCGTCCTTGACGAAGGCGGCCGTCGGCGTGCTGTGCGAGTTGAGCGCCACGTGGGTGCGGCCCTCGCGCATGCGCAGCACGGTGTCCTTGTTGGCGCTGACGATCGGATCGCAGCCCAGGATCAGGTCGGCCGCCGCCATGCCGACGCGGGTGGTGCGGATGTCGTCCTGCGTGGCGCCGATCAGCACGTGGCTCCAGGTGGCGCCGCCCTTCTGCGCCAGGCCGGCGGCATCCTGCGTGACGATGCCCTTGCCCTCCAGGTGCGCCGCCATGCCCAGCAGCTGGCCGATGGTGATGACGCCGGTGCCGCCGACGCCGGCCACCACGATGCCCCAGGCGCCGCCCGGTTCGGGTTGCTTCTGCACCGGCTCGGGCAAGGGGCCAAGCTCGGCCGGCGACACGCTCGACTTGGCCTTGGCCTTCTTCTTCAGCTGACCGCCCTCGACGGTGATGAAGCTGGGGCAGAAGCCCTTGACGCAGGAGATGTCCTTGTTGCAGGTGCTCTGGTTGATGCTGCGCTTGCGGCCGAATTCGGTCTCCAGCGGCTCGACGCTGAGGCAGTTGCTCTGCACGCTGCAGTCGCCGCAGCCCTCGCACACCAGCTCGTTGATCACCACGCGCACCGCCGGATCGACCATGGTGCCGCGCTTGCGGCGGCGGCGCTTCTCGGTGGCGCAGGTCTGGTCGTAGATGATGACCGTGGTGCCGGCGATCTCGCGAAACTCGCGCTGGATCGCGTCCAGCCGGTCGCGGTGGTGGATCTCGATGCCGGCCGGCAGGCCCTTGGCCTGCGCGCCGTCGTATTTCTCTGGCTCGTCGGTGACGATGCAGATCTTGGCCGCGCCTTCGGCGCGCATGTTCTGCGCGATCTGGATCACCGACAGGCCTTCGGGCCGTTCGCCGAGCTGCTGGCCGCCGGTCATCGCCACGGCGTCGTTGTAGAGGATCTTGTAGGTGATGTTGACGCCGGCGGTGACCGCCTGGCGCACCGCCAGCGTGCCGCTGTGGTAGTAGGTGCCGTCGCCCAGGTTGGCGAACATGTGCTTGTCGCTGCTGAACGGCTGCTGGCCGACCCAGGGCACGCCCTCGCCGCCCATCTGGGTGAAGCCCACGGTGCTGCGGTCCATCCACACGGCCATGAAATGGCAGCCGATGCCGGCCATGGCGCGCGAGCCCTCGGGCACGCGGGTCGAGGTGTTGTGCGGGCAGCCGGAGCAGAACCAGGGCAGGCGCTCGGCGCCGCTGCCGCCCAGTTCCAGCGCGTTCAGGTTGCGCTCGGTGGCGTCCAGCACCGCCAGCTGGCGGTCCAGCCGGGCGCTCATCTCGCCGTCGATGCCGAGCCTCTTCAGGCGCTGCGCGATGGCGCGCGCGATGATCGCCGGCGTCAGGTCGGCGGTGGCGCGCAGCAGCTGGTTGTCGCGCGGGTTGGCCAGCGACCACTCGCCGCCCGAGAGGTCGTCGGCCGAGCCCTCGTGGTACTTGCCCAGCACGTTCGGGCGCACGTCGGCGCGCCAGTTGTAGAGTTGCTCCTTCAGCTGGTACTCGATCATCTGGCGCTTTTCCTCGACGACGAGGATCTCCTTCAGCCCGATCGCGAAGTCGCGCGCGATGGTGGCCTCCAGCGGCCACACCACGCCCACCTTGTGCAGGCGGATGCCGACCTGGCGGCAGGCCGCCTCGTCCAGGCCCAGGTCGAGCAGCGCCTGGCGCGTATCGTTGTAGGCCTTGCCGCTGGCGATGATGCCGAGCCGGTCATGAGGCCCTTCGATCACGGTGGCGTTGAGCCCGTTGGCGCGCACGTAGGCCATGGCGGCGTGCCACTTGTAGTGGAACAGGCGCTCCTCCTGCGGCAGCGCCGAGTCCGGCCAGCGGATGTGAACGCCGCCGGGCGGCATCTCGAAGTCGGTGGGCAGCACGATCTGCACCCGCTCCGGATCGATCATCGCGGTGGCGCTGGACTCGATGATCTCCTGGATCGTCTTCATGCTGGTCCAGACGCCGGCGTAGCGGCTCATGGCGAAGGCGTGCACGCCCAGGTCGAGGATTTCCTGCACCGAGGACGGGAAGAACACCGGCAGCCCGCAGGCCTTGAAGATGTGGTCGCTCTGGTGCGCCGCGGTGCTGCTCTTGGCCACGTGGTCGTCGCCGGCGACGGCGATCACGCCGCCTAGAGGGCTGGTGCCGGCCATGTTGGCGTGCTTGAACACGTCGGCGGTGCGGTCCACGCCCGGCCCTTTGCCGTACCAGATGCCGAACACGCCGTCGAACCGGTTGCTGCCCGGCGGCGCGAAGCCCAGCATCTGCGTGCCCCAGACCGCGGTGGCGGCGAGTTCCTCGTTGACGCCGGGCTGGAACACGATGTGCTGCTCCTCGAGGTGCTTGCGCGCGCCCCACAGCGCCTGGTCGTAGCCGCCGATCGGCGAGCCGCGGTAGCCGCTGATGAAGCCGGCCGTGTTCTTGCCCGCCAGCGCGTCGCGCCGGCGCTGCAGCATCGGCAGCTTGACCAGCGCCTGGATGCCGCTCATGAAGGCGCGGCCGTGGTCGAGGGTGTATCGGTCGTCGAGCGTGACGGTCTCGAGCGCCTGGCGGATGTGCTCTGGCAGGGGGGCATTCATGGTGCATGTCTCCGGTATGGGCCGCCGCCTTGTGGGCTGCGGCGATGTACCGGCTTGCCGTGTGGGCAGGCCGGCCTGTTATGAACCGCAAAGTGTATGCGGCATGCGCCGATAAGTGTTTGCTTTGTGTTCCCCATCGCTGGAAGATAGAGAAAGATTCTTTCTAAAATTTGCCGATCATGGAAACACTCGATTCATTCGACCTGGCCATCCTGGAACATCTGCAGCAGGATGGGCGCCTGACCAATGCCGAGCTGGCGCAGCGCGTGGGCCTGTCGGCGGCGCCCTGCTGGCGCCGCGTGCGGGCGCTCGAGCAGGCCGGCTTCATCCGCGGCTACCGCGCCGAGATCGACCGCCACAAGGTCGGCCTCGGCGTGCTGGCCTTCGTGCGGCTGGATGCGGCGCAGATCGGCGCGGCGTCGATGCGCGGGCTGGAGCAGGCGATCCGCGCGCGGCCGGAGATCATCAGCTGCCACTACATCAGCGGCACCGGCACCTTCGAGCTGCAGGTGGTCAGCCCCGACCTGGAGCAGTTCAGCCGCTTCGCGCGCGAGGTGCTGCTGCACCTGCCCAACGTGAAGGACATGCACACCAGCTTCTCGCTCGGCGAGGTCAAGGCCGGCGGCGCCTTGCCGCTGGAGCAACTCGCACCCCTTGGCGCGGCGCGCAAGGGAGCGCCGGCACGCTAGGGCGTCGCCACGAACACGGGCCCTGCAGATGACGACATGGAGCTGTCACATTCCGGTGGGACAGTCGGACCCGCATTCATTTTCTGAACCGAATGAGGGTCTTTCCATGAAGATTGTGTACAAGCGCGCGTTTGCGCTGACCGCTGCAGCCGCGGCTGCAGCCATGTTGGTGACTGCCTGTGGCGGCGGCGACGATGACGACGACAAGGTGCTGGAGTTCCAGTCGGTCGAGTTCTCCTCGATGCCGGTGGCGACCACCGAGGTGGACATGCTGAACACCTATTCGAAATCGGTCGCCACGGTGACCTACAGCGACGGCAGCAAGAAGGAATTCCCGCTGACCTACAACTCGCTGTACAAGAACACCGACCAGATTGCCGAAGTCAAAGGCGGCAAGTACGCGGCGGCGCAGCTCTACGACGTCGACATGAAGCCGCTGATGGACCCCAACGGCGACCCGGTGATCGCCGAGACCGCCGACGCCAACAGCCTGCTGAAGATCGGCGACAAGCTGATGCTGGTCAACCACTGGGAATACGACGACGTGCTGGCCGACGGCCGCTCGGCCTACAAGGTGCCGGGCTGGTACAGCCGCATGCCGATGAGCATGAGCCTGAGCGAGCTGACGCAGGACCAGGATGGCAAGCTGAGCATCAAGCGCCAGCAGCCGGTCGACTTCTCCAGCGTCAATGGCGGCTGGATCTTCTGCTTCGGTTCGCAGACCCCCTGGAACACCCACCTGGGCGGCGAGGAAGATTACGACCTGTACTTCGTCCCAGGCGAAAAGTCCTACACCACCACCCAGGCCGGCCTGAAGGCCATGACCGAGGTGTATTTCAACAACACCAGGCAGGCCAACCCCTATCACTACGGCTACGCCACCGAAGTGGCGCCCAAGGCCGACGGCAGCTACACCGTGCACAAGCACTTCGAGATGGGCCGCGGCACCTGGGAGGCCGCCGTGTTCGCCAAGGACGGCAAGACGGCATTCTTCGGCGATGACGGCGTCTACGCCGGCATCTTCATGTTCGTCGGCAGCACCGGCAACGATCCCAAGCAGGGCGGCAGCCTCTACGCACTGAAGTGGAACCAGACCTCCGCCGACGGCAGCGATGGCGGCAGCGCCGACATCCAGTGGATCAAGCTGGGCAGCTCCAAGGCCGGCGAGATCAAGGCGCTGGTCGACGGCGGCATCACCATCGGCGACATCTTCGAGACCTCGCTGACCGAGCAGCCCGGCTTCGTGGCGACGCGCGCCGGTTCGGCCGAGACCATCTGGCTCAAGCTCAAGCCCGGCATGGAAACCGCCGCCGCCTTCCTGGAGACGCGCCGCTATGCCGCCTACCTGGGCGCGACGACCGAGTTCACCAAGGGCGAGGGCCTGGCGATCAACCACGCCGACAAGAAGATGTACTACGCCATGAGCCGCATCGAGGCCTCGATGAAGGGCGCGGACGGCGGTCCGGTCGACCACATCCGCCTGAAGGAGAACAAGGCCGGCGCCACCTACACCTTCGAGCTGGCCGGCGGCCAGAAGGACACGGCCGGCGGCGCCATCGACTCCGACTACGTGCCGACCAAGACCTACGTCGAGGCCGCGCTGCTGGGCAAGCCGATCGCGGCCGACGCCAACGGCAACGTCGCCGACGTGAACGCCATCGCCAACACCGACAACGTGGCGTTCTCCGAGAAGATGCGCACGCTGTTCATCGGCGAGGACTCGGGCATGCACGTCAACAACTACGTGTGGGCCTACAACGTCGACACCAAGAAGCTGTCGCGCATCCTGAGCGTCGCCGCCGGCGCCGAGGCCACCGGCCTGCAGGTGGTGGACGACCTGAACGGCCACGCCTACGTCATGAGCAACAACCAGCACCAGGGCGAGTGGATCAGCAGCCAGAACAAGGAGCTGACCGCGAAGCTGGAAGCGCAGGCCGAGAAGCAATGGGGCCGCAACCGCCACAACGTGCTGAACTACCGCCTGACGGCCCACGTGGGCTACCTGGGCGGCTTGCCGGGCATCAAGTAAATCGGCCGCAGATGACGGCGGAGCACCCACAGGCTCCGCCCGCCTGATGTCCAGCAGGGTCGCCGGTGGCGACCCTGCTTTGTTTTTTCCTGCAGCCGCTGGCGCCTGCCCGGAGGCGCGCCGCGGCGCTTCAGAGGATTTCTCTCATGCATTCGCCCAAGCACTTGCGCACCACCCTCGTTGCGAGCCTCGGCGCGGCCCTGCTCGCTGCCGCGGCAATCACCGCCTGCGGCGGCGGCGACTCGGACAACGCCGTGACGCCCACGCCGCCGCCACCCGCGCCCCAGCCGAGCCCGCTGCGCGGCCAGCACCTGTCGCGCGCCATCATGCCCAACCCGCACGGCCACATCCCGCCGCAGTGCTACATCGAGACCAGCCACGGCACCCAGAACGCCTGCCTGTTCTGCCACACCGACGGTGTCGCCAAGCTGAACCTGGGCAACAACAACCCGCAGGCCGGGCTCAACCCCAACATCGGCAACCTGCAGGCCGACTACGCCTTCGGCGTCATCGACTACCCGCAGGTCGTCAACTCCAGCATCAACCCCTGGATCAACACCCTCAACCCGGAGGATTTGCGCGTCGCCGTCAGCGCCTTGGGCGAGAAGCCCGAGTCCTGGGACATGCAGGCCTGGCTGCGCCAGGACAACTGGCAGACGGCGTTCGAGCAGCGCCCCGGCTCGGTCAAGCAGTGGGATGCGGGGGTCGACTCGCCCTGGCGCCTGTTCCCCGGCTTGTCGCCCGCCGACCTGCCGGCGCAGGGCGACGGTTTCGTGCGCAGCCAAGTGGCCGAGCGCGGCTTCTTCCACGACGGCCAGGGGCACAACACCGGTTGGCGCGCGGTCAACTTCATGCCCTACGGCATCTTCACGCCGCTGGCGGGCAGCGTCTCGGGCATCTACGTGCGCCTGCCGGAGGCCTTCATGAAGACGGCGGAGGGCCGGTTCGACCTCGCCACCTACCAGGCCAACCTCGACCTGGTGGTGCGCAACGTGCAGGACCGGCTGAAGGGCGAGACCCACTACATTGGCGGCGGCGCTGGCGAGGCCATCGTGCGCGGCCAGTACCCGCTGGGCACCGAGTTCGCCCACCCGCTGCACTACGTCGACGTGCAGGCCGATGGCAGCGACGTCGCCGTCAGCCCCTATCCCGGCACGCGCTCGCGCCGCGTCAAGGAAGTGCGCTGGATGGTCAAGGCGCGCCCCTGGCTGCCGGAGGAGTTCGGCATGGGCCTGAAGGACGAGAGCGCGCCGGTCTATGCCGGCGATGGGCAGGGCTGGATCGAAAGCGGCAATGGCTGGATCCTGGGCGGCTGGATCGAGGACCGGCACGGCGCGCTGCGTCCGCAGACGCCGTCCGAACTGGTGCAGTGCGTCGGCTGCCACTCCGGCAACGTGCGCCAGCAGGAGATCGGGCAGAACGCCGTCTATACGGCCGGCACCGGCAACACCGTCGACGCCACCTGGGCCTTGCCGCGCAAGTTCAGCGGCGAGCTGGGCTGGAAGGAGATGGACTACCTGAAGTACCTTGCCACGCCGCAGGCCGCAGCCGATTCGACCCCGGGCCAGCTCGCCACGCCGGAGCCGAAGAACCGCCACGCCAACCAGGGCGAATACCGCTTCTTCCTCGACCACGTGGTCGGCGCCTCGCTGTTCGGCGACATGCCCGCCAGCATGGACGCCTTCCTGGCCACGCAGATCACCCAGGCGCGCGGCTATGCGCATGACTGGCCGACACTCGCCACCGCCATCGCCGACAGGGACGCCGAGGGCGTCAAACGCGTGCAGCAGCAGCGACTGGCCCTGATGCGCGCCTACACCGAGCGCGGCAACCACCTGACGGCCGCGGGCACGATCCGGCCCGAACTGTTCCTGCCCACGCGCGCCGCCGCGCTGGAAGGTGCACGGCGCTATCGCCAGGTGGTGGCCACGCAGCGCTACGACTTCGGCAAGGACGTGTTCCCCGAGACGCCGTTCACGCTGCGCTACTTCCGCACGCCGGACGTGGCCTACGCGCACCAGGACGGTCGCCCTTACCAGGTGGGCGAAGTGATCACCGACCGCCCGATCGAGACCAACCCCGGCGTGTTCACCTACGGCATGGGTGTGGTGGAAACGCTGATCGACGAACAGCTGCCGTTCGCCCAGGGCGGCACCTTCGTGCCGGACTACGTGCCGCTGCTGGCCGATTGAGCTGCGGGCCGCTCAACCCGGCCCGCTATCGCCGTCCCCGAGCCGGATGTTGGTCT
The DNA here is from genome assembly GCA_964534975.1 of uncultured Ottowia sp. Classification (GTDB taxonomy): domain Bacteria; phylum Pseudomonadota; class Gammaproteobacteria; order Burkholderiales; family Burkholderiaceae_C; genus Ottowia. The sequence goes on along the minus strand of CAZHSD010000006.1, from coordinate 107,961 downwards.
CGACCGGCGCATCGGGATTAAACGGCGGCGGCGGGCGCGGACCCAGGCGCGGCGCGGCGCGCAGCGGCGCCGCAGCTTCCTCCGGCGCGGCCGTGTGCGTGCAGTACACCGGCTCCGGAATGCGGGCGTAGTCCAGCCGCACCAGGCGGCCATCCACGCCCAGCCCGAACTGCGCCTGCACCGTGGGGTCGGCGTAGCGCGGCGCGGCATCGTCGGCGTCCTCGCCCGGCACGCGCTCCAGCACGGCGTGGCCGCGTGCGCCTTCGAGGATGGCCATGTCCTGGTAAAGACGCGCCTCGAAGCCGAGCGCGTTGGGGCACTGGTAGCGCAGCCGGGGCGCATCGAACATGGCTGCGCAGGCCGTGAGCAGCAGCGCCGACGCCAGGACGCCCAGGCGCGCCGTGCTCACCTGGGCCACAGCACCCACAGGCGCAGCGGCTGCTTCATGCGGCCGGCGAAGTCGCCCGCCTCGGCCCCCCAGCCGGCGAAGTAGTCGGCCCGCACGGCGCCGACGATGGCGCTGCCCGTGTCCTGCGCCAGCACCAGGCGGTTCAGGCGGGCCACCGGCCCCTGCGACGACAGCCACACCGGCGTGCCGTACGGAATGCTCTGCGGGTCGACCGCGATCGAGCGCCCCGGCGTCAGCGCCACGCCTTGCGCGCCCTTGGGGCCGAACTGCGCGTCCAGCGGACTCATCGCCTCCTCGCGGAAGAACACCATGCGCGGGTTGCTCCACAGGAAATCCTGCAGCACCTGCGGATTGGCCGCCAGCGCGTTGCGGATGCCTGGCCAGGTGACGTCGCCGCGCAGCAGGCCCTGGTCGATCAGCCACTTGCCGGGGCTGCGGTAGGGTTGCTCGTTGGTGGCGGCAAAGGCCAGCCGCACCAGGCGCTGGCTGCCGTCGGCCTCCAGCATGCGCACCCGGCCCGAACCCTGGATCTGCAGGATCAGCGCGTCCACCGGGTCGGCCAGGAAGGCGATCTCGCTGCCGACCAATTGCGCACGCACCTCGGGCAGCACATCCATCTCCTGCCGCGTGTACCAGGGCTTGCGCTGCGCCAGCGTCGGCGGTGGGCGGTACAGCGGCGCGGCAAGGCCGGGTCGGGCCACGCGCGAGGCCTCGTACAGGGGCTCGAAATAGCTGGTCAGCAGGCCCTCGGCGCCGGGCGCGCCCATGCCGCCCAGCGGTTCAACGCGGTAGGGCTGCAGGCGCGCGCGCATCCAGTTGCGCTGGTCCTCCACCGACGACAGCGACAGCCGCCGCACCTCGCTGCACAGGCCGGCGAAGGTCGGGCCCGGGCGCTCGCAGCTCTTGATCCAGGCGTTCCAGGCATCGGTGGTGTTGTCCTGCTCGAAACCCGGCAACTCGGCCCAGCGCACCGGCACCCAACGGCTGCGCGCGCGCACGATGGCCGGGCCGATCGGCACGCTGTCGGCCACCGGGCCGGGCGGCGGCAGTTCCGGCTCCGCCGGTGCCGCGGGCGCCGGCGGGGCGGGCGGCCTGACCGCACAACTGGCCAGCATTCCTACAATGGCCGCTGCGCAAAGCAACCGTGATACTCGATTCATGACCGTGATTTTGTTGGAAGCGCTGGCCGCCCTGGTGCTGCTGTTGCTGATCGTGTGGTGGACCATGTTCTCGGGCCGCAAGAAGGGCGAGTTGCCGGGTCAGCATGATGATCGCACCGCCGACACCGACAAGCGCACCGGCAAAAACGCCGGCACCGCTGGCCACGACATGCCGGATTAGGCTGCGGACACACGGATGCCAGACCGACCGATTGTGACGCAACGACAACGGATTGTAGCTATGATTTGTGCAGCATTTCGCAGTTGCGTCCGGCACGATTCGTTACGAACAGCATGCGGCGAGCATTTCTGTCATGCTGATGAGTTCAAGTTGACCGCATGCCGCGTTCAACCGCGCTCGCCGCCCGAGCGTTCAGATGGGATGTTGACCAAGATGCTGCCGCACCGCACCCTTTCACTTGCCGCCCTGTTCCTCAGCGCGACGCTGGCCGCCTGCGGCGGTGGCGATGATTCGGCGCCGACGACCGACCCGAGGCCGCCGGCGCCGGCGCCGAGCCCCGAGCAGCCACCTGCTGAGCCGCCCACACCGCCACCTGCTGAGCCACCTGCTGAGCCGCCCGCACCGCCGCCTGTTGAGCCGCCCGCACCGCCACCTGCTGAGCCGCCTGCGCCGCCGCCTGTTGAGCCGCCCACGCCGCCACCTGCTGAGCCGCCCGCACCGCCGCCTGTTGAGCCGCCCGCACCGCCACCT
>CAZHSD010000006.1:53787-105580 GCA_964534975.1 uncultured Ottowia sp. | reverse complement strand
CGCCCACGCCGCCACCTGCTGAGCCGCCCGCACCGCCGCCTGTTGAGCCGCCCGCGCCGCCACCTGCTGAGCCGCCTGCGCCGCCGCCTGTTGAGCCGCCCGCGCCGCCACCTGCTGAGCCGCCTGCGCCGCCGCCTGTTGAGCCGCCTGCGCCGCCGCCTGTTGAGCCGCCCACGCCGCCACCTGCTGAGCCGCCCGCACCGCCGCCTGTTGAGCCGCCCGCGCCGCCACCTGCTGAGCCGCCTGCGCCGCCGCCTGTTGAGCCGCCTGCGCCGCCGCCTGTTGAGCCGCCTGCGCCGCCACCTGCGGAGCCGCCCATTCCGCCGCCGGTCGTGGAGTCCGGGCCGGGCGCCCTGCTGTCGACGGCTTTCGTCAACACCGTCACGGCCAGCGAGATCTCGCAGGCGCTCAGTGATCCCGAAAGCAAGGTGAAGAACGGCCTGGCGCCGCGCTATGACGTGGCGTCCTATCGGATCACCTACACCAGCACCGACAAGAACGGCGTGGAGCTGGACGCGTCGGGGCTGATCAGCGTGCCGGTCAAGTCGGCCGGCCGGCCGAGCCCGGTGCTGAGCTACCAGCACGCAACCACCTTCTACGACAACCAGGCGCCCAGCAACAAGGTCGAGGCGGTCGAGCCCCCGATCGTGCTGGCATCGCTGGGCTACATCGTGGTGTCGCCGGACTATGTCGGCTTCGGCGCCTCGAAAGGCCAGGAGCATCCCTACCTGATCGCCGAGCCGACCGCGCGCGTGGTGATCGACATGCTGAACGCGGCCCAGACCTGGCGCTGGCAGAACCGCGTGGCCGACAACGGCCAGCTGTTCCTGGCCGGCTACTCCGAAGGCGGCTACGCCACCATGGCGGCGCATCGCGCCATCCAGCTGGGCGCCGGCCCGCTGCGCTCGCAGCTGCTGGCCACCGTGCCCGGCGCCGGCCCGTACGACATGCAGGAGACGCTGGACGCGCAGCTCAGGCGAGTGAAGGATGCCGCACCGTGGCTGGCGCCACTCCTCAAGCCGGGCAACCTCAAGTACGTCAACAGTAAGATTCGTGATGAAATCCGCCGCGCACTGGTCAGGCAAATGATTCCGGAGGGTGGCGACGTGCGCTACCAGACCCTGTTCCTGGACCGCTACCTGGCCGACGACCGCGCCGCGATCGCCGCCGAGCACAGCGTGCACCTGGGTTGGACGCCCACCGCCCCGGTGTATTTATTCCATGGCCGCCAGGACCTGACGGTACCGTATTCGGCAGCCGTATCGGCCCTGAACACGCTGCGCGCAGCCGGCGCCAGCAACGTGTCGCTGACCGACTGCACAGCGCCCAAGTCCGGTCACCTGGAATGCGTGCCGGAATACTTCCTGTTCGCCGTCCGGCACATGGGGCTGCTGGCGCGCGATCTCTGAGCGCATGCACCCGCGCTGCCGCACCGGCTCAGGCCGGTGCGGCAGCGTCGATCGGCAGCGTCAGCACCTCCTTGATCTCCTCCATCACCACGCAGCTGTTGCTCTGCGCCGGCACCGGTACCTTGCGCAGGATCTGGCCCAGCAGGTCGCGGTATTCGCTCATCGCCGTCAGCCGCGCCTTGATCAGATAGTCGAAGCTGCCCGACACCAGGTGGCACTCCAGCACACGCGGCTCGTGCAACAGCTCGCGCCGCATCTGCTCGAACACCTCGGCCGATTTCGACGACAGCGTGAGCTGCACGAACACCAGCAACTGCCGCCCGACCGCCGCCGGATCGACCCGCGCCTGATAGCCCTGGATCACGCCGGCACGCTCCATGCGGCGTACCCGCTCGGTGCAGGGCGAGGTGGACAAGCCGATGCGATCGGCCAGCTCGGTCATGGGCAGGCGACCCTCACGCTGCAGGATGTCGAGGATTTTCCGGTCGATTCTGTCTATGTCTGGCAATTTCACTGTTGAATAATCAATCTACAGTGATTATCACCGATATCAGACCATACAACGGGCAAGATCAGTGAAAGTTTTGGCCCGGAACGCCTAGACTTTGGACATCCATACGAGAGGAGCTCTCATGAAAGTCCTAGTTCTCGGCGGCGGCGTGATCGGTGTCAGCACCGCCTACTATCTGGCGCGCGCCGGCGCCGACGTCACCGTGCTGGAGCGCCAGGCCGACGTGGCGCTGGAAACCAGCTTCGCCAACGCCGGCCAGGTCTCGCCCGGCTATTCCACGCCCTGGGCCGCGCCCGGCATTCCGCTGAAGGCGATGAAGTGGCTGCTGCAGCGCCACGCGCCGCTGGCCATCCGCCCGGACGGCAGTCTGTTCCAGCTGCGCTGGATGGCCGCCATGCTGCGCAACTGCACGGCAGCGCGCTACGGCATCAACAAGGAGCGCATGACGCGCCTGGCCGAATACAGCCGCGACTGCCTGCGCACGCTGCGCCGCGACACCGGCATCGAGTACGAGCAGCGCACGCTGGGCACGCTGCAGGTGTTCCGCACCGCGGCGCAGCTGCGGGCGGCACGGCGCGATACCGCGGTGCTGGACGAGTGCGGCGTGCCCTACCGGCTGATCACGGATGCCGGCGCGCTGGCCGGGATCGAACCCGCGCTGGCGCACGCACCGGGCCTGGTCGGTGGCCTGCACCTGCCGGGCGACGAGACCGGCGACTGCCAGCAGTTCACGGTGCGGCTGGCCGAACTGGCGCGCGGGCTCGGCGTGCAGTTCCGCTTCGGCGCCGAGGTTGCCGAGCTGCAGCAGGACGGCGGGCGGATCAGCGGCGTGCGCCTGGCCGGCCAGAACGGCGAGCCGGGCGAGGTGCTGAGCGCCGACCGCTACGTGCTGGCGCTGGGCAGCTACTCGCGCGCGCTGCTGGCGCCGCTGGCGCTCGAGCTGCCGGTCTACCCCGTCAAGGGCTATTCGCTCACCGTGCCGCTGCTGGACGAGGCGCGCGCGCCGCGCTCGACGGTGATGGACGAGACCTACAAGGTCGCCATCACCAGGTTCGACAAGCGCATCCGCGTCGGCGGCATGGCCGAGCTGGGCGGCTTCGACCTGGCGCTGAACCCGCGCCGCCGCGCCACGCTGGAGCTGGTCACGCGCGGCCTGTTCGAAGGCGGCGGCGACCTGGCCGCGGCCGAATTCTGGACCGGCCTGCGCCCCATGACCCCCGACAGCACGCCCATCGTCGGCGCCACGCGCTACCCCAACCTGCTGCTCAACACCGGCCACGGCACGCTGGGCTGGACCATGGCGGCCGGCTCGGGCAAGCTGGTGGCCGACCTAGCGCTGGGGCGCCGTCCCGACATCGCCACCACCGGCCTGGGGCTGGAGCGCTATCGGCCGGGCCAGGCGACGCCGCCGGCCGGCGGCCAGCCCCGGCCGGCGCACGCCTGAGCCGGCGCGCATCGGGCCAGCCGGCCGTCGCCGGCAGCCGTTCAGGGTGGTATTCGTGCCGCCATATGCGGCGGCGGCCGCCCGGCCGTAGACTGCCGGATTCCCCCGGTCCGGCGCGGATGGTGCTTGCGCCTGTCCGCCGCGTCATGGCTGGGTCGAAGAGCCGGATCGAAAGCCACGCCGCCGCGCTCCCGTGGCGGCACCGCAAGACAAGGACTGCCCGCATGCGCACACTCTCCTTGCCCACTGGCGGCACCATGCCCGCCTTCGGCCTCGGCACCTGGCACATGGGCGAAAGTCGCGCCCAGCGCAGCGCCGAGGTGGCGGCGGTGCGCGAAGCGATCCAGCTGGGCTACCGCCTCATCGACACCGCCGAGATGTACGGCGAGGGCGGCGCCGAGGAGGTGGTCGGCCAGGCGATCGCCGACGCCGTGCGCGCCAGCGAGGTGCGGCGCGAAGAGCTGTTCATCGTCAGCAAGGTGTACCCGCACAACGCCAGCCTCAAGGGCACGGCCGCTGCCTGCGAGCGCAGCCTGCGGCGGCTGGGACTGGAGCGGATCGACCTGTACCTGCTGCACTGGCGCGGCAGCCATCCGCTGGCCGATACCGTGCGCGCCATGCGCGAACTGGTGGCGGCGGGCCGCATCGGCCACTGGGGCGTGAGCAACTTCGACGTCAGCGACCTGCGCCAGCTGCAGATCGCGTGCGGCGCCAACTTCGACTGCGCCGCGAACCAGGTCTATTACTCGCTCGGGGAGCGCGGCCCAGCGCACAGTCTGCTGCCCTGGCAGCGCGCCCACGACATGCCGCTGATGGCCTACAGCCCACTCGACCAGGGCGATCTGGCCGCCGAACCGCTGCTGCTCGAGCTGGCCCAGCGCCTGGACGTCACGCCGGCCCAGCTCGGTCTCGCCTGGCTGCTGGCGCAGGAGGGGGTCGCCGCGATCCCGAAGGCCAGCCGCAGCGGCCACCTGCGCGAGAACCTGGCCGCGGCCAGCCTGACGCTGGACGAGGAAACCCTGGCCGAGTTGAATCGACTGTTTCCGCCGCCGAGCGGCAAGCAGCCGCTGGCGGTGATCTAGGGTTCCACGCGCAGCGGCTGGAGCGCATCCCCCGCATCAGACGCCGTTCTGTGCGCCGGCCACCCAGCGCAGGCCCTTGCCCCGGCTCAGGTAGTAGTCGCCCTGCGGGCTGATCACCACGGCGCGGTGGGTCGCGGGGTCGGAAAAATAACGCCAGCCATGCGCGCGTGTGCCCGCGCCCGCCGCGGTGGACACCGGCTGCATGCCGTAGTCGTAGCCACTGATGTCGCTCGCCAGCGCGGCGCGCTCGCGTTCGATGCCCTGCAGCGGTGCGCAGGCGCTGAGGGCCAGCAGCGCGGCGGAAGCGAGAAGAATGGTCGATTTCATGGTCACCTCCTGTGTGCATCACACAGCCACGATCGGCTGCGTGCGCCCAGTGTGCGCCACAAGTGTGAAGCCGTGCTTAACGCGGCGCGAATCGACGGCTCATCAAGCCGAGTGCCTGCGAGTGACGCCGCGGCGCCGCTTCACGGGTGAGATCGGCCAATCAGGCGTGGTGGCTCGGGAAGCTGAACACCGCCCCTTCGCGCACACCGGCCGAGGGCCAGCGCTGCGTGATGGTCTTGCGCTTGGTGTAGAAGCGCACCGCGTCCGGCCCGTAGGCGTGCAGGTCACCGAACAGCGAACGCTTCCAGCCGCCGAAAGAATGGTAGGCCACCGGCACCGGCAGCGGCACGTTGATGCCGACCATGCCGACCTGGATGTGATCACTGAAGTAACGCGCCGCCTCGCCGTCGCGCGTGAAGATGCAGGTGCCGTTGCCGTACTCGTGCTGGTTGATCAGTTGCATGGCCTCGTCCAGCGAATGCACGCGCACGATGCCCAGCACCGGGCCGAAGATCTCCTCCTGGTAGATCGTCATGCCGGGCCGGACATGGTCGAACAGGCAGGGGCCGAGGAAGTGGCCCCCCTCATGGCCGGCCACCTTGAGGCCGCGACCGTCGACCAGCAGCGTGGCGCCTTCCCTGACGCCCTGATCGACGTAGGCCTTGACCTTCTCGAAGTGCGGCCGGGTCACCAGCGGCCCCATGTCGTTGGCGTTGTCGGTGCCGGGGCCGACCTTCATCTTCGCGATCTCGGTCTTCAGGCCGTCGATCATCTTGTCGGCCACCTCGTTGCCGACAGCGACGATCAGCGGCACCGCCATGCAGCGCTCGCCGCAGGAGCCATAGGCCGCGCCCATCATGGCGTTCACGGCGTTGGCGATGTCGGCGTCGGGCATCACCACCGCGTGGTTCTTGGCGCCGCCCAGCGCCTGCACGCGCTTGCCGGCCTTGGTGCCTTCGCTGTAGATGGTTTCGGCAATCGGGGTCGAGCCGACGAAGCTGATGGCCTTAATGCGCGGGTCGTGCAGCAGCGTATCCACCGCCTCCTTGTCGCCGTTGACCACATTGAGCACGCCCGGCGGCAGCCCGGCCTCCAGCGCCAGCTGCGCGATCCGCAGCGCGCTCGACGGGTCGCGCTCGGACGGCTTCAGCACGAAGCTGTTGCCGCACGCCACCGCCATCGGCCACATCCACAGCGGCACCATGGCCGGGAAGTTGAACGGCGTGATGCCGGCCGTGACCCCCAGGGCCTGGTGCTCGGCCCAGGAATCGATGCCCGGCCCGACGTTGCGCGAATGCTCGCCCTTGAGCAGTTCGGGCGCGTAGCTGGCGTATTCCACGTTCTCGATGCCGCGCTGCAGCTCGCCATGCGCATCGTTCAGCACCTTGCCGTGCTCGGCGGTGATCATGGCCGCAATCTTGTCGGCGTTCTGCTCCAGCAGCACCTTGAATTTGCTCATCACCCGCGCACGCTTGAGCGGCGGCGTGTTGCGCCAGTCGGGAAAAGCCTTCTCGGCGCTAGTGATGGCCTGAGCCACCGTGGCCTTGCTCGCCAGCGCGACATGGCCACTGACTTGGCCGGTCGCCGGGTTGAACACGGGCTGGGTGCGCGCCATGTCGTTGACGATCTGGCCGTCGATGAGGTGGCCAATGGTGTGAGTGACGGGTTTGTCGTGTTGCATGGGTTGTCTCTAGGATCAGTCTTGATGTGATTGCCGGGGGCGCACGCAGGCACCCCGCTGTCAGGCCGGCAATGTCAGGGGTGCACGGGCGTGGCAGAAAGCTTCACGCCCAAGGCATTCAACAGCTTCAGCACCGTGTCGTAGCGTGGCTTGGCGCCGGGCGTGAGGGCCTTGTAAAGACTCTCACGCCCCAGGCCGGCGTCCTTCGCAAGTTGAGCCATGCCACGCGCGCGCGCCACGTCGCGCACCGCGATCAGAAACACGTCGGGATTCGGGTCTTCCAGCGCCGCGGTGAGATATTCAGCGATGGTGGTTTCATCGTCCAGATAGTCTGCCGCGTCAAAAGGGGCAACCGTGGCCATGCTCACTCCTTGTCCAGTTCGCGTGCCATCTCGATGGCACGTTGAATGTCACGCTTCTGGGTGGATTTGTCGCCGCCCAGCAGCAACAGGTAGACCACCTCGCCTCGGCGCGTGAAGTACACCCGATAGCCGGGACCGATGTGCACGCGCATCTCGAACACGCCCGCGCCCACGGCTCGCAATCGCCGAAGTTGCCGTGCTCAGCTGCACGGATGCGATGGACGATGCGCGCCCGACCCACCTTGTCCTGCAGCGTCGAAAGCCATTTGTCGAAGGCTTCCGTGCGAAGAAAGGTGTTCATCCTGGTATTGTATCCAATCGGATACTTTACGCCACCGCCGCCAGCGCCTCCCCCAGCGCCCCCACCAGCCGATCAATCTCCGCCGGCGTGCTGATGAACGGCGGCGCGAGCTGGATGGTGTCGCCGCCGTAGCGCACGTAGAAGCCCTGCTTCCAGCAGTACATGGCGATCTCGTACGGCCGCCGGGCGGGTTCGCCGGGCAGCGCCTCGATGGTGAAGCCGGCGGCGAGGCCGTAGTTGCGGATGTCGAGCACGTGCCTGGCGCCCTTCAGGCCGTGCACCGCCTTCTCGAAGTGGGTGCTGAGCGCCTTGACGCGGCCGACGCCGTCCTCGCGCTCCAGCAGGTCGAGTGCGGCGATGCCGGCGGCGCAAGCCACCGGGTGCGCGCTGTAGGTGTAGCCGTGCGCGAACTCCAGCATGTAGTCGGGCCCGCCGGCGGCCATGAAGGTGTCGTAGATGTCCTTGCCGGCAATCACGCCGCCGAGCGGCTGCACGCCGTTGCTGACCTGCTTGGCGAAGGTCATGATGTCGGGCACCACGCCGAAGGCGTCCGACCCGGTCATGGTGCCGCAGCGGCCAAACGCCGTGATGACCTCGTCGAAGATCAGCAGGATGTCGTGCTGGGTGCAGATCTCGCGCAGGCGCTGCAGGTAGCCCACCGGCGGGATCACCACGCCGGCCGAGCCGCTGAAGGGCTCGACGATGACGGCGGCGATGTTGCTGGCGTCGTGCAGCGCGATCAGGTCCAACAGGCGATCGGCCAGTTGGCGACCGCCGTCGGCCGGCTGACCCTTGGCGAAAGTGCCGGCGGGCGGCTGGGTGCGCGGCAGGTGGTCGGCCTCGATGCCCTGGCCGTAAACCTTGCGGTTGCCGACCATGCCGCCGACCGAGATGCCGCCGAAGTTGACGCCGTGGTAGCCCTTCTCGCGGCCGACCAGGCGCGTCTTGCCGCCCTGGCCCTTCAGGCGCCAGTAGGCGCGCGCCATCTTCAGCGCGGTGTCGGCGGCCTCGGAGCCGGACGAGGTGAAGAACACGTGGTCGAGGCCGGCCGGGGTCAGGCTCTTGAGCTTGTTGGCCAGCTCGAACGACAGCGGGTGCCCGAACTGGAACGCGGGCGAGTAGTCGAGCTGCGCGGCCTGCCTGCCCACGGCCTCGGCGATCTCGCGCCGGCCGTGGCCCAGGCCGGTGCACCACAGGCCGGACAGGCCATCGAACACCTGGCGGCCGTCGGCGTCGGTGAAGTACGCACCTTGAGCGGCCACGATCATGCGCGGGTCGCGCTTGAACTGGCGGTTGGCGGTGAAGGGCATCCATTGCGCGTCAAGCCAGGCGGCGTCCTGGCGCGCGGCTGCGGCAGCGCTCGGCTGGGGGATGGCGGTGGTCACGCTCATGGCTTGTCTCCTGGGGTGCGGGCAAGGCGGCCGAAGGCCGGCGAAAAAGCCATTGTCGGCCGCCGCGTTAACCGGTTAAATAGGCAAACATTCAAGTTTGTTTGCCGATTCATGCAAGTAACGGGTACGTTGAGTTTTGCTCCCTCCCCCGCTGGGGGAGGGTTGGGGTGGGGGCCGGCCACGCCGGCCATGGACGCCGCAAGGCCCCCATCCCTGCCTTCCCCCAGCGGGGGAAGGAGCAAGGCATGAGCCGGCCCTCCCAGCGCGCCCGCGCCGTGCTCGGCCAGGTCAGCGACATGGACTTGCGCCTGCTGCAGGTGTTTAAGGCAGTGGTCGAGTGCGGCGGCCTGTCGGCGGCCGAGCTCGAAATGAACATCGGCACCAGCACCGTCAGCCGCCACCTGAAGGACCTGGAGACGCGCCTGGGCATGACGCTGTGCCGGCGCGGTCGCGCGGGCTTCGCGCTCACCGCCGAGGGCCAGCGCGTGTACGACGAGACGCTGCGCCTGCTGGCCGCGGTGGGCAGCTTCCGCGCCAGCGTCGACGACATCCACGACCGCATGGGCGGCCAGCTGGCGGTGGCCTTGTTCGACAAGACCGCCAGCAACCCGCAGGCACGCATCCCCGCGGCGATTGCCGACTTCACGGCAGGGGCGCCCGACGTGCGGCTGCAGCTGCACGTGGGCAGCATCCAGGACATCGAGCGCGGCGTGATGGACGGCAGCTTCGCGGTCGGCGTCATCCCGGCGCACCGCGCCTCGGCCAGCCTGCGCTACGACCGGCTGTTCGGCGAGGCCATGCACCTGTACTGCGGCACCGCGCACGAACTGTTCGGCGCCGACCACACGGGGCTCGACTGGGCCGCGCTGCGCCGGCGCGGCGACTTCGCCGGCCTGGGCTACCACTCGCCCAACCTGGAACTGGCGCACGGCCGCCAGCTCAGGCGCCAGGCCACCGCCTTCGAGCAGGAGGCGATCGCCACGCTGATCCTGTCGGGCCGCTTCGTCGGCTTCCTGCCCGAGCACTATGCCGAAGCTTTCGTACGGCGCGGCCAGATGCGGGCCGTGGCACCCGAGGTGTTGAACTACGCCTGCGACTTCGTCAGCGTGCTGCGCCGCTCGCCGCAACCATCTCGCGCGGCGCTGGCGTTTCACCAGGCCCTGCTGGCCGCGCATGACGGCGCTGGCGCGCCATGACCTCGGCTTCGCCTTCGATGACGGCGCCTTCGGCGCCATGATTTGAGTCATGCGCCCGCAGGGCGCGTCATCGATGCCGCGCAGCGGTGAGGTCATGGCGCGCCAGCGCCGTCATTCAAAGCACCCGATGCGTCAGCGCCGGCAGTTGCGCGCGCCGCGCCGCCAGCGCCGCCGGATCGAGCTCGGCGAGCACCACGCCGGCGCCCTCGGCGCGCTCGGCCAGCACCGTGCCCCAGCTGTTGACCACCAGGCTCTGGCCCCAGGTGCGGCGGCCGTTCTCGTGCACGCCGCCCTGCGCGGCGGCGACGACGCCGCACAGGTTCTCGATCGCGCGGGCGCGCAGCAGCACCTCCCAGTGCGCCTGGCCGGTGAGGTGGGTGAAGGCGCTGGGCACCAGCAGCAGATCCGCGCCTGCGGCGGCGTAGTGGCGGTACAGCTCGGGAAAGCGCAGGTCATAGCACACGCTCATGCCGACGCGCCAGACATGGCCGTCGCGCGAGGGCAGGTCGAACAGCGTCGGCCGGCTGCCGCGCATCAGCACCGCAGCCTCGTCGTAGAGGCGGCTGCCGTCGTCGAACTTGAACAGGTGGATCTTGTCGTAGCAGGCCACGCGCTCGCCGGTGGGCGCGAACGCCAGCGAGGCGTTGCGCACCAGCCTGTCGTCGCGCGGCTCGCAGGCCAGCGGCAGCGTGCCGCCGACGATCCACAGGCCCAGCTCGTGCGCGGTGGCGGCCAGCCAGTCCTGGATCGGGCCAGAACCCAATGCCTCCTGCAGCGCCAGCTTGTCGGTGTCGCGCTGGCCCATGACGCAGAAATATTCCGGCAGCACCGCCAGCTCGGCACCGGCCTGCGCGGCCTCGCTGAGCAGCGCGTGGGCGGCGCGCAGGTTGTGTTCGACCTGCGTGCACGAGACCATCTGGATGGCGGCAACCTTCACGGCTTGTCCTCCTTGTCGACGTCAGCGGGCACCGCTGTCGATGCTGGCTCGCCCGGTGCATCGCTTGCGCCCTGGCCGATGCGCCTGACCTGCGGATTGTCCCAGCTGCCGCCGATGTGGAATTCGCGCGTCGCCGCCTTGATGAGTGGCTGCTTGAGCACCAGCTGGGCGATGAAGGCGCCGATGCCGATGGCCGGGTTGATCACGGCGGCCGCCAGCGCGGCGGTGCCGGCGTCGATCTCGGGCACCACCAGCACGCGCAGGTCCTGCGTCTCCCGGTCGATGTCGGCGCTGCCTTCCATCAGCACGGCGGCGTTGACGCCCTTCATCTGCAGGTTGTTGGTGGCGGCGACGCCGCGCTGCACGGCGACGTCGCCGCGGATGGAATCGAACGCAAAGCCGCTCGAGAACAGGTCGCGGAAGTCCAGCGCCAGGCGCCGCGGCAGCGACTGCAGGCTGAGCACGCCGAGCAGCTTGGCCACGCCGGGGTCGGCCTTGAGGAACTGGCCGGCGCCGACGTCCAGTCGCAGCTGCCCGTGCATGCTGGGGTAGTGCGGTGAGAAGGGCGAACCGATCCAGCCCAGGCTGCCGTCCAGATGCCCCTGCCCGCGCGCCAGCACGCCGGGCATGTCGAAGCGCGCCAGCAGCGCGCCGGCGTCGCGGATGTCGAGCTTGAAATCCAGCAGGGTGCGGCGCGGATCATCGTCCGGGCGCGGCGTGCGCGGGTCCGGCGACAGCGTCGGCGCGCGCGCGCGCACCGCCCAGCGGCCGCTGGCGCTGAACGTGGCCTCGGGCGCGCTCAGCTGCAGGCGCGACAGCTGCCACTCCTGCACGCTGCGACCGCCCTGGCGCGAGGGCGCCACGTCCTGGTTCACCGCCTCGATCTCCAGCCGGCCGAGCTGCTTGCCGCGCAACTCGAATTTTTCCGCCACGATGTCCAGCGCCGGGATATGCGCCGGCGGCTCGGCCAGCAAGGCCGCGCCCTCGTCCACCGTGCTGGCCGGAATCGTCAGGCGCGCCAGGCGCGCGTGCAGCTTGCCGGCGCGGCCATCGGCGCCCTCGCTGAACTGGATGCGGCCGGCCAGCTCGCGCGCTTGCACTTCGGCCCGCCAGGTGACGCCCTCGCGCGTGCCGCTGCTGTCGACGTCGTGCAGCACACGCTCGTCCAGCACCAGCTCGCCGACCTGCAGCGCCCAGGCGTCGGGCAGGTAGGCGCGCGCGGCCCCGCCCGGGCCGGTCGCCGCCGACCAGCCGGCGCCACGACCACGGCCGCCGTCGCCGGCAAACAGCCGCTCGGCCATCGCCTCCCAGGCCGGTACGTCCAGGCGCGGCAGCCGCACGCGCGCCAGCACGCCAGTGGCCGGCAGCGCCAGCCCCTCGGCGGCCGGCGCACCCACCCCGATGGCGCCGCGCAACGCGCCTGCCGTTGCCGCCTCGCCTTCCGGCCGTTCCAGCAGCAGCGCCAGGCGGTCGGCCACCGCGAGGTGCGTGTGCTCGCGCATCGGCTGGCCGGCGTCGGCGGCCAGCAGGCGCGACTCGTAGCGCAGCGGCCAGGCGGCGTCGGCGGGCTTGGCCAGCGGCGCCGGCAGCTCGAAGGCCATGCCGCGCAGGTCGCTGGTCACCAGCAGCTCGGGCTGGTCGGCGCGAAAATCGATCACCGCCTGGTACGCCGCCCGGCCGCTGGCCTGGCGGGCGATCGCCGGCACCGGACCCCAGTCCTGCATCTGGCGCAAGCCTTCGGCGCTGGCCGTGCCGCTGGCGCGCAACTGCACCGTCGGCGTGCCGCCGCCCCCTGGCAGCCCGCCGCTGATGCGCGCCTCGCCGCCGAGCAGGCTGGCGTCTACCTCGTGCACGGTGAAGCCGGTCTCGGAGAAACCGATCTCGCCGCGCGCCTGCTGCAGCGGCGGCGCAGCGGGGCTGATGCGCAAGTCATTGCCCTGCAGCGCCACACGCCCCGCGACCTTGGAATCCTTGATGCGCGCGATCGGCAGCTCCAGCTTGAGCTGCAGGCCCGCCTCGCCGTCGGCTTTCGTGCGGTCGAGCGCGTGCTGGATGAAGCCCGCCACCGGCGACTCGCGCACGATGTCCAGCGCCGAGGCCAGCGCGCCGCGCCCCTCGGCCTCGACCACCACCCGGGTGCGGCCGAGGTCGGCGATGCCCGCCTGCACGCGCGGGAAACGCCAGCCCGGATGGCCTTGCACGCGCGCTCGGGCCTGGTTCACGCGCATGCTGTTGCGATCGAACACCAGCTCGCCCGACAAATCCTCCAGCGCCGGCCAGGGCGGCTGCCCGGCCGGCTGGATGGTTTTCGGCACGTAGGCCATGGTGACGCCGTGCACCTGGCCGGCGAAGCGGAACTCGCCGGCGGCGGGGTTTTTCTCGAACGGCACGTCGAGCAGGCGACCCTTGACGCGCACCGCGAAGTCGCGCGCCTCGCCCTTCAGGATCGCGTCGCGCACGTAGTGCCGTGCATCGGCCGGGATGCCGAGCGGCAGGTAGCGGTGCACGCGCGCGCCATTGGCGCGGCTGAAACTGCCCTGCAGGTCGAGCACGCCCGGAAAGCGCCGGTCCCCGGCGCGCTTGACCTCGCTGGTGCTCCAGCGCGCCTTGAAGCTGCCGCTGGCGTCCGGGTTGTGCAGCTTGAGCTCGTCGACATCGACCTCGATCTGCTCGCCCTGCACGCGCCAGCGCGCCTGCGCCGACAGCTGCGCCAGGGCGATGCGCGGCTCCTCGAACACGCCGGGAAACTCCAGCGCGCCGTCCTGGATCGTCAGCAGCGCGTGGCCGCCGGTCGGCATCGCCTCCAGTTCCAGCGCCGCGCCCTCGACGCCCGGGATGCCCTCGCTGGGCTTGCCGTCGGCGCGCGGCGGCCGCGGGCGCGCGCCGACCGCCAGCGCCGACAGCCGGGTCTGCACGCGCCAGTCGCTGGGCGCTTCCAGCGGGCCATCCCAGCGCGCCGCGATCTGCTCGACCAGGCCCGCCACCGGCTGCGCCTTCAGCTGCTGGTGCAGCCTGGCCGGCAGCGGCAGCCGGGCCGCGATCTTGGCCAGCGCCGCCAGATCGAGCCGGTCGCCGCGCAGCTCGCCGCCGGCGGCGGTGCCGCCCTGGCCGTCGCGATAAGTGAAGCTGAAGTTGCCACCAGGCCAGGCCAGGCCGTCGGCATCGATGAACCTCAGTTCGCGCGTGTCGATCTGCATCGCACCTGGCTGCCGACGCCAGCCCAGCCGGCCGCTGACGGCGCCAAAGGCCAGCGGCTCCAGTTCGCGACCAAAGCCGGCCACCGCGGCCTCCAGCGCCAGGTCGGTGGTGGCGCCGATGAGCGCACCCTGGCGCAAGTCGGCCCAGGCGCGCACGGCCCCGCGGCCCTCGCGCAGGTCCACGCCCCAGTCGGCCTGCAGGTCGGCGTGCTGGCGCAGCCGCGACAGGTCGACGTATGGCAGGCTGGCGAACAACTCGCCATCCCAGTCGCGCCACTGGCCGGCGTGCTGCGACAGCAGCGGCCGGCGGAACTGGCCGATCAGCGTGAAGCGCTCGCCCCATTCGGCCGGCGGCGTGGCGTCCAGCCGCAGCTGGTGCTTGCGGCGCCCGTTGCGCAGCACCAGCTGCACCTGGCGCAGGCCGACCGGCGGCGCAGCGCGCGTCTCGTCGATCCAGTCGATGCGCCCGCCCAGCAGCAGCAGCTCGGGCTGCGAGAACAGCCAGTCGGCCGCGCGGGTGTCGCTGGCGGCGTCGCCCGACAGATCGACGCCGGCCACCCGCAGGCGGCCGTCGGCGCTGCGCCGCACTTGCAGCTCGGGCTGCTCGATCACCAGTTGCTCCAGCCCCAGCGTCGCCAGCGACAGCACCGACACCGACACCAGCACGCGCGGAACGACCAGGCCGGCGTGGCCGGCGGGGTCGTGCACGCGCAGATCGTGCAAGGACACCGTCGGCACCAGGCCATTGGACTCGGCGCGCAACGCGCCGATCGTCACCGGCGTGGCCAGCAGGCGCGAAGCCAGGGTTTCCAGTCGCGGGCGAAAAACGTCGGCGCGCGGCACAATGAACCAGTGGAGCGCGACCCAGGCCAGCGCCAGCGCCAGCAGCACACCCGCGGTCACACGCACGATCCAGCGCATCACGGCGGCAAGGAATCGGATGGACAGCTGGATCAACGGCGTTTTCTGGGCGGATGCGATGGAGCGGCGCCGGCGCGGCCGGCGCCGGGAGCCCGGAGGCAGTGAAGAAATTATGACCCGCAGCAGCATCGAAGGTTCGGACGCCGATGGCGCGCCGGTGGCGACCGCAGACGGCGATCCGGCGCCGCCACGCGGCGGCAACGCCGCCCATTCACGCCTGGTCCAGCGGCTGCGGCGCCGCTATTCCGAGGAGCTCGGCCTGCTGCCGCCCGGTGCGCCGACCCTGGACAGCATGCGTGGCTGTCTGCAGGCGCTCGCCGGGCGCGGCCATGACACTGGCGCGCGCCTGCGCATCCTGCGCCAGCTGGTGCTGGAGCGCCTGGTCGTGCTGGACTGCGAACAGGCGGCGCCGCTGACGGTGGTGACGCAGTCGATCTCCGAGCTGGCCGAACTGGCGCTGGACATCGCCTGCGAACAGGCCTTCGCCCAGCTCGACGAGCGCCACGGCGCACCGGTCGCCGAATCCGGCCGGCGCGCCCGGCTGTGGGTGATCGGCATGGGCAAGCTGGGCGCGCGCGAGCTCAACGTCTCCAGCGACATCGACCTGATCTACATCTACGACGAGGACGGCGAAACCGCCGGTCGCGGCGACGGCCGCGGATGCATCACGGTGCACGAGTACTTCACGCGCGCGGTCAAGCTGATCCAGGCGCTGATCGGCGACGTCACCGAGCACGGCTTCGTGTTCCGCGTCGACCTGGCGCTGCGGCCCAACGGCAATTCCGGCCCCACGGTGTGCTCGCTCGACGCCCTGGAGGAGTACATGCAGGTGCAGGGGCGCGAATGGGAGCGCTTCGCGTGGATGAAGAGCCGCGCCGTGGCGCCGCGCAGCGCGCTCGACGAGGACGCGGCGCAGGCGCTGCGCAGCGTGGTGCTGCCGTTCGTGTTCCGCAAGTACCTCGACTACAACGTATTCGAGTCGCTGCGCACGCTGCACCAGCAGATCCGCGACCACGCCAGCAAGCGCTCGGCCGGCCGGCCGGCGCGCGCCAACGACGTCAAGCTCTCGCGCGGCGGCATTCGCGAGATCGAGTTCCTCGTGCAGCTGCTGCAGGTGGTGCGCGGCGGCCAGTTCCCGGAGCTGCGCACGCGGCCGACGCTGCAGGCGCTCGAGCGCATGGCGCGCGCCGGCCTGATGCCGCAGGACACCGCCCAGCGGCTGGCCGAGGCCTACGTGTTTCTGCGCCGCATCGAGCACCGCGTGCAGTACCTGGACGATCAGCAGACCCACATCCTGCCGACGCAGGACGAGGACTTGGACTGGATCGCCCACACCCTGGGCTACGACAGCGCCTGCCCGTTCCTGTGCCAGCTGGACGCGCACCGCGAGTTCGTCGCCGACGAGTTCGACCGCCTGCTGGGCGGCGACACCCGCTGCAAGGCCTGCGGCAAGACCGGCAACGAGCGGCGCGGCCTGACCGAGCTCCAGCAAGCCGCGGCGCTGTTTCCTGAGCGCGCACGGGCGCGCTTCGAGCAGTGGCAGGAGCACCCGCGCGTGCAGGCGCTGCGCGACGAGGCGCGCGCACGCCTGCTGCGGCTGCTGCAGCGCACCGCCCAATGGCTGCAGGAAGGCAGCGTGGGCGAGGACGGCGTGCTGCGCCTGGCCGACTGGGTCGAGCCGCTGCTGCGCCGCGAGAGCTACATCGCGCTGCTGCTGGAGCGCCCGGCGGTGCACGAGCGCCTGCTGCGCGTGCTGGGCACGGCGCGCTGGCCGGCGCGCTACCTGATGCTGCATCCCGGCGTGATCGACGAACTCGCCAGCCCGCACCTGATCAGCGATCGCTTCGATGCGCAGGCCTTTGAACACGACCTCGCGCTGCGCCAGCAATCGCTGGCCATCACCGGCGAAGACGACGAGGAGAACCTGCTCAACCTGCTGCGGCGCGCGCTGCACGCCGAAACCTTCCGCACCCTGGTGCGCGACGTCGAGGGCCGCATCACGGTCGAACAGGTGGCCGACGACCTGTCGGCCCTGGCCGATGCCGTGCTGCGCGTGACGCTGCGCTGGTGCTGGCCGCACCTGCGCCAGCGCCACCGCGAGCAGCCGCGGCTGGGCATCATTGCCTACGGCAAGCTGGGCGGCAAGGAGCTCGGCTACGGCAGCGACCTGGACTTGGTGTTCGTGTTCGACGACGAGCACGAAGACGCGCAGGAAATCTACGGCGCCCTGGTGCGCAAGCTGATCAACTGGCTGACGGCAAAGACCGGCGAAGGCGACCTGTACGAGATCGACACCGCGCTGCGCCCCAACGGCAGCTCGGGCCTGCTGGTCACCAGCATGGACGCCTACGCCGACTACCAGGAAAACCGCGGCAGCAACACCGCCTGGACCTGGGAGCACCAGGCCATGACCAGAGCGAGGATGGTGCCCGCACGCTGTCCGGCGGCACCCGACACACCGTCTGCCGACAGCTCCGAAGACCCCCTCGCCGACCGCTTCGACGCCGTGCGCCACGCGGTCATCACCGCGCCACGCGACCATGCGGCACTGCGCAGCGAGATCGTCGCCATGCGCGAGAAGATGCGCGCCGCGCACCCGGTGCGCGCCGGCCTGTACGACCTCAAGCACAGCCCCGGCGCCATGGTCGACGCCGAGTTCGTCACCCAGTACCTGGTGCTCGCGCACAGCGCGCGGCACCCCGAGCTGGCGCCCAACCTCGGCAACATCGCGCTGCTGCAGCGCGCGGAGGCCGCTGGCCTGCTGCCGGCCGGCATGGGCCAGGCCGCCGCCGACGCCTACCGCACGCTGCGGCGGCACCAGCACCAGGCGCGCCTGGACGAACAGCCGACCCAGTTGCCGCCCGAGGTCCTGCAAGGCGAACGCGACGCCATCCTGGCGCTGTGGCAGGCGGTGTTCGCATCGACTGCGGGCGCCTGAGCCGCGGCACCCCACATGCAACCCCATCGCGCCGCAGCCTGGCCGCCGCACGCGCCAGCCGCCATCCTTTCATGCGCCGCCCCATGCGCTCCTCGTTCGTCTGGCCCACCACCTGCGCGCTGCTGATCGGCGCCAGCGTTGCGGCATGGTTTGCCGGCAGCAGCGGATGGCTGCGCCCGCAGTTCTGGATCTGGCACGCCGACCATTGGCGCGTCCAGCCGTGGACCTTGTGGTCCGCCCCGCTGATGCATTTCCTGCCCACGCACGGCCTCGCCAACGTGCTGGCGCTGGGCGCGCTGGCGATCCTCGGCGCGGCGCTGCCGGCCCGGCCGCGCGACACGCTGGCGCTGCTGCTGGCCTGGCCGGTCGCGACGCTGGCCCTGCTCGCCTGGCCCAGCATCGGCGGCTATTACGGCCTGTCCGGCCTGGTCCACACCGCCGCCGCGGTGCTGGCGGTGCGCGCCATGCTGCTGCGGCACACGCGCCAGATCGGGCTGCTGCTGACGAGCGGGCTGGCGCTGAAGCTGGTGCTGGAGCGCGGCTGGGCGCTGCCGATCGGCTTCGACGGCGGCTGGGGCTTCAACGTCGTCTATGCGGCCCACCTGACCGGCGCCGTGGCGGGCGTCGCGTGCGCGCTGCTGCTGGAAGCCGTGGCCAGACTCACCGGCGGCCGATGACGGCGCTCGCGCGCCATGCCCCGCCGCGGCGCGGCGTGGATGACAAAGGACAAAAGGACCGGTTGCGAGCGGGCGGCGCGAGGGCTCGGCGCAGCCTCACAAGCGCTCAGGACCTCTCGACGGGCTCAGCTGCGGTGCTTGGCCCACTTGGCGCGCACCGCCGCCGGAATCGACAGCGCACGGGCACCGGGCACCAGCTGCACGCGCATGCCGGCGGCCAGCCAGCCCGGCGTGTCGACCGCCAGGTAGAAGCCGCAGCGCGCGCTGCGCACCATCACCCGGCCGGCGGCGGCAAAGCCCATCACGATGCCCAGCTTGCCGCAGGGCTCGCGCGGTCCGGTCACCCGCAGCACGCAGTCCGAGCCCTCGAAGCGCAGCGCGTCGCCGACCCACACCTGCTGTTCCGGCAAACCCTCCAGCGAGAGGTTCTCGCCCATGAAGCCGGGCGGCATGTCCTGGTCGATCCGGCCCAGGCCGCGCGCCTGCCGCTCGCCGCGCCAGAATCCCAGATGCTCCTGCGGGTAGGCGTAGACGGCTTTCTGCAGGCCGCCGTGCACGCTCGGGTCGGCCTGTTCGTCACCGTCCAGCCCCAGCGCTCTGGCCATCACGGGCGCCGCCACCGGCGACTTGCGGATGCCGCTGAGCACCGTGCGGCGGCCGCCGAGGTCCAGCGGCGCAGCCAGGCCGACGTTGGCCGCGCGCACGCGGATGCCGCTGGCGTCACGCGCTGGCGCCACGGCGCCGGCCGCCGCAGCGGCGCCGCCACGCCGCTCAGCGCCGCACCGCAGTCGATCGTCGAAATCTGGCAGGCGGGTCATCACGCGAGCTCCGGACGGAAATCATGCCCCAGCACGGCGCCTACGTCACGCGACGGCGCAAACGCTGATGTGCTGCAAGGCCGGGGCAGGGCTTCTGGGCGAAGATGCGCGACCAAAGGAAAACTTGCATGGCGAACCGTTTGTCCTCCACCCTGCGCGGCGCTCTGGCCGTCACGCTGCTGATTCTGAACACGCTGCTGTGGTGCCTGCCGCTGTTCGTGCTGGCCCTGCTCAAGCTCGCCCTGCCGCTGCCACGCGTGCGGCTGGCGCTCGATCCGGCCATCAACGGCATCGCCACGCGCTGGATCAGCGGCAACAGCGCCTGGATGCGCCTCACCCAGCGCACCCGCTGGGACGTGGCGGGTGTGGAAGAGCTGCCCTACGCCGGCTGGTACCTGGTGCAGGCCAACCACCAGTCCTGGGTCGACATCTTCGTGCTGCAGCACACGCTGAACCGGCGCATCCCGTTCCTGAAATTCTTCCTCAAGCAGCAGCTGATCTGGGTGCCGGTGATCGGGCTGGCCTGGTGGGCGCTGGATTTTCCGTTCATGAAGCGGCATTCCCCCGCCGCGCTGCGCGCCAACCCGGCGCTGCGCGACGAGGACCGCGAGACCACGCGCCGCGCCTGCGAGAAGTTCGCGCTGGTGCCGACCAGCGTGATGAACTTCCCCGAGGGCACGCGCTTCACGCCGGCCAAGCACGCCGCGCAGGCCTCGCCCTACCGGCACCTGCTGCGGCCCAAGGCGGGCGCGATGGCGCTGTCGCTGCACGCCATGGGCGAGAAGTTCGACTCGCTGATCGACGTCACCATCGTCTACCCCGCGGGGCGGCCGACCTTCTGGCAGTTCGCCTGCGGCGGCGTGCCCGAGATCGTGATGCGCGCGCACCGGCGGCCGATCCCGCGCGAGTTCTGCCACGGCGACTACAGCGGCGATTCCACGTTCCGCGCTCAGGTGCATGGCTGGCTGGCCGCGCTGTGGGCCGAGAAGGACGCCGAGATCGAGCGCCTGCTGGCCGAGCACGCCGGCCAGGCGTGAGGCCCGCGATGGCAGCGGGGGCCCGGCGGCACCCGGCGCGCGGCCATGCACCCGCGCCAGGTGCCGATCCGCGGGCTT
Source organism: uncultured Ottowia sp. (assembly GCA_964534975.1). Taxonomy (GTDB): domain Bacteria; phylum Pseudomonadota; class Gammaproteobacteria; order Burkholderiales; family Burkholderiaceae_C; genus Ottowia. The sequence goes on along the minus strand of CAZHSD010000006.1, from coordinate 85,273 downwards.
ACGGCTTCTTTGCCGCCGCGCGCTCGGCCGCCACCTTGGCCTTGATTTCCTCGGCCATCTGCTTCTGCTTCTCGGCCAGCGGCGGCAGCGGGCCGTAGCGGTGCTGGTCGGCCGGCGCGCCCAGCATGTAGGGCGGGAAGGCGGAGTCGACCGGCTTGTTCCAGCGCGCCGGGAAGTCGCGATCCAGGTGCGGCTTGATCGGGCGGTCCTTGGACAGCATGAAGGCCGAGACGTCGTAGGCCTCGTCGTCGCTCAGCTGCGGCGCTTCGAAGTTGGCGCCCTGCGGCATGTTGTGCTTGACGAAGCGCGTGGCCATGGCCAGCCGGTTCATGCCGGCGCCGTTGTTGAAGCTGTCCTTGCCCCACAGCGGTGGAAAGGTGTAGCCCTGCGCATCACCGGCCTTGCCGGCGCGGATGCCCTGGCCGTCGGCGCCGTGGCAGACGGCGCACTTGTCGGCATAGACCTTCTCGCCGGCCCCGAGGTCGGCACGCCGGTTCGGCATCTTGCTCTGCACCATGCCGGCGCCTTCGACCGTGGCCCCCACCGGGATGCCCTTGGACAGGAACGCCGCGTAGGCGACGAAGGCCTTCATCTCGCGCGAGTCGAGCGGCAGCGCCTTGCCGTTCATGCTGCGCTCCATGCAGCCGTTGACGCGCTCTTCCACCGTGCTGATGTCGTCCTCGCGCGCCCGGTACTGCGGAAAGGTGGCACTCACGCCTGACCAGGGCATGGCAAACGGCTTGGCTGCCGCCTCCTGGTGGCAGGACGCGCAGGCCAGGTTGTTGCCGGCGTAGCGCATCTTGCGGTCCTTGACCTCGGGGCCGATCAGGGCGAAGGTGCGCACCGTGAGATCGTGCCCGTACTGGACCAGGTCACGCTGCTTGCCGGCGGGCAGCTGGTCGATCTGCGGCACGGCTCGGCCGGCCAGCTTGACGGTATCGGCCGTGGCCTGCGGCGCAGCAGCCTGCTGCGCCGCAACCGGCAGCCAGGTGGCGAGCAGCGCAGCGGCGCCGACAAATGCCCAGGCGCGAGGAAGACGGGACGCAGTCATGACGGCATTTCCTTGAAGCAGATCAAGATGTCATCCTAGGGTTATCCCAGGATGCAAACTTGATTTAGGTCAAATTCGCATCAGTGCCTCGATCGCGTCCGGGTCCACCGGAACATCGCGCGTGATCAGCTCGCAGCCGCTGTCGGTGATGACGGCATCGTCCTCGATGCGGATGCCGATGTTCCAGAAGGGCTCCGGCACCCCATCGCCCGGCCGCACGTACAGCCCTGGCTCGATGGTCAGCACCATGCCGGGCCGCAGGATGCGGCTCGGCCGATCCTTGATCAACTCGCCCGACAGCGGGTCGGTGCGCTCGCTCACCTGGCCGACCTCGCCCGGTTCGACGTAACTGCCGCAGTCGTGCACGTCCATGCCCAGCCAGTGGCCGGTGCGGTGCATGTAGTGGGCGAAGTAGGCGCGGTTGGCGATGGCGTTGTCCAGCGTGCCGTGCTGGTTGCGGTCGATCAGGCCCAGGTCGAGCATGCCCTGCGTCAGCACCTTCACCGTCGCGTCGTGCGGGTCGGTGAAGCGCGCACCGGGCTTGGTGGCATCGATGGCCGCCTGCTGGCTGGCCAGCACCAATTCATAAAGCGCGCGCTGCGGGCCGCTGAACCTGCCATTGGCGGGAAAGGTGCGCGTGATGTCGGAGGCATAGCCATCCAGCTCGCAGCCGGCGTCGATCAGCACCAGTTCACCGTCGCGGATCGGCGCCTGGTCGGCGCGGTAGTGCAGCACGCAGGCATTGGCGCCGGCGGCGACGATGCTGCCGTAGGCCGGGAACGGCGAGCCATGCTGGCGGAATTCGTGCAGCAGCTCGGCCTCCAGGTGGTATTCGCGCACCTCCTCGCCGGCACGCCGCATGGCGGCGCTGCGCTGCATGGCGCGCACGTGGGCAAAGGCGCTGATCCGCGCCGCGCGGCGCATGATGCCCAGCTCCTGCGCGTCCTTGATCAGGCGCATTTCGTCCAGGATCGCGCACAAGTCGCGCTGCGCCTCGGGCGCCAGCGCGCCGTAGCGCACGCGGGCGCGCACGCTCGCGAGCCAGCCGTCGATGCGCGCTCCAAGCCCCGCATGGGTGGCGAACGGATACCAGACGACGGTCTTGTTCTCCAGCAGCTTCGGCAGCCGCTCATCCAGCTCGGCGGCCGCATGCGCTTCGTCGACACCCAGCGCCGCCGGCGCCGCCTCGGGGCCAAGCCGGATGCCGTCCCAGATCTCGCGCTCCTTGTCCTTGGGCTGACAGAACAGCACGCTGCGCCCATCGGCGGTCAGCACCAGCCAGGCGTTCGGTTCGGCAAAGCCCGTCAGGTAATAGAAGTAGCTGTCGTGACGATACGGAAAGTGGCTGTCGCGATTGCGCGGCCGCTCGGGCGCGGTCGGCAGGATGGCGATGGCATCTTCGCCCAGCTGGGCGGCGACGCGGGCGCGGCGGTCGGCGTAGACGGTGGACATGGTCGGATCGTACTGCGCACCGCCGGTCTGCCCCGCCGATGAAAAATCACCAGATTCAGGGATAGGCAGATACCGCCGGAACCTGTCAAATCATCGTCACCAGTTACCGCCTGCATCCGATCGCCCTTGCACCGAACAGAAAGGACCGCCATGAAACGCAGACACTTCCTCCTCTCCGGCGCCAGCGTGGCAGCGCTCAGCCTGGTCGGCTGCGGCGGCGATGACGATGTCGTCCTGTCGGTCCGCCGCAACGTCACCGGACTGTCGGCCAGCGAACGCCAGACCTTCATCGACACGCTGCACGGCATGAAGCGCACGCCCTCGGCCTACCGCGCCAGCACCAACGCCTACGACTATTTCGTCAGCGTGCACGTGGCGGCCTTCGATGATCACAGCAACGCCCACATGTGTGCCGGCTTCCTGCCCTGGCATCGCGAGTTCCTGATGCGCTTCGAGCAGGAGATGCGGCGCGTCTCGGGTGATCCCGAGATGTGCCTGCCGTACTGGGACTGGCAGCAGCCGGGCTCTCACCGGAGCATCTTCACCGACGACTTCCTGGGCGGCAACGGCGACCCGAACGATTCCCACCTCGTCAAGACCGGCGCCTTCCGCGCCGGCCGGTGGGCCATGGCGGCCGATTTCGACGCCACGCCCAACGAGTTCGCGGACACCGATGGCGACGGCGTGCCGGACACCGACCAGTCGCCGCTCGTCGATCTGGGCCTGACTCGCCACTACAGTGCCGAGGGGCAGGCCGCCGACAGCCTGGACATCATCGACCGATACATGGCCGCCTATCCGCGCGGCGCCCTGCTCAACTACGCCGATTACGACATCGGACCCTACGATGAGATGATGCTGATGTCCGACATTGATTGGGACGACAGCGAACTGGTCGAGGCATGGGGGCGCCAGGTTCAGAACTGGGCGTCCCACAGCATGCGCAAGTATCTGGAAGTCAAGCTCCACAACACCGTGCACGCCATGATCGGCGGCCAGATGAACTCCAGCAGCTCGCCCAACGACCCGGTGTTCTTCCTGCACCACTGCAACGTCGACCGCCTGTGGGACCAGTGGCAGCAGCGCCACGGCAATGCCGGCTATCCCACGGCCCAGCAGTCGCCCATGAGCGGCATCGGCGCCCGGCTGGGCATCTACGCCGAAACCGTGCGCGTGGAGGACACCTTCGACCTCGCCGCGCACTCGGGCGTGCGCTACGAGGGCTGATCAAGCGCCGATCAGGCCGCCGCGGCGTTCAGCGCCGCCAGCCGCTCGGGCGTGCCGACATCGGCCCACTCGCCCGTGTAGAGCTCGGCGCTGACCTGGCCAGCCGCGATGGCGCGGCGCAGCAGCGGCGCCAGCGGCGCCGCCGTGCCCTGCGGGTTGCCGGGCAGGATATCGCACCAGGGCGGCTCGAACAGCGCGCGCCGGTACAGCGCGATGGTGCTGAAGGTGTGGCGCAGGCCGCCCGCCGGCGCCTCGTTCAGCGCCAAGCCGCCCGCGCCGATGGCAAAGTCGCCGTCGGGGTTGTGCGCTGGGTTGGGCACCAGCCACAGGTGCGCCAGCCGGCCGCCGTGCACGAAGCGCTGCACGGCCTCGGGCGCGAAGCGGAAATCCGGCGCGTGGATGTCGCCCGCCAGCACCCAGAACACGTCACCCGCGCCCGGCGCCAGCAGCGGCAGCGCGCGCGCGATGCCGCCCGCGGTCTCCAGCGCATAGCCGAAGTCACGGCCCTCGGATGAAAAACGGATCGGCACCGCGCCCGCATCCACCGCAGCCTGGCCGGCGCCGTAATCCTCGATCTGCTCGCCCAGCCAAGCGGTGTTGATCACGATCTCGCGCACGCCACCGCGGCGCAGCGCGTCGATCCACCATTGCAGCAGCGGCTTGCCGCGCACCGGCAGCAGCGGCTTGGGGCAGGTATCGGTCAGCGGCCGCATGCGCTTGCCACGGCCGGCAGCCAGGATCAGCGCGCGCGGGTCGGGCGTGTGCCGCAACGATGCCATCTGGCCCAACCTCATCGGCGCGCCCTCGCGCCGGGGGTGGCCGCGGGCGCATGCACCCATCCCGCAGCACGGCTGCCGCGGCAGGTGGCGCGCGGGCAGCAGCGGGGTGGTTCGATGGTCGAGAATGAAAAGCGCATGACGGCGTACTGTAGATCAAGCCCCGGGAGGCGCTTGTAAAATCAAATGTTTCCCGCCGCCTCTTCCCCTCCGGAGCTTCTTCCCGATGGCAGACAAGAACTCGATGGCCAACGCCATCCGCGCCCTGGCCATGGACGCCGTGCAGCAGGCCAATTCCGGCCACCCCGGCGCGCCCATGGGCATGGCCGACATGGCGGTGGCGCTGTGGGCGCGGCACCTGAAGCACAACCCGGCCAACCCGCACTGGGCCGACCGCGACCGCTTCGTGCTCTCCAACGGGCACGCGTCGATGCTGATCTACGCGCTGCTGCACCTGACGGGCTACGACCTGCCGCTGCAGGAGCTGAAGGACTTCCGCCAGCTGCACAGCAAGACCGCCGGCCACCCCGAGGTCGGCATCACGCCCGGCGTCGAGACCACCACCGGCCCGCTCGGCCAGGGCCTGACCAACGCCGTCGGCATGGCGCTGGCCGAGAAGCTGCTGGCGGCCGAGTTCAATCGGCCCGACCACGCGATCGTCGACCACCACACCTACGTGTTCCTGGGCGACGGCTGTCTGATGGAGGGCATCAGCCACGAGGCCTGCGCGCTGGCCGGCGCCTGGAAACTGAACAAGCTGATCGCCCTGTACGACGACAACGGCATCAGCATCGACGGCCAGGTCGCGCCCTGGTTCGTCGACAACGTGGCGCAGCGCTTCGAGGCCTATCAGTGGAACGTGATCGGCCCGATCGACGGCCACGACACGGATGCCGTCGATCGCGCCATCGGCGAGGCGAAACAGAGCGCCGACCGGCCGACGCTGATCATCTGCCGCACCCACATCGGCAAGGGCTCGCCGAACCGCCAGGACACCGCAAAGGCGCATGGCGAGCCGCTGGGCGCGAGCGAGATCGCCCTCACGCGCGAGGCGCTGGGCTGGCCCCATGGGTCGTTCGAAATTCCGGCCGAGGTCTACGCCGCCTGGGATGCCAGGACTGCCGGCGCCGATGCCGAACAGCGCTGGGACACCCGCTTTGCCGCCTACGCCAAGGCCTTCCCGCACCTGGCCACCGATTTCAAGCGCCGCATGGCCGGCGAGTTGCCGAAGAATTTCGCCCAGGTCGCCGTCGACGCCGCCGTCGAGGCGCACAAGAAAGCCGAGACCGTAGCCAGCCGCAAGGCCAGCCAGATCGCGCTGGAGGCTTTCACCGCCGCGCTGCCGGAACTGATCGGAGGCAGCGCCGACCTGACGGGCTCCAACCTCACCAACACTTCTTTCACCACGGCGCTGCGTTTCAACGACGATGGCTCAGTGGTACTGCCCGAGGCCAAGCCTGAACGCGAGACCCAGTTCGAGCGCGGCAACAACGGCGTCGGCAAGGAAGACGAAGCCACCAACGCCGCCCCCGCGCCGCTGCCCGAGGTGAGCGTCAAGGCCACCGCGCCGGCCATCAGCGCGCGCTTCCACATCAACTACGGCGTGCGCGAGTTCGGCATGGCCGCCATCATGAACGGCATCGCGCTGCACGGCGGCTTCATCCCCTACGGCGGCACCTTCCTGACCTTCAGCGACTACAGCCGCAACGCCATCCGCATGGCGGCGCTGATGAAGCAGCGCGTGATCCACGTCTTCACGCACGACTCGATCGGCCTGGGCGAGGACGGCCCGACGCACCAGAGCATCGAGCACGCCGCCAGCCTGCGCCTGATCCCGGGTCTGGACGTGTGGCGACCGGCCGACACCGCCGAAACGGCCATTGCCTGGGCGGTGGCGCTGGAGAACAAGGACCGCCCCACGGCGCTGCTGCTGAGCCGCCAGAACCTGCCCTATCTTCCGAAGCGCGACCTGGGCGAGATCAGCCGCGGCGCCTACGTGCTGAGCGAACCAGCCGACGTCGGCCTGCGCGGGAAGGCGCGGGCGGTGATCATCGCCACCGGCTCCGAGGTGCAGCTGGCGCTGAAGGCGCAGCAATTGCTGGCGACACATAGGATTGCCGTGCGTGTGGTCTCGATGCCCAGCACCAGCGCGTTTGATCGCCAGACGGTCCAATACAAGCAGTCGGTGCTGCCCGCCGGCGTGCCACGCATCGCGGTCGAGATGGGCGTGACCGACGGTTGGTGGAAGTATGGCGTCGCCGCCGTGGTCGGCATCGATCGTTACGGCGAATCGGCGCCGGCGGCCAAGCTGTTCGAGTTCTTCGGCTTCACGCCGGAGAAAGTGGCCGACACCGTGCGCGCCGTGCTGGCGCGCTGACTCCCTGGATTTCGCGGCTCCAGCCGACACATGGGTTGGAGCAGCAGCCGTTTAGGAAACTAGCAAAGAGGAAAACTGTAATGAGCATCAAGATCGGCATCAACGGCTTCGGGCGCATCGGGCGCATGGTGTTTCGCGCCGCAGTCGCCAACTACCAGGATATCCAGGTGGTCGGCATCAACGACCTGCTGGAGCCCGACTACCTGGCCTACATGCTCAAGTACGACAGCGTGCACGGCCAGTTCCAGGGCGACATCGCGGTCGAGGGCAGCACCCTCATCGTCAACGGCAACCGCATCCGCCTGACGGCCGAGAAGGACCCGGCCAAGCTGAACTGGGGCGAGGTCGGCGCCGACATCATCATCGAATCCACGGGCCTGTTCCTGACCAAGGAAGCGGCGCAAAAGCACATCGACGCCGGCGCCAAGAAGGTCATCATGAGCGCGCCGTCGAAGGACGACACCCCGATGTTCGTGCACGGCGTCAACTGCGCCAAGTACGCCGGCGAGGCCATCATCTCCAACGCCAGCTGCACCACCAACTGCCTGGCACCGGTGGCCAAGGTGCTGCACGACAAGTGGGGCATCAAGCGCGGCCTGATGACCACCGTGCACGCCGCCACCGCGACGCAGAAGACCGTCGACGGGCCCAGCAACAAGGATTGGCGCGGCGGCCGCGGCATCCTGGAGAACATCATCCCCAGCTCCACCGGCGCCGCCAAGGCGGTCGGCAAGGTGTTGCCCGACCTGAACGGCAAGCTGACCGGCATGAGCTTCCGCGTGCCGACCTCCAACGTGTCGGTGGTCGACCTGACCGTCGAGCTGGAAAAACCGGCGACCTACGCCGAGATCTGCGCCGAGATGAAGGCCCAGAGCGAAGGCAAGATGAAGGGCATCCTGGGCTACACCGAGGACAAGGTGGTGGCGACCGACTTCCGCCACGACCCGCGCTCGTCCATCTTCGACGCCGAGGCCGGCATCGCCATGGACGACACCTTCGTCAAGCTGGTGAGCTGGTACGACAACGAGTGGGGCTATTCCAACCGCTGCCTGGACATGGTGCGGGTGGTGAGCAAAAAGTAAGTAAATCACGCTTCGACTGATTTACCAGTCATACGGCTCATGCTACAAGGCACGGCATGAGCCGTTTTCATTTCGCCACTTCCACCCTGCTGCTGTGCGCCGCCCTGCTGACAGGCGCACCGGCCGTTGCCGCCGATTCCGCGCCGGTGGCGCGCGGGCTGATCGTGCAGCTGAAGGACGCGCCAACCGGGCGTGAAGCGCCACAGGCGCTGCGCGAACGCCTGACCACGCTGGCCGCCGACGCCGGTCTGCCCAGCACTCAAGCACCCATGGCGGTCGGCAACCGCAGCCACCTGCTGCGCTTCGAGCGCCCGCTCGCGGGCGCCGAACTGGCCGCCGCCGAGCGCCGCGTGCGCCTGAACCCGGCCGTGGCCCACGTCGAGCCCGACGTGCGTCTCAAGCGCCTGACCGAGCCAAACGACCCGTACTACCGCGACGGCGTGCAGTGGTATCTGCGCACGCCCGCTGAAGGCGGCCCGGCAGCCATCAACCTGCCACCGGCCTGGGACCACACAACCGGCAGCGCCACCCAGGTGGTGGCGGTGGTCGACTCCGGCGTCGCCTACGGCCACCCCGACCTGCAGGCCAAGCTGCTGCCCGGCTACGACCTGATCAGCGACCTCGACACCAGCAACGACGGCGACGGCCGCGACGCCGACGCCTGGGATCCGGGCGACTGGGTCACCGACCCTGAAGCCAACTCCTCGAGCTTTACCGACTGCCCGGCCGAAAACAGCTCCTGGCACGGCACCTTCATCGCCGGTCAGATCGCCGCCATCACCAATAATGCGCGCGGCGTCGCCGGCGTCAGCTGGGGCGCACGCATCCTGCCGGTGCGGGTATCGGGCAAGTGCGGCGCCTGGTTGTCGGACGTGGTTGACGGCATCCGCTGGGCCGCCGGCCTGCCGGTGGCTGGCGTGCCGCTCAACCCCAATCCGGCCCGGGTCATCAACGTCAGCTTCGGCGGCGACACCGCCTGCCCGGCGGCGTACCAGGATGCGATCGACGAGGCCGGCTGGCGCGGCAGCCTGGTGGTGGTGGCGGCCGGCAACGAGAACCGCGAGCTGACCCGACCGGCCGACTGCGCCGGCGTGCTGGCGGTCGGCGCGGTGCGCCACGACGGCCTCAAGACCTACTACTCCAGCTACGGCCCCCACACCGGCATCATGGCCCCGGGCGGCCCCGGCCCGGCCGACTCCGGACCGACCCTGTATTCCACCTCCAACGCCGGCACGCGCGGCCCCGGCGAGCACATCTACGACAGCAAACAGGGCACCAGCTTCGCCTCGCCGCTGGCGGCCGGCGTGGCCTCGCTGATGCTGTCGGTGAACCCCAGCCTGACTCCGGCCGAGATCGTGGCGCGCATCCAGGCCGGCGCGCGGCCCTTCCCCAGCAATTCCAGCTACCCCAGTTGCAGCATCCGCTCGCCCGCCAACTCGGCCTGCAACTGCACGCGCGAGACCTGCGGGCCGGGCATCCTGGACGCGGAAGGCGCACTGCAACTGGCCTTCAGCCCGGCAGTGGAGATCGAGCCGATCGGCCTGGTGGCGCCCGCCAGCACGATCACGCTGGATGGCCGCCGCAGCTCGGCGGTATCGGGTGCCAGCATCGTCTCCTACCAGTGGAGCCAGGTCTCGGGCAGCCCGGTCAGCATCGTCAACGCCGACGCACCAATGGCGACGGTGGCCTTGCCCGACGCACACGGCGAATGGGTGTTCCGCCTGCTGGTAACCGATTCTTATGGCCGCTCGGCCGACAACTACGTCGTCGTCAGCACCGGCAACGACGAGGACGATGGCGGCGGCGCCACTGGACTGCTGTGGGGCCTGGGCCTGTGGCTGCTGGCGCTCGGCGCCATGGCGCGCCGGCACTCAGGACAACATCACAAATGACCGCGCGCTGACGAGCGCGGGGCTTCTGGCTTCACCTTCAATGCCTGCCCCGGTGAAAACCGGGGACGTCGTCCCGCGGACGACATCATGAATTCATGCACCGTGCGGCGCACCATCGAAGGCCGCGGGGCGAGGTCATGGCGCGCCAGTGCCGATCATTTGTCATCGCGCACTGCCGTGTGCCGGTGGTCGCGGGCGAGTGCAGCACGCACGATCACAGGCCGGCAGCATTCAGCCGCGCCGCCGCGCAACCCGGCTCGCCGCCGCAGACGGCATCCAGCGCCTCGATCGGCTCGTCGGCGAACAGCACCTCGACCCGATTGCCGGCGTGCGGCTGCCATTCGGTCTGCGTCATCAACCACTGAGCGACGAACTCGGCCACCGTGGCGCGCGCGGCTTCGCGCTGGCGCGCCAGCATGGGCGCAGTGGCGGCCTTGCGCGCCAGCGAGGCGGTGATGGATTGTTCCAGCGCATCCAACTGACCCGGCCCGGTGAACAGCGACCACAGGCCGCGCGATTCCTTTTCCATCTGCCCGGTGTCAATGGCCACCGGCAGCGTCGGCTGCAGACGCGGCGCGATCACCCGCACGTGGCCATCGGGCTGCACGCGCACGGCCCATTCGCTGGCCAGCTCGACGTGGCTGCGGTAATGCGCCGGCACCCGAATGCGCGAAAAACTGCTGCCCACCGGCACCCCGAGCAGGGTGTGATCGCGCGCGACCTCGAAGCTTTCCAGCCGCTTCAGCTCGGCCACTTCCAGCCGCCCGCCCGGCGTGCGCAGCACCACCGATTCACCGGCCGGGAGCGGCACATCCGGCAGTGCGGGCGCCTGCGCGCGCCACAGCCACCACGCCAGCAAGACATTGGCCAGCAGGCTCAGCCACAGCCAGCCGCGACGGCGAGGGGTGGGGCGGGCGGGGGCGGTGGTCTGATCGTGCATGGATGGCTTTGGAGACGCTTGCCGCGGTGCGGGGGCGCTGCTGGTCATTGGAGCTGGGCGCACCGGCGCGGTTCAACCGCAACGCGCGCGGGCCAGGGCGCCAGTCGCAGCGCGCACCAACAGCAGCATCCTATGATGCCCGACGATGGATCGGATCCACATCACCGACGTCGAGGCCGCGCTCGACCACTGGCGCGCACGCTACCCACCGGCCACGGGCGGTGCGCTGGCCCCCGAGGTGGCGGCACTGGCCGAGGTGTACGCGCGCATGGCCTACCAGCGCCAGGAAGAATTGGACGCCACCACGCTGCCCACCGCCGCGCGCGAGGCCTGGCTCGCCTGGTACGCCAGCATGCCCGACGCGCCCTGCATCGCGATCTGCTCCACCAGCCAGGGCGACGCGGTCTGCAAGGGCTGCGGCCGCACCGAGCACGAGGTGCAGCACTGGCCGGCCATGAGCCCATTCGCCAAGCGCGCCGTGTGGCGCCGCATCGCGGCCGAGGGCACGGCCTGGCGCTTCAACCGCTATGCCGAACGGGCGCGCGAGCGCATTACCGCTGCGGCGAGCGACCTGGACCAGGGTCGCCAAGGGCAAGTTGCCAAGCTGACCCGATAATGGTCTAATTACGGGTTGTCCGAAGGGGAGTAGCTCCCCCGCTGCGCGCAAGACCATTGACTCTGGCGCGGCTTCGGCGGGTCGTCAATACGAAGCGCCGGGCGCCATGCCCGCACCGTTTCCGGCCCGTCGGGCGGTCGGCTTGCCTCAGCGCAAGATCGGCTCGCCGAGCAAGACCTTCGATCAAGACCCGCTTAGGCGTGGCTGGTCGAGGAATCCTGGTCTTGCTGCCTTGCCGGTGAACGTGTGGCCCGCGCCGCGCCCATCACCCGAATCGCTCCAAGCCTTGTCCGCGACCCGCTTCGCCACGGCGGCCTGGCATCGTCAACTTCGGAGCTTCTCTCATGGAATTCATGTCCGCGCCCTGGTGGTCCGCCCTGCTGGCCATCATCCTGATCGACCTGGTGCTGGCCGGCGACAACGCCATCGTGATCGCGCTGGCCGCGCGCAACCTGCCCAGGCACCTGCAGAAGAAAGCCATCGTCTGGGGCACCGTCGGCGCCATCGCCGTGCGCACGCTGATGACGCTGGTGGTGGTCTGGCTGCTGAAGATTCCCGGCCTGATGTTGGTCGGCGGCCTGGGCCTGCTGTGGATCGCCTACCAGCTGATCGCCGACCAGGGCGAGGACGACGGCGAGCACGGCCCGGCCGCCAGCACCTTCTGGGGCGCGATGAAGACCATCGTCATCGCCGACGCGCTGATGGGCATCGACAACGTGCTGGGCGTGGCCGGCGCCGCGCACGGCGCCATGGACCTGGTGGTGATCGGCCTCTTGATCAGCGTGCCGATCGTGGTGTTCGGCTCGACCATCGTCTTGAAGCTGGTCGACCGCTTCCCGGTCATCATCTACCTGGGCGCCGCCGTGCTGGCCTGGACGGCGGCCTCGATGATCACGGGCGAGCCGGTGCTGGCGCCATGGTTCGGCACCCGCGAGGCACCGGTGAACGCACTGCGCTGGGCGGTGGCCGCGCTGTGCGTGGCCGGCGTGCTGGGCGCCGCCTGGCTGGCCACCCGGCGCAAGCCGGCTGAAGACGGCGGCCCCGCAGACACCGAAGCCGGTCCGACCTGAGGTCACGTCCGCGCCGCCGGCGCTGCGCTATGCTGGCGGCATGAAACTGATCCTCAAATGGTTGCTGTCCGCCGCGGCGCTGCTGCTGGTGGCCTATATCTACAGCAGCGGCGTCACGGTGGCCAGCTTCGGCTCGGCGCTGCTGGCGGCGGTCGTCATCGGCCTGCTCAACATGCTGGTGCGACCGATCCTGGTGGTGCTGACGATCCCGATCACGCTGATCACGCTGGGCCTGTTCCTGTTCGTCATCAACGCGCTGATGTTCTGGGCCGCCTCGGGCGTGCTGAGCGGCTTTCACGTCAACGGCTTCTGGGCCGCGCTGCTCGGCTCGCTGATTTATTCGGCGCTGGGCCTGGTGATCGATGGCCTGCTCGAACGGCTTGGATGACGCGCCTGCGGCGCATGACCGCGCTGCGCATCAATGACCACATGACCGGCGGCTCCGCCCGCCGTCATTGACGCCGCGCCAGCGGCGAAGTCATTTCGTCATTTCATCATTCCATCAGCGCTGCTTGGCTTCTTCCTCGCGCTGCTGTCGGAGCGCCTCCTGCGCCACGCGCAGGCGCGTGTCGATGATGCTGGCCTCGATCAGGTCGGCGTTGTCGCCGGGGTGCTGGCGCGAGTGGTCCTGCGCCGCGCGCCAGCGATCGACGGCACCGGCGTAATCCATGCGCGCCATCTGCACCTCGCCCTCGGCACGCAGCGCGCGCAACGTGCGACCCTGCGCAGCGTGCGCCTGCGCCAGTGCCTGCCAGGCGCCGGCGTCCCGAGGGTGATCACTGACCCAGGTCTGCAGCGCGCCGGCCGCGTCGGCCGCCTGGCCGCTGCGGATCAAGGCCTGCGCGCGCAGCAGCAGCACGGCGCGCCCGGCCTGACCCGCCGGGCCACTGCTGGCGCCATCACCTGCCGGGCGCGCCTGCGCCGGCAGCAGTTCGAGCGCACGCGCCGGCGCACCGGCCTGCAGCGCCAGCTCGGTCTGCAGCAGCCGCGCCTGATGCGCCGCGCGCGCATCGGACGCCACCAGCGCCGCCAACCGCGCCGCCAGCGCCTGCGCCTGGCCCAGGTCGCGCAACTCGGCCTGGGCCAGCGCGGCAGCATACAAGGCACCGGCACGGCGCGCCAGCGGCAGTTGCTCGAACCCGGATTGCGCCGGTTCGCCAGCCCAGGCGCGCAGCACGTCGACGCCGGGGCGGCCCAGCACGCGCGCGCGGCCGGCCAGCAACAGCGCTTCCAGATCCGCCGGGGGATCACCCCGGCGTCCCACGCTCTGCTGGCGCTGCTGCATGTCGGCGATGCGCTGGGTGGTGAGCGGGTGGCTGCGCAGGTAGGGCCAGTCGCCGTTGTCGTCGATGCGCGAGGCGGCCTGCAGCTTCTCGAACATGCTGGCGAAGCCCTCGGGCGCGAAGCCGGCCTGCGTCAGCACGCCGTAGCCGATGCGATCGGCCTCGCGCTCCATGTCGCGCGAGAAGTTGAGCTGCTGCTGGATGAAGGCCGCCTGCCCGCCCACCGCCAGCGCCGCGCCGGCCTGCGGGTTCTTGCTGGCGGCGATCGCGCCCAGCACCATGGCGGCCATCATCAGCGGCGCCTGCCGGTCCTGCCGGCCCAGCATGCGCGGGATGTGGCGCTGGGTGATGTGCGACAGCTCATGCGCCAGCACCGAGGCCAGTTCGTCGCGCGAGGTAACGGCGCCGACCAGCCCGGTGTGCAGGCCGAAGTAGCCGCCCGGCAGCGCGAAGGCGTTGATGGTCGGCTCGCGCCCCAGCAGCACCTGCCAGGCATAGCGCTCGTCGAGCTCGGGCGGCAGCTCGCCGCGCGCGCGCGCGCCGGCCAGCAGCGTGCGCCACAGACCATCGACATACTCGCCGATCACCGGGTCGTCCAGGTAGGCCGGGTCGCGGTACAACTCGCGGATGATGGCGTCGCCCAGCTTGCGCTCTTCCAGCGTGGTCATGTCGCCGGCGTCGCCGAGCGAAGGCAGGCCGCGCGCCGCCGCTGGCGTGGGCACGCCAGCCGGCGCTTGCGCCCAGGCCGCGGGCAGCGCAACGCCCAGGGCCGCCAATGCCAGCACTGCATGTGGCAACCTGGTGCGGGTCTTGCGGTGTGTGGTGCTCAAGATGCTCGCCCGTGACGCGGACGGCGCCCGGGGCCGCCCGCCAATACAAACCAAACGCCCCGTATGATGCCCGCAGCCCGCCCATGTTCCCAGCCCTGTAACGCCTTGTCATGACCACGCCAGCCTCGCCCCTGACCCATTTCGACGCCCAGGGCCAGGCCCACATGGTGGACGTCGGCGCCAAGCCGGCCACGCACCGGGTGGCGGTGGCCGGCGGCCGCATCGAGATGCAAGCGGCCACGCTGGCGCTGATCGAGTCCGGCAGCGCGAAGAAGGGCGACGTGCTGGGCATCGCGCGCATCGCCGGCATCATGGCGGCCAAGAAGACCAGCGAGTTGATCCCGCTGTGCCACCCGCTGGCGCTGTCGCGCGTGGCGGTCGAATTCGCCACCTCGCGCGAACCCGCCGCCGTCACCTGCACCGCGACGGTGGAAACCACCGGCCCGACCGGCGTCGAGATGGAAGCCCTGACCGCCGTGCAGGTCGCCCTCTTAACGATCTACGACATGTGCAAGGCGGCCGATCGCGGCATGGTGATGACCGGCGTGCGTCTGCTGGAAAAGCATGGGGGCAAGTCGGGCAGCTACGTGGCCCGATGACCGCGCCTGGCGGCACATGACCTCGGCTTCACCTTCGATGACGGCGCCCTTGGCGCCATGATCTCAGTCATGCGTGCGCAGCACGCGTCATCGATGGCCGCAGGCCGAGATCACGCGCTTGCCAGAGCGCGTCATGGGCGATCATCCGCCCGATCTCCCCACTGCGCGACAGGCCAGCCGCATCGGCGTATAAGGGGCTTCATGCGGCGCCAGAGGAGACCAGCGCATGACTGAGCAGACACGCCTGCGGCTGCACGTGCCGGAGCCCTCCGGCCGCCCCGGGGAATCGACCGATTTCTCCTACCTGCGGCTGTCCGAGCCCGGCGCGGTGCGCAAGCCGCCGATCGACACCACGCACTTCGCCACCGCCGACCTGGCCTACGCGCTGATCGGCGTGCTCGACGCCGACGGCAACGCGGTCGGGCCGTGGGCGCCCGAGGTCGACGAAACCCTGCTGCGCCGCGGCCTGCGCTCGATGATGAAGACGCGCATCTTCGACGCCCGCATGATCATCGCCCAGCGCCAGCGCAAGACCTCCTTCTACATGACCTGCCTGGGCGAGGAGGCCATCGCCGTGGCCCAGGCCGCGGCGCTGCAGCCGGGCGACATGTGCTTTGCCACCTACCGCCAGCAGGGCCTGGTGCTGAGCCGCGACGACATCTCGCTGGTCGAGCTGATCTGCCAGCTGATGAGCAACGAGTGCGATCCGATGAAGGGTCGCCAGCTGCCGGTGCTGTACTCGTACAAGCGCGCCGGCTTCTTCAGCCTGTCGGGCAATCTGGCGACGCAGTACCCGCAGGCGGTCGGCTGGGCCATGGCCTCGGCCATCTCGGGCGACAGCCGCATCGCCTCGGCCTGGATCGGCGACGGCTCCACCGCCGAGGCCGACTTCCACACCGCACTCACCTTCGCCCACGTGTACCGCGCGCCGGTGATCCTGAACGTGGTCAACAACCAGTGGGCGATCTCCAGCTTCCAGGCGATTGCCGGTGGCGAGCGGACCACCTTCGCCGCCCGCGGGGTCGGCTGCGGCATCGCCTCGCTGCGCGTCGACGGCAACGACTTCCTGGCCGTGTACGCCGCCTCGCTGTGGGCCGCCGAGCGCGCGCGCTCCAACCTGGGGCCGACGCTGATCGAATGGGTGACCTACCGAGCGGGGGCACACTCGACCTCGGACGACCCGACCAAGTACCGCCCAGGCGACGACTGGCAGCGCTTTCCGCTCGGCGACCCGATCGAGCGGCTAAAAAAACACCTGATCGTGCGCGGCTGGTGGTCGGAGCAGGAGCACCAGCAGGTACAGAAAGAACTGGAAGCCGAGATCGCCGCGGCGCAGAAGCAGGCCGAGCGCTTCGGCACCATGCTGGACGGCCACAGCGTGAGTCCCGCGACCATGTTCGAGGACGTGTACGAGCACATGCCGGCGCACCTGCGGCGCCAGCGCCAGGAGCTGGGGCTATGAACGACGCCGCACAAGCTTCTCCGATCACCGACGCCGCCGGCGAGGCCAGGCCGATGACCATGATCCAGGCACTGCGCTCGGCGCTGGACGTGATGATGGCGCGCGACCCCACGGTGGTGGTGTTCGGCGAGGACGTGGGCTACTTCGGCGGCGTGTTCCGCGTCACCGAGGGGCTGCAGGCCAAGTACGGCAAGACGCGCTGCTTCGACACGCCGATCAACGAAAGCGGCATCGTCGGCATCGCCATCGGCATGGGCGCCTACGGCCTCAGGCCGGTGGCCGAGATCCAGTTCGCCGACTACTTTTACCCCGCCACCGACCAGATCGTTTCCGAGGCGGCGCGCCTGCGCTACCGCTCGGCCGGCGACTTCAGCTGCCCGATCGTGGTGCGCATGCCCTGCGGCGGCGGCATCTACGGCGGCCAGACGCACAGCCAGAGCCCGGAGGCCATGTTCGTGCACATGTGCGGCATTCGCACCGTGATGCCGAGCAACCCGGTCGACGCCAAGGGCCTGCTGATCAGCGCCATCGAGTGCAACGACCCGGTGATCTTCCTGGAGCCCAAGCGGCTCTACAACGGCCCATTCGACGGCCACCACGACCGGCCCATCGTGCCCTGGTCCAAGCACCCGCTCGGCATGGTGCCGGAGGGCTACTACCGCGTGCCCTTCGACTCGGCGGCGGTGTTCCGCGCCGGCGCGCAGGTGACGATGCTGACCTACGGCACCATGACCTGGGTCGCCGAGGCGGCGGCGCGCGAGACCGGCATCGACGCCGAAATCATCGACCTGCGCTCGATCTGGCCGATGGACCTGGACACGGTGGTCGATTCGGTGCGCAAGACCGGCCGCTGCGTGATCGTGCACGAGGCCACGCGCACCGGCGGCTTCGGCGCCGAGCTGTCGGCGCTGGTGCAGGAGCACTGCTTCCACCACCTGGAAGCACCGATCGAGCGCGTGACCGGCTGGGACACGCCCTACCCGCACGCGCACGAGTGGCTGTATTTCCCCGGCCCGGCGCGCGTCGGCGCGGCGCTGCAACGCGTGATGGAGGGCTGAAGCCGTGGGACAGTACGCCATCAAGATGCCCGACATCGGCGAAGGCATTGCCGAGGTCGAACTGGTCGAGTGGCGCGTGCAGCCCGGCGACGCCGTGCACGAGGACCAGGTCGTGGCCGACGTGATGACCGACAAGGCCACGGTGGAAATCCCCTCGCCGGTGGCCGGCACGGTCTTGCGCCTGGGCGGCCAGCCGGGCCAGTCGCTGGCGGTGGGGGCCGAGCTGATCCGGCTCGAAGTCGAGGGCGCCGGCAACGTCGCGGCCGGTGCCGGCCCCGCTGCGGCAGCCGGCACGCCGGCCGCCGGACCAGTGACGAGCGCAGGCGCGCACGCACCAGCAGCGCCCACAGAGGATGCCGAGGCCCCGGCGGAACCAGCGCCGGCGACCCAATCGGAATCCGCATCTGCATCCCCGCCCGCGGTCAAGCCAGCCGAGGCGCGCACGCCACCTGCCCCGGCCGCCCCCGCCGTTATGCCCCCGGCCACCGCACCCGCCGTTACCCGCACCCCGGGCGAAAAGCCACTCGCCTCGCCCGCGGTGCGCCAGCGCGCCTGGGACCTCGGCGTGGCGCTGCAATTCGTGCCCGGCAGCGGCCCGGCCGGTCGCATCACCCACGCCGATCTCGATGCCTATCTGGCGAGCCGCGACGCCGCACCGTCAACCGGCGACCCGTCGCGCTACCGCCGGCTGGACGGCGAGGAGCAGATCCCGGTCATCGGCCTGCGCCGCAAAATCGCGCAGAAGATGCGGGAGGCCAAGCGCCGCATCCCGCACTTCAGCTACGTGGAGGAAATTGACGTCACCGAGCTGGAAGCGCTGCGCAGCGCGCTCAACGCCCGCTACGCCGCCGAGCGCGGCAAGCTGACGCTGCTGCCGCTGCTGGCGCGCGCCATGGTGCTGGCGCTGCGCGAGTTTCCGCAGATCAACGCGCGCTACGACGACGATGCCGGTGTCGTCACCCGCCACCAGCCGGTGCACCTGGGCATCGCCACCCAGACCGATGGCGGCCTGATGGTGCCGGTGCTGCGCCACGCCGAGGCGATGGATCCCTGGGCCTGCGCGCGCGAGATCGAGCGCCTGGCCGGCGCCGCGCGCGAGGGCAAGGCCACGCGCGACGAGCTGAGCGGCTCGACCATCACCCTCACCAGCCTGGGCGCCCTGGGCGGCATCGCCTCGACGCCGGTGATCAACCACCCCGAGGTCGCCATCGTCGGCGTCAACCGCATCGTCGAGCGCCCGACCTGGCGCGGCGGCGCCGTGCTGCCGCGCCTGCTGATGAACCTGTCGTCGTCCTTCGACCACCGGATGGTCGACGGCATGGACGCGGCGCGCTTCATCCAGGCCGTGCGCGCGCTGCTGGAAACGCCGGCGCTGCTGTTCGTGGAGTGATGCCGTCATGAAGACCCACACCACCCAATTGCTCGTCATCGGCGGCGGCCCCGGCGGCTACGTGGCCGCGATTCGCGCCGCGCAGCTGGGCGTCGCCACCACGCTGATCGAGGGCGGCGCGCTGGGCGGCAGCTGCCTCAACGTCGGCTGCATCCCGTCCAAGGCGCTGATCCACGCGGCGCAGCAGTTCGAGCATGTCACGCGCGCCGCCAGCGGCACCTCGCCGCTCGGCATCCGTGCCAGCAGCCCCACCATCGACCTGGCGGCGATGCAGCAATGGAAGCGGGGCGTGGTCACGCGCCTGACCGGCGGCGTCGGCGCGCTGCTGCGCAAGCACGGCGTCGAGGTGGTGCAGGGCTGGGCCAGCATCGTCGACGGCAAGACGGTGGAAGTGGCGCGCGCCGACGCCGAGCCCCAGCGCTGGCATGGCCAGCACCTGCTGCTGGCCACCGGCTCCGAGCCGATCGAGCTGCCCGGCCTGCCGTTCGGCGGGCCGGTGGTGTCGTCGACCGAGGCGCTGGCCTTCACCGAGTTGCCGGGCCGCCTGGCGGTGGTCGGCGCCGGCTACATCGGGCTCGAGCTGGGCATGGCCTGGCGCAAGCTGGGCGCCGAGGTGACCGTGATCGAGGCCACCGGCCGCGTGCTGCCGGCCTACGAGGAGGAGCTGTGCAAGCCGGTGCTGGCGGCGCTGCGGCGCCTGGGGGTGGTGGTACACACTGGCGGCATCGCCGAGGGGATGACGCGCGCCGGCGACGGCCTGCACGTGCGCAGCGGCCACGCCGACCAGTTCGTGGTGCCGGCCGACAAGGTGCTGGTCGCCGTCGGGCGCCGGCCGCGCACCGCCGGCTTCAAGCTCGAATCGCTGCAACTCGCCATGAACGGCGGCGCGATCCGGGTTGACGCGCGCTGCCGCACCTCGATGCAGGGCGTGTGGGCGATCGGCGACGTCACCGGCGCGCCGCTGCTGGCGCACCGCGCCATGGCGCAGGGCGTGGTGGCGGCCGAATGCATCGCCGGCCAGCGGCGCGAGTTCGCCCCGCTGGCGATCCCGGCCGTGTGCTTCACCGACCCCGAGGTGGTGGTGGCCGGCCAGACGCGCCAGGATGCCACCGACGCAGGCATCGCCCACGTGAGCGCCCACTTTCCGTTTGCCGCCAACGGCCGCGCACTCGGCATGGAAGGCGGCGAGGGCTTCGTGCGCGTGGTCGCGCGCCAGGACAACCACCTGATCCTGGGCTGGCAGGCGGTCGGCCCCGGCGTGTCGGAGCTGGCCGCCGCCTTCGGCCACAGCATCGAGATGGGCGCCCGGCTGGAGGACGTCGGCGCCATCGTCCACGCGCATCCAACCCTGGGCGAAGCAATGCAGGAGGCCGCACTGCGGGCGCTGGACCGGGCGATCCACGTCTGAACCACCCGGCAGCGGATGACCAATGGCGAATGAGGCCTGGCGCGGCGTCGATGACGATGGTCGAGGTCCAGAGCGAGTTGGGTGGGGTTGCGCTGCGCTCAGCGTCGCCTACGAATCGCCGCCCAACGCCTCCAGCAACCGCGCATGGCTCGCTGACCATTGCTCATAGGCCTGCGGAAACGCCGCCTTCAATCGCGCCAGGTGGGCGCGCGCAATGTCGTCATGGCCCAGCAGCGCCGCGCTCTCGATGACCCGGGTCGCCACGCGCGCCTCGGGCGAGAAATGCAGGGTCTGCAGGGCCACGGGCAGCATCCAGGCGGCATTGTCGGACGTCACCGACTGGCTGGTCACTTCGGCGAAGCGCACCACATTGGCGTACAGCCAGGATCGGCGCGCCTGCGCCATCGCATCTCCACGATGGGACGCAGCACGCGCAGCGGCCGGCAGGTACAGCTGGCTGACGCGGCGGTAGTCCCAAGCGGCGTAGGACACGGCGGCCAGCAGCAGGCCGGCGGCCAGCGCGCGCGGCCAGGGCAAGCGCCGCACGGCATCCGGCGTGCCATCACCGCCATTCCGGCTTGCGCCGCAATGACGGCTCGTGTTCGTGCTCGCATCGGACGACGATGACGCTCCCCGCGTCATCCACAGCAGCCATGCGCTGATCGCGGCCGCGATCTGAAAGGATGCGTACCACAGCGGGTACTCGACCATGCTGTGGATGACGATCACCGCCAGCACGCCCCAGGCGAGCTGGCGCGTGGGCGTTTGCGCGCGCCAGGGGCGGCCGCGCCAGACCAGCCAGCCCAGCAGCGCGCAGGTCAGCAGGGCCACCGGCAGACCCAGCTCCACCGCCAGGTGCAGCGGCAGGTTGTGCGCGTGGTCGACGATGTAGCAAAAGCGTGCGCCCTCGTACAACGTCATGTAATGCGCATAGTCCAGTTCACCCCAGCCCCAGCCCAGCCAGGGCTTGAGCGCGATCAACTGCAGGACGTTGCGCCACAGCACCAGGCGGCTGCCGCAGCTTGATGCCCCGTCGCGCAAGCGCGTGAGCATGTCGCGCCCCTCGGCCACGCCGGCCCACTGCGCCAGCACTGGCAGCGCCAGCATCGCCAGCGCGTACAGCAGCAGCGCGGCGCCCACCGCCCGGCCGGTGTTCGGACCCACCGCACGCACGCGATCCGCATGACCGCCAACCATTGCGCCCGCCGTCACCCATCCGGCGCGCGCCCACCACAGCGCCAGCGCGCCGCAGGCCAGCAGCTCAAGCAGTCCGGCGCGCGAGGCCGTCGCCGCCAACGCCGCCATCAGGAGCAGCAGCAGCGCGGCAGCCGGTGCACGCGACAACCGGCCCTGCTGCACATGCCAGCGCAGCGCCAGCGCGCCGATCAGCAGCAGCGAGGCGAGCTGGTTCGGCTGGCGCAGGTTGCCGAAGGCCTGGCGCGGCTCGGCGATGTTGATCCAGGGGAAGAACGGCGCCTCCAGGTCGAAGTACTGCAGCAGCGCGATCGCCGCGCTCGACGCAGCCGCCACCAGCCAGGCCAGCGCCGTCAAGCGCGCCGCTGCCTCAGGCGCGCGCGCCGGCCAGAGCAGCCAGGCCACTGCCGCCAGGCCCATGCCCACCAGGTAGGGCTGCGTCGCCGCCGTCGGGCCGGAGGTGAACGGCCACAGCCAGGGCAGGGTCAGCGCGGCGACCAGCAGCGCGGCGCGCGGGGAGGCGGGCGGCATGGACGGCGATTGTGCCAAGGAGGAGCCACCCGGCAAGGCGCACTCGTGGCAACGCCATGCTCAGGTTCCGCGCGCCACGGGCCCGAGATGGAATCTCGGCTCCGAGGGCAAACGCACCGTGATGCAAAAAGAAAGGAGCCGAAGCTCCTTCATGTTGATGACTTGAACAATCAGGGCGAACTCGCAGCACCCCGGCATGAACCTGGCATGAGTTCCACCGGCGTGCCGTCGCATGTCCAGCTGGCGACGTGGTTCGCATCGCCCTGCGCCAGGGTCGGCGTCAGGTTGACGGTGACATCGATTTCGTCGATCTGCCCGCCGACCGTGATTTTTCCGTCGTCCGCCACGGCGAGCGTCTTGGCATATTGGGTCTGCTTGAAGTCATCGCCAGCACAGCTGCCGACGCCGGCGATGCCGCTGGATTGAATGACTTCGGTGACACAGGTGCGGGCGCCCGAGGCTGCCAGCACGATCTCAGAGACCTTGGCCCGCCGGCTGTAGTCCTGATAGGCTGGCAACGCCACCGCCGCCAGAATGCCCACGATCGCCACCACGATCATCAATTCGATGAGCGTGAAGCCTTTTTCCAGGGTTCCGAGATTTGCCTTCATGGCCGCTTGCCTCCCAAAAAAGCATTGGCTGATGGATGCGTCAATCCATGAACCGGCATGCGCAGAGCCACCTGACATCCTGGCTGGACGATGCGTGCAAGTCCAGGTCGCGAACCCTGATTCTGCTGCTTTCACCGGATTGGCCTAGCCAATGCGGGGGACGGACGGCCGCTGCCCGATGCATCAGGGAATCCGGCTTTGCACCGCAATGGCTCGAGTCAGCAGGCTCCGCAAAAAGCGGTGCTCTGCCGCGCGACAAACCGACCAGGCCAAGTCACTTGATATCGAATTCGGCCACCCCATCCCAGTTCGGGTCCAGCGGTCCGCTCAGGCAGGCCGCCACGCGCTCGGCGTACAGCTTGTAGAGCGCGAAGTCGGGTCTGTGCGCACGCAGTTCGACCAGGCGGTTGGCGCAGGCGCCGAAGCGTGCGGCGCGCCAGTCGGCCAGCACCTGCTGCCACAGCACCAGCTCATCCTCCAGCGCGGGCGTTGTGGCACCAGGCGCAGCGCGCACGGTATGGATGCGCACCACCTGGTCCTTGCCCTTGACGCGCACGCGATCCAACTCCTGCCACCGGTGGCCGGCGGACGCCGCCTGCTCGGTGGTGGCCTGGCTGGCGATCAGGCTGACGCCGTAGGTGTGGGTCAGCGGCTCCAGCCGTGCCGCCAGGTTGACGGCATCGCCGATGACGGTGTAGGCGCGACGCACGTCGGAGCCCATGTTGCCGACCGACATCAGGCCGCTGTTGAGGCCGATGCCGACCGAGACCTCGGGCTGGCCGGCGGCGCGGCGTTCGGCGTTGAGCGCCTGCTGGGCGTCGATGATGCCAAGCGCGGCGTCGACGGCGCGGCGCGCGTGGTCAGACATGGCCACCGGCGCGCCCCAGAAGGCCATCACGCAGTCGCCCACGTACTTGTCGATGGTGCCGCCATGCGCTGCGATGATCTGGGTGAAGCGGCTAAGCACCTCGTTCAGCAGCGCCTGCACCTCCAGCGGACCCAGGCGCTCGGCCAGCGCGGTGAAGCCGTGCAGGTCGCAGAACATGACGGTGAGTTGCTCGGTGCGCGCCTGCATGTCGTAACGCTGGGGGTGGCGCAGCATCTGGCGCACCAGTTCGGGGGGCACGTAGGTGGCGAACTGCCGCGCCAGCAGGCGGCGCCGGCGCGTCTCGGACAGGTAGCCAATGGCCAGGTTGGCCACCAGCGCCGCCGCCACCAGCATCAGCGCGGGCGCCAGCGGCAACACCAGCTGGGCGGCCAGGAACCAGGCCAGATTGTTCAGCACCACCCCGACCAGCAGCGCCAGAGCCAACACCAGCGCGCCGATCGCCGACATCAGGGTCATCGCCACCGTCAGGCCCAGGCCAAGCGCCAGCAGCCACAGCAGCTGCAGCGCGGCAAGGTGGTCGGGCTGGGCCGGGATGCGGCCGTCCAGCATGCCCGAGAGCAAGTTGGCGTGCACCTCGACGCCGGGATAGGCGCGGTCCAGGGGCGTTGCCCGCAGGTCCGACAAGGCGGGCGCCGTGAAGCCGAGCAGCGCATAGCGGCCTTTCAGGCCGGCGACCGGCAGCGTGCCGTCGATGACGTCGATCGCCGAGATATAGCGAAACGAGCCACCCCTGGGCCCGCCAGGGCCGCGATAGGGCACCAGCGCGGCGCCGCTGGTCTCGATCGGCACGCGCAGCGGCGTCGCCCCAGCCAGCGCAACCGCGCGCACCGCGCCATCCGGTCGGCCATCGACCCGCTCCAGCCGCAGCGGCGGCTTGCCCAGGCCCCGGCGCAGCATGGCGAGCGCGAACGATTCGTAGAGCTGGCCTTCGAAGGCCGCCACCAGCGGCACCCGACGCACGTGGCCGTCGTGGTCAGTCAGCGCGTTGATGAAGCCGGCATCCGAGGTGATGGCCAGCGCATCGATGCTGGTGGCATAGCCGTTCCAGTACAGCATGCCGGGCGGCCGCGAATGCACCGCAGCGGCGGCAGTCGGCAGGCGTCCCAGGCGGTCGCCGTCGCGGTCGCTGGAGAAGTAGTAACCCAGCACGGTGGGCCCGTTAGCCAGCGCGCGCGCCAGCATGGCATCCTGATCCAGACGGTACGCGTTGCGCTGCAGCCAGGCCCGCAAGTCATCGTTGGCGCGCAACTCGCCAGCAGCCAGATCGCGCAACTGCCGCAGGCCAGCGGAGGCCGCGGGTTCGGCGAACACCACGTCCAGGCCCAGGGCCGCGACCTGCTGGCGCTGGATCAGTTCATCGACCAACCGGGCGATCTGCGTGCGGCTCCAGGGCCACTGGCCCAGGCGCGCCAGGCTGCGCTCGTCGACGTCGATGATGACGATGCGCTCGTCCCGCGTGCGCGGCATGGTCAGGCGCAGGCGCAGGTCGTAGTAGGCGTCGTCGATCTGCTGCAGCGGCACCAGCGACCACAGGCCGGCGGCGTGCAGCATCGCCACCGCGGTCAGCGCCACAATGGTCAGCGCGCGGCGCCAGCGGCGCCGCATACGGCGCCAGGCGCGCACCCGCCAGGGAGGCTGGCCTGGGCGCCCGGGTACGTCGGAGCGGGGGCGGCTCAATGGCATGGCTCACTGACAAGCGCCAGCGGCGTTGCCGCCGGACCAGGGCCACGGGCCGGCCACGCCACCATGCCGGGCGCGCTCAGCCAGTCTCGGCGGGTGCCGCGCGCCGACGCTGCAGCAGCTTGCCGATGGCCAGCACCAGCAGCGCGCCTGCCACCCCCATGCCGTAGTGCACCGCGCGATCCTGCGGAAGATAGGGCACCAGCGCGGGATCGGTGTGCGCCATGGTGCCGGCGATCCAGCCCAGCAGCATGCCGCCGAGCAGGATGATGATGGGGAAGCGGTCCATCAGCTTGAGCACCAGCTGGCTGCCCCAGACGATGATCGGGATGCTGACCAGCAGGCCGAAGATGACCAGCAGCAGCTCGTGCTGCTCGCCCGCGGTCTGCGCCGCGCCGGCGATGGCGATCACGTTGTCGACGCTCATCACCAGGTCGGCGACGATGATGGTCTTGACCGCGCCCCACAGCTTGTCGCTGCTCTCGATGTTGGCGTGGTCGTCCTCAGCGTCGGGCGCGATCAGCTTGACGCCGATCCACACCAGCAGCAGCGCACCGACGAACTTGAGGTAGGGCACGGCGAGCAGCGCCAGCGCGAAGGCGATCAGGATCACGCGCAGCACGATGGCGCCCACCGTGCCCCAGACAATGCCCTTGAAGCGCTGGTGCGCCGGCAGGCCCCGGCAGGCCAGCGCGATCACCACCGCGTTGTCGCCGCCCAGCAGGATGTCGATCATGATGATCTGGCCGACGGCGATCCAGAAATGGGCGGTCAGGAATTCTTCCACGGTGTCTTGCTGGTGTTCTTGCGGCTGCTGTGGGTGCCACAAATAATACAACCGGCTGGCCTGGCGGACATCCGGTTGTGTCTTGGGTCCAGGGCGCCGCGGCGAGCGCCTGGAAGATCAGAGCAGCGCCTTGAGCAACTTGCCCATCTCGGACGGGTTGCGGGTGACCGTGAAGCCGCACTCTTCCATGATGGCCAGCTTGGCATCGGCGGTGTCCTCGCCGCCGCTGATCAGGGCGCCGGCGTGGCCCATGCGCTTGCCCGGGGGCGCGGTGACGCCGGCGATGAAGCCGACGATGGGCTTCTTCATGTTGTCCTTGCACCAGCGCGCGGCCTCGGCCTCGTCGGGGCCGCCGATCTCGCCGATCATGATGACGGCATCGGTGTCCGGGTCGTCGTTGAAGGCCTTCATGACGTCGATGTGCTTGAGGCCGTTGATCGGGTCACCGCCGATGCCGACCGCGCTCGACTGGCCGATGCCCAGTTCGGTCAGCTGCGCCACCGCCTCGTAGGTCAGCGTGCCGGAGCGGCTGACCACGCCGACGCGGCCGGCCTTGTGGATGTGGCCGGGCATGATGCCGATCTTGATCTCGTCCGGGGTGATGATGCCGGGGCAGTTGGGGCCGAGCAGCAGGGTCTTCTTGCCGCCCTGGGCTTCCTTGACCTTCATCTTGTTGCGCACCTCGAGCATGTCCTTGATCGGGATGCCCTCGGTGATGCAGACCACGAAGTCGAGGTCGGCTTCCACGGCTTCCCAGATCGCCGCGGCGGCGCCCGCGGGCGGCACGTAGATCACCGAGCAGGTGGCGCCGGTTTCCTTGGCGGCGTCCCTGACGCTGGCGAAGATGGGGATGTTGAAGATCGACTCACCGGCCTTCTTGGGGTTCACGCCGGCGACGAAGCAGGCCTGGCCGTTGGCGTATTCCTGGCACTTCTCGGTGTGGAACTGACCGGTCTTGCCGGTGATGCCCTGGGTGATGACCTTGGTGTTCTTGTTGACGTAGATGCTCATGTCCTGTGCTCCTGCTGGATGACTGCTCGCTGCGCTCGCATGACCTCGGCGCTGCGCGCCAACGATGACGAAATGACTTCTTCAGTCATGCGGCGCCCGCCGCGTCACCGATGCCGCGCCAGCGGCGAGGTCATTCCGTCATTGAACCGCTGCCACCACCTTCTGCGCCGCTTCGGCCATGGTGTCGGCGCTGATGATGGGCAGGCCCGACTCGGCCAGCATCTTCTTGCCCAGCTCCTCGTTGGTGCCCTTCATGCGCACCACCAGCGGCACCTTCAGGTCGACGGCCTTCGACGCCGTGATGACGCCGGTGGCGATGGTGTCGCACTTCATGATGCCGCCGAAGATGTTGACCAGGATGGCCTTGACCTTGGGGTTCTTAAGCATGATCTTGAACGCCTCGGTCACCTTCTCGGGCGTGGCGCCGCCACCGACGTCGAGGAAGTTGGCCGGCTCGGCGCCGAACAGCTTGATGGTGTCCATGGTCGCCATGGCCAGGCCGGCGCCGTTGACCAGGCAGCCGATGTTGCCGTCCAGGCTGATGTAGGCGAGGTCGAACTTGCTGGCCTCGATCTCGGCCGGGTCTTCCTCGTCCAGGTCGCGCAGGCCGACGATCTCGGGGTGGCGGAACAGCGCGTTGCTGTCAAAGTTGAACTTCGAGTCGAGCGCGATGATGTTGCCCTGGCCGTCGCGGTTGAGCGGATTGATCTCGACCAGGCTGGCGTCGGTCTCCATGTAGCAGGTGTAGAGCTTCTTGAAGACGTCCATCGCCTGCGCCGTCGAGTCGGCGGGGATGCCGATGCCGTCGGCCAGTTCCCTGGCCTGCGCGTCGGTCATGCCGACCAGCGGATCGACGAACACCTTGATGATCTTCTCGGGCTGGCTGTGCGCCACCTCCTCGATGTCCATGCCGCCCTCGCTGGAGGCGATGAAGGCGATCTTCTGCGTCGCGCGGTCGGTGACCACCGAGACATAGTATTCCTTCTGGATGTCGGCGCCGTCCTCGATGTACAGGCGCCGCACCTTCTGGCCCTCGGGGCCGGTCTGGTGCGTCTTGAGCTGCATGCCGAGGATCTGGCTGGCGAGTTCCTTGACCTGGTCGAGCGACTTGGCGACCTTGACGCCGCCGCCCTTGCCGCGCCCGCCGGCGTGGATCTGGGCCTTGACCACCCACACTGGGCCGCCGAGTTTTTGCGCTGCCTCGACGGCTTCCTGAACGGTGAAGGCGGGGATGCCGCGGGGCACGGGCACGCCGAATTGACGCAGGATTTCCTTGCCCTGGTATTCGTGGATCTTCATGAAGTCCCTCTGGAGTCTGATGTGAACGGGCGCCGACAGCCGGGTGGCGCGCGGCGCCGGCGTCGCGGCAAAGCCGCTGCGGACCGCTGTCCGCGAATGTATCATGGTGCAGCGCACCAATTTTCGCGTCGGGGCTTACGCTGGCATGACGCACGGCGCGGCAGAGGATTCACGCATGGCAAAGGTTTTCATCGACGGCGAGGCCGGCACCACCGGCCTGCAGATCCGTGAGCGGCTGCAGGGCCTGACCGGCATCGAGCTGGTCAGCATCGACCCGGCGCGGCGCAAGGACCCCGAGGCCAAGCGCGAGATCGTCGCCAACGTCGACCTGGTGATCCTGTGCCTGCACGACGACGCGGCGCGCGAGACGGTGGCCATGGTCGACGCGCTGGCGGGCCACAAGCCGCGCATCATCGACGCCAGCACCGCGCACCGCGTGGCGCCCGGCTGGGTCTACGGCTTCGCCGAACTGGCGCCAGGCCAGCGCGAGGCCATCGCCGCGGCCGACCGCGTTGCCAACCCCGGCTGCTACGCCACCGGCGCCATCGCGCTGATCCGCCCTCTGGTCGACGCCGGCCTGCTGGCCCCGGACGTGGCGCTCAGCCTGCCGTCGATCAGCGGCTATTCGGGCGGCGGCCGGCCGATGATCGAGGCTTACGAGGCTGGCCAGGCGCCGGCGCACGAGGCCTACGCGCTCGGCCTGGCGCACAAGCACATCCCCGAGATCATGGCCTGCACCGGCCTGACGCGGCGGCCGATCTTCATCCCGGCGGTGGGCAACTTCCGCCAGGGCATGCTGGTCGAACTGCCCCTGCACCTGGACCTGTTGCCCGGCAAGCCCCGGACGGCCGATCTGCAGGCCGCCTACGAGTCGCACTACGCGCGCACCAACACGCCCGAGCAGTGGGTCAAGGTGCTGCCGGCCGAGGCCAGCGGCAAGCTGGACGCGGTGGCGCTCGACGGCCAGGACGGGCTGGAGATCCGCGTCTTCGGCAACGACACGCACCACCACGCGGTGGTCATCGCGCGCCTGGACAACCTGGGCAAGGGCGCCAGCGGCGCGGCGGTGCAGAACCTGAAGCTGATGCTCGGGCTGTGACGCGCCTGCGGCGCATGACCTCGGCTTCGCCTTTGATGATGGCGCTGCGCGCCATGACTGACGCCAGAATCATTTCGTCATTGATGCCGCGCAGCGGCGAAGTCATTTCGTCATTCCGTCGTCGCCCGGAAGGAAACCTGCAGCCATGAACACCAAGACCCTGCCCGGCTGGCACGGCGTCATGCCCTACCTGGTGTCGCCTTTGAACACCGACGGCAGCGTGGCCACCGAGACGCTGGCGCGGCTGATCGACGACCTGATCGCGGCCGGCGTGCATGGCCTCAGCCCGCTCGGCTCGACCGGCGAGTTCGCCTACCTGAACCCGCAGCAGCGCCTGGCCGTGGTGCAGGCCAGCGTGGCGGCGGCGCGCGGCCGGGTGCCGGTGATCCCGGGCGTGGCTTCCTGCGCCATCGCCGACGCGGTGGCGCAGGCACGCGCCTACGAGGCAGCCGGCGCCGACGGCATCCTGGCCATCATGGAAGCCTACTTCCCGGTCGGCGACGAGGGCGCGTACCAGTACTTCAAGGCCATCGCCGAGGCGGTGTCGCTGCCGGTGGTGCTCTACACCAATCCCAACTTCCAGCGCTCGGACCTGAGCCTGCCGGTGATCGAGCGGCTCAGCCAGCTGCCGAACATCGCCTACCTGAAGGACGCGTCGAACAACACCGGCCGGCTGCTGTCGATCATGCAGCGGGTGCAGGGCCGCATGCAGGTGTTCGCCGCCTCGGCGCACATCCCGGCGGCGGTGATGCTGATCGGCGGCGTCGGCTGGATGGCCGGCCCGGCCTGCCTGGTGCCACGCCAGAGCGTGCGCCTGTACGAGTTGTGCCGCGCCGGCCGGTGGGACCAGGCAATGGCGCTGCAGCGCGAGCTGTGGGCCATCAACCAGGTGTTCGCCAAGCACAACCTGGCCGCCTGCATCAAGGGCGGCCTGCAGTTGCAGGGCTACGCGGTCGGCGAGCCGGTGCCGCCACAGGCGCCGCTGTCGGCCGAGGGGCGCGAGGAAGTGGGGGCGTTGCTGGAGCGGCTGGCGGCATTGGCCGATGACAAATGACCGGCGCTGGCGCACCATGACCTCGGCCTGCGGCCTTCGGTGACGCGTGCTGCGCACGCATGATTGGAATCGGCACAGTTCATGGCTGGTGTTGGTGTCTCCAGTCATGCGCCGAAGGCGCGTCATCGAAGGCGGAGCCGAGGTCATGCGCTCGGCAGAGCGCAGTCATTCGCCATCCAACGCATCGTCGGCATCGCGCAGCACGCGGCGCACCACCTCGGCATCGAAGCCGCGCGCGGCCAGAAAGCGCACCTGACGCGCCCGACCTGCAGGGTCGACGGCCGGTTCCCCGAACTTCTTGCGCCAGACCTCGCGCGCGCGCTCGAACTCAGTCGTGCGCAAGCGGGTGGCCGCCTGCGCCAGCAGTTCGTCATCGAGCCCCTTGCCGCGCAGCTCCTGCAACACCCGGCTGGCGCCCAGGCGGCCGGCACGCCGGTGGATCACCGATTCGGCCACGCGCTGTTCGCTGATGAAACCCTTGGCCGCAAGTTCGTCGAGCAGCTGTGCCAGTTCCGCCGGATCGTCGCCGGCGTGCACGGCCAGCCGGCGCTCCAGCTCGGCGCGCGAATGCTCGCGCGCCGCCAGCAGGCGCAGCGCGCGGCCTTTGAGGGAAGGTTGGGGGGCGATGGGCATGGGTCAAACAGTCCTGGTGTGCCGCCTGTGTCATTCTTGAATCAACACAGGCACCCGCGGCTCATTCCTCGTCATCGCCTTCGACCAGCGCCGCCGGTCATCCGGCGATGCCGGGTGACCCGCAGGACATGTTTTAGCTTCAGCCCGGCCGCTTGCGCGGCCTTCACGTCGGCTGATGCCGACAT
>CAZHSD010000006.1:0-53687 GCA_964534975.1 uncultured Ottowia sp. | reverse complement strand
CGATGCGCATGGCGGCTTACGCCGCCTCGTCGTCGCCGGCTTCCGCCAGCGCCGCCGGTCGCTCGGCGATGCCGGGTGACCCGCAGGACACGTTTTAGCTTCAGCCCGGCCGCTTGCGCGGCCTTCACGTCGGCTGATGCCGACATGAGCTTGCGCTGAAACTGCGATGCGCATGGCGGCTTACGCCGCCTCGTCGTCGCCGGCTTCCGCCAGCGCCGCTGGTCGCTCGGCGATGCCGAGCGACTCGCGCACCTTGTTTTCAATCTCCCTTGCCAGATCGGGGTTCTCGCGCAGGAATTCGCGCGCGTTGTCGCGGCCCTGGCCGATCTTCTCGCCGTTGTAGGCGTACCAGGCGCCCGACTTGTCGACCACCTTGGCGAGCACGCCCATGTCGATGATCTCACCCTCGCGCGAGATGCCCTCACCGAACAGGATGTCGAATTCGGCCTGCCTGAAGGGTGGGCTGACCTTGTTCTTCACCACCTTGACGCGGGTTTCGTTGCCGATCGCCTGGTCACCCTTCTTGATGGTGCCGATGCGACGGATATCGAGGCGCACCGAGGCGTAGAACTTGAGCGCGTTGCCGCCGGTGGTGGTCTCGGGGCTGCCGAACATGACGCCGATCTTCATGCGGATCTGGTTGATGAAGATCACCGTGCAGTTGGTCTTCTTGATGGTAGCGGTCAGTTTCCGCAGCGCCTGGCTCATCAGGCGCGCCTGCAGGCCGGGCAGGCTGTCGCCCATGTCGCCCTCGATCTCGGCCTTGGGCGTCAGCGCGGCGACCGAGTCGATCACCACCAGGTCGACCGCGCCCGAACGCACCAGCGAATCGACGATCTCCAGCGCCTGCTCGCCGGTGTCGGGCTGGCTGATCAGCATGTCGGACAGGTTGACGCCCAGCTTCTGCGCGTAGGCGGTGTCGAGCGCGTGCTCGGCGTCGATGAAGGCGCAGGTGCCGCCCAGCTTCTGCATCTCGGCGATGACCTGCAGCGTCAGCGTGGTCTTGCCCGAGCTTTCCGGGCCGTAGATCTCGATCACCCGGCCGCGCGGCAGGCCGCCCACGCCCAGCGCCACGTCGAGCCCGAGCGAGCCGGTGGAGACGACCTGGATGTCCTCGATCGCCTCGCCCTCGCCCAGGCGCATGATGCTGCCCTTGCCGAACTGTTTCTCGATCTGGGCCAGTGCGGCCTGCAGTGCCTTGGCTTTCTCGGTTTTGTCGGCGACCGCCATATCCATGATTTTCTCCTTGTGAATCAATGGCTTGCTGCATCTCAGCACTTATTGACTGGATGCTTGACCAGGACTGTATATCAATCCATTGATTCTGGTAAAGCCAATTTATGTTCAGTTTACCTTACCATTTAAGAATGGTTCACGAGCTGGATGATCGATGGCGCAAGACCCATCTGGGCCGCCTGCTTGGGCATGCCCTGCGCCGTTTCGACGAGCGGGTTCTGCAGCTGATGGCCGCCAGCGCGCAGGCGCCGCTGGCGCTGTCCAACCTGGCCGCGCGCAACAAGGTGGGCGCGGCGCACATCCACATCACACGACACCTGCCGCTCGAAGGCGCACGCCTGACCGAGCTGGCCGCATGGGCTGGCATGAGCAAACAGGCCATGGGCGACCTAGTCGACCAGTGCGAGGCCTGGGGTCTGGTGGTGCGCACGCCCGATGCGCTCGATGCGCGCGCGCGCCGCATCGTCTTCACGCCGATCGGGCTCGACTGGCTGGCCGCTTTCCGCGACGCGGTGGCGCAGGCCGAGCGAGAGTTTCGCGCCGCGGTCGGCACCGAGGTGGCGACGGTGGTGACGCTGGGACTGGACGCGTACACGCAGTGAGGGCAGCGGCAAAGTCCCCAGCCACGCTGGCATCGGGCCGGCAGGCCGCATCCGGCCTAGAATTTCCTCACGGTCCCGACAAGAGCCGTGAGGAGACAAGACATGCGCATCCTGATTGCCGAAGACGACCAGGTGCTGGCCGATGGCCTGCTGCGATCGCTGCGCGCCGGCGGCGCGGCGGTCGACCACGTGGCCAGCGGCACCGAGGCCGATGCCGCGCTGCTGACCAACACCGAGTTCGACCTGCTGATCCTCGACCTGGGGCTGCCGAGGATGCACGGGCTGGAGGTGCTCAAGCGCCTGCGCGCGCGCGGGCAGACGCTGCCGGTGCTGATCCTGACCGCCGCCGACAGTGTGGAGGAACGCGTCAAGGGCCTGGACTACGGCGCCGACGACTACATGGCCAAGCCGTTCGCGCTGAGCGAGCTGGAGGCGCGG
Organism: uncultured Ottowia sp.; assembly: GCA_964534975.1. Classification (GTDB taxonomy): domain Bacteria; phylum Pseudomonadota; class Gammaproteobacteria; order Burkholderiales; family Burkholderiaceae_C; genus Ottowia. Next base: position 51,411 of record CAZHSD010000006.1, on the reverse strand, counting down.
GTGCGCGCGCTGACGCGTCGCGGCATGGGCGCGGCCACCTCGACCATCAAGCACGGTCCGCTCGAATACGATCAGGCCGGGCGCGTGGCCAGCATCGACGGCAAGATGGTCGAGTTGTCGGCGCGCGAACTGGGCCTGCTGGAAGTGCTGCTGCAGCGCTCGGGAAGACTGGTCAGCAAGGAGCAGCTGGTCGAGCGCCTGTGCGAGTGGGGCGAGGAAGTCAGCAACAACGCCATCGAGGTCTACATCCACCGCCTGCGCAAGAAGATCGAGAAGGGCCCGATCCGCATCGCCACGGTGCGCGGGCTGGGGTATTGCCTCGAGAAGATCCCCGGCTGAGCGATGACGCCATGACGGCGCCGCCTGCGCGGCGGCCATGACCAAATGACCTCCAAGCCGTTCCTGCCATCGTCATGGCGCGGCGCGCCGTCATCGCCGGTGCGCCGTGCCGCGGTCATTCCGTCATCGGCATGAAGATCTTCCAGCGCACCCAGCGCTCGCTGTTCGGCGAGATCCTGGACTGGATGCTGACGCCGCTGCTGCTGCTGTGGCCGATCAGCCTGGCGCTGACCTGGCTGGTGGCGCAGAACCTGGCCAACAAGCCGTTCGACCGCGCACTGGTCTACAACGCGCAGGCGCTGGCGCAGCTGATCCAGGTCGGGCCGGGTCAGCGGGTGCGCTTCTCGCTGCCGCAGCCCAGCAGCGAATTGCTGCGCGCCGACGACGCTGACGACGTCTACTACCAGGTGCTCGGCACGCGCGGCGAATTCCTGTCCGGTGAGCGCGACCTGCCGCTGCCGCGCACGCCCAACGCCACCGCCGTGCTGGGCGACGAGCCGCACCTGCGCGACGCCGAGTTCCGCGGGCTGCCGGTGCGCGTCGCCTCGCTGTGGGTGCAGATCGACGGCGCGCGCGCGCCGGCGCTGGTGCAGGTGGCGGAGACGCGCGAGAAGCGCAGCGTGCTGGCGGCCGAGATCATCAAGGGTGTGATGCTGCCGCAGTTCGCGATCCTGCCGCTGGCGCTGCTGCTGGTGTGGCTGGCGCTGGTGCGCGGCATCAAGCCGCTGTCGGAGCTGGAGCGGCGCATCCGCGCGCGCCGCCCGGACGATTTGTCGCCGCTGGACGAGCGCTCGGTACCGCAGGAGGTCGGCCCACTGGTGGCTTCCGTCAACGATTTGCTGACGCGGCTGAAGGACTCGATCGCGACGCAGAAACGCTTTCTGGCCGACGCGGCGCACCAGCTCAAGACCCCGCTGGCCGGGCTGCGCATGCAGGCCGACCTGGCACAGCGCGAAGGCGCCAGCGCCGACGACCTGAAGCAATCGCTGCAACAGATCGGCAACGCCAGCATGCGCGCCACCCACGCCGTCAACCAGTTGCTGGCACTGGCGCGGGCCGAAGGCGGCGGCGCCGTGCTGGCGCGCGAACCCTGCGACATCGCCCAGATCACGATCGAGGTGGTGCACGAGGCGGTGCCGCTGGCGCTGGACCGGCAGATCGACCTCGGCTACGAAGGCCCCGAGCCGGGCGCGCCGCAGCTGACGCTGCAGGGCAACCCGACGCTGCTGAAGGAGATGATCCGCAATCTGGTGGACAACGCCTTTTACTACACGCCATCGACGCCGGAGCGGCCTGGCGTGGTGACGGTGCGGGTGCGCCGCGACCTGGCGCGGCGCGAACTGATCGTGCAGGTGGAGGACAACGGCCCCGGCGTGCCGGCGGCCGAGCGCGAGCGCATCTTCGAGCCCTTCTACCGCGCGCTCGGCACCAACGTGCACGGCTCCGGCCTCGGCCTGCCGATCGTGCGGGAAATCGCGCAGCAGCACCGCGCCAAGGTCAGCGTCCAGGATGCCCAGCCCAGCCAGCAGCCCCCGGGCGCGTGCTTCACGGTGCGTTTTGCGTTGTACGGCTGAGCTCGCGGCACGGCGACGGTCAACGACGGATGGCCTCGCTTCGCTCCGATGGCGGCGCCGCGCGCCATGACGAAACGCCAGTCATGGGTCAGTGATGGCGATCGCCGGGCTCATGCGCCGGCAGGCGTGTCACGCAGGCTTGTACAGGTTGAGCTGCAGCCGCTCGCGCTCCATGGTGCGGGCGATCGCCGGCACTTGCGAGGTGCGCTGGACGTGGGCCCACAGCTCGGGGAAGTCCTCCGGGTTGATGCCGGCGATGGTGCCCCAGCGCACCAGGGTCAGCGCATAGGCGTCCAGCGGACCGCAGCGCGCACCGCTGAGCCAATCGTTGCCGGCGGCGTTGGCTTTCTTCAGCAGTTCCTGCAGTTCGCCCAGCATGCCGCGGTAGCTGTCGACGGCAAAGCGCTTGACCTGACCCTGCGCGGCCTCGTCATCGCTGTACTTGTGCGGCATGAACACGTGCGTGAAGGTCGGGTGCACGGTGTTGTTCATCCACGCCAGGGTCTCGATGAAGCGCGCGCGCGCCAGCGGATCCTTGGGGATGAAGGCGTTCTCGGGGAAGCGCGCGTCGATGTAGGCGATGATGGCCACGATCTGGGTGATCAGCTCGTCGCCATCGGCCAGCACCGGCACCTGGCTGCGCGGGTTGATGGCCTTGTACTCGGGCCCGTACTGCTCGCCCTTGTGCAGCTTGACCGCCACCGGCTCGAAGGTGGCGCCGGCCATTTCCAGCATGGCGTGGGGAACGAAGGAGCAGGCGCCGGAGGCGTAGTAGAGCTTGAGGGTCATCGGGGTCTCCTGGATAAATCGGTCGGTGGGTGCCGAGCATAGCGCGCAGCGCCCGGCCCTGAGGCTCGAACCTCTTCTCCGCCGCATTTGCACAGCGCCCTGCCGGCCCAGGAGGAGCACCAGCCGCAGGACGGCCAGCCGAGCCAGCATCAGCTGCCGTGCGGGACGGCCGGGCGCACGCTCACCTCGGCGCTGTGGATCTGGCGCAGGCCGACCGGCGTGCGCAGCTGCAGCGCGCCGTCGGCCGCCACGCCGAGGGCCAGGCCCTCGCTGCCATCGGACAGGCGCACCGCCTGGCCGGCCAGCGCGTCGCGCGCGTTGAAGCGCGCCGCCAGCGGCGCGAAACCGTGGCGCTCGAAGTCGCGCAGCGCCGCAGCCAGCGGCGCCGCAATGCGCAGCAGCGCCGCTGGCGCATCCATGTCCGGCAGCAGCGCCTGCAGCCAGGCCGGCGGGGTGGAAAAGCCCTGATCGGCCAGCGGCGCCACGTTGATGCCGACCCCGACCACGACGAAGCGCGCCGCGCCGGGCTGGCCGGTGCCGGCGGTCTCAACCAGGATGCCGGCCAGCTTGCGTCCCCGCCACCACAGGTCGTTCGGCCATTTCAGCCGGATCTCGGGATGCAGCGCCTCGGCCATGGCCAGCCCCACCGCCAGCGACAGGCCCGACCAGTCGCCCGCCGGTGCCAGCGGCAGGCCGAGCGAAAAGCTCAGCGCGCTGCCCGCCGCGGCGTCGCCGCCGCTGTGCCAGGCGCGCCCCAGCCGGCCGCGCCCGGCGCTCTGGGTTTCGGCCACCAGCAAGGTCGGCAGCTGCGTGCCGGTGCGGGCGCGGCGCATCAGTTCGCTGTTGCTGGAATCGATCTCGGGCAGCACCTCGACCACCACGCCGGGCAGCCAGGGCACCAGCGCATCGGCCAGCTCGGCCACGGGCCAGGACGGGACAGGGGCGCGCATGCGGCGAGTCGCCCTCAGGCCTTGTTCCGCCGGCCGGCCTTCTTTTTCTGTTTGCGGCCTTCGGCGGTATCGAGGTCACTCGACAGCAGGGTGCCGCGGCAGTTCTTGCTGCCGCACCAGCAGGGGTAGTCGGCCTTCAGCTCGGGCGTCAGCGGCTCGTCGATCACCAGCCCGTAGTCGTAGTTCAGCTCCTCCCCGGCGCGGATCTTGCGCCGCGCCTTGATGAAGATGCGACCGCCGTCCTCGTCGGCCTCGCAGTTGGGCGCGCAGGAATGGTTGATCCAGCGCGCCGCATTGCCGCCGTACAGCGCGTCGATGACGTGCTCATCGTCGATGTGGAAGTAGAAGGTGTGGTTGGGATCCTGCGGATCGTGCGGATGGCGGCGCTGCGCCTCGTCCCAGCTGATCAGCTCGCCGGTGTATTCGATGATGCGCTCGCCCCTGGGAATGTCGATGAGCGCGAACACGCCCTTGCCGTGCACGCCGGAACGCCGGACCTGGATGCGGCGCCCGGTAGCCGGCGCAGTGGTAGGGGTTTTGGGCGCCACGGAAAAACTTTGCTATGTTGATTTCGTACGTATGCGCGCGTGTGCGCGCGAGGAAACCGGATTCTAAAGAGAGCTCATGAAGACCCTGGTCATCGCTGAAAAACCGTCGGTCGCGCAGGACATCGTGCGCGCGCTGACCCCCGTGGCGGGCAAGTTCGACAAGCACGACGAGCATTTCGAGAACGAGCGCTACGTCGTCACCAGCGCCGTCGGTCACCTGGTGGAAATCCAGGCGCCCGAGGAGTTCGACGTCAAGCGCGGCAAGTGGAGCTTCACCCACCTGCCCGTGATTCCGCCGCACTTCGAGCTCAAGCCCGTCGACAAGACCAAGACGCGGCTGAACGCCGTCGTGCGGCAGGCGCGGCGCAATGACGTCGGCCAACTCATCAACGCCTGCGACGCCGGGCGCGAGGGCGAGCTGATCTTCCGCCTGATCGCACAGTACGCGTTCGAGGGCAAGCACAGCCCGAAGCCGGTGCAGCGCCTGTGGCTGCAGAGCATGACGCCGCAGGCGATTCGCGACGGCTTCGACAATCTGCGCAGCGACCAGCAGATGCGCGGCCTGGCCGACGCCGCGCGCAGCCGCAGCGAGGCCGACTGGCTGGTCGGCATCAACGGCACGCGCGCCATGACGGCCTTCAACTCGCGCGACGGCGGCTTCTTCCTGACCACCGTGGGTCGCGTGCAGACGCCGACGCTGGCGGTGGTGGTCGAGCGCGAGGAGCAGATCCGCAGGCACGTGGCGCGCGACTACTGGGAGGTGCACGCCAGCTTTCTGGCCGAGGCCGGCGAGTACGCCGGCAAGTGGTTCAACCCCGGCTGGAAAAAGGACCCCGAGGACGCCGAGAAGCGCGCCGACCGCGTGTGGAGCGCCGCCGAGGCGCAGGCGATTGCCGACGCCGTGCGCGGCAAGGCCTGCAGCGTCACCGAGGAGAGCAAGCCCAGCACGCAGGCATCGCCCCTGCTGTTCGACCTGACCAGTCTGCAGCGCGAGGCCAACGGCAAGTTCGGCTACTCGGCCAAGACCACGCTGGCACTGGCGCAAAGCCTGTACGAAAAGCACAAGGCGCTGACCTACCCGCGCACCGATGCGCGCTGGCTGCCCGAGGACTACCTGGGCGTGGCGCGCAAGACCTTCGAGATGCTGGCCGGCGGCCACCAGGCCCACCTGGCGCCCCATGCGCGTCAGGCGCTGGAACAGGGTTACGTCAAGCCGAGCAAGCGCATCTTCGACAACAGCAAGGTATCGGACCACTTCGCCATCATCCCCACGCTGCAGGAGCCGGGCGCGCTGTCGGAGGCCGAGCGCAAGCTGTACGACCTGGTGGTGCGCCGCTTCATGGCGGTGTTCTTCCCCAGCGCCGAATACCAGGTGACCACACGCGTGACGACGGCCAGTCACGAGGGTCGCAGCTACAACTTCCAGAGCAACGGCAAGGTGCTGGTGCGGCCGGGCTGGCTGGCGATCTACGGCAAGGAAGCCGACGCCGAGATGGAGAAGAAGGAAGGCGAGCTGTCGAAGTCGCTGGTGCCGGTCAGGCCCGGCGAGATGGTGCGCAACGAGCGCGTCGAGCCGAAAGCCTTGCAAACACGCCCGCCGGCACGCTACAGCGAAGCCACGCTGCTCGGCGCCATGGAAGGCGCCGGCAAGTGGATCGAGGACGACGAGCTGCGCGAGGCGATGCAGGAAAAGGGCCTGGGCACGCCCGCCACGCGCGCCGCCATCATCGAGGGCCTCTTGAGCGAGAAGTACATCCTGCGCGAAGGCCGCGAGCTGATTCCCACCGCCAAGGCGTTCCAGCTGATGACCCTGCTGCGCGGCCTGCAGGTGGAGGAACTGAGCAAGCCGCAGCTCACCGGCGACTGGGAATACAAGCTGGCGCAGATGGAAAAAGGCCAGCTCTCGCGCGACGCCTTCATGCAGCAGATCGCCGAGATGACCGAGCGCATCGTCAGGAAGGCCAAGGAATACGACCGCGACAGCGTGCCCGGCGACTACGCCACGCTCACCACGCCGTGCCCCAACTGTGGCGGCGTGGTGAAGGAGAACTACCGACGTTTCGCTTGCACCGGCGCCAGCGGCACGGGCGAAGGCTGTGGCTTCTCCTTCACCAAGACGCCCGCCGGCCGCACCTTCGCGATCGAGGAAGCCGAAGCCTTTCTGCGCGACCACAAGATCGGCCCGCTGGAGGGTTTCCGCAGCAAGGCCGGCTGGCCCTTCGTGGCCGAGCTGGCGCTGGTGCGCGACGAGGAAAGCGGCAACTACAAGCTCGAATTCGACTTCGGCGACGACGCCAAGGCCGAACAGACCGGCGAGATCGTCGACCTGTCGGCCGAGCCCGGCCTCGGCCCCTGCCCCAAGTGCGGCGCCGCGGTGAAGGCCTTCGGCAAGAGCTACGTGTGCGAGAAGTCGGTCCCCACCACCGCCCAGCCGCTGCCCAGTTGCGACTTCAAGAGCGGCCAGGTCATCCTGCAGCAGCCGGTGGAGCCCGAGCAGATGCGCAAGCTGCTGAAAGAGGGCAGGACCGACCTGCTCGACAAGTTTGTCAGCATGCGCACGCGCCGCGCCTTCAAGGCGCGCCTGGCCTGGAACGCCGACGACGGCAAGGTGAGCTTCGAGTTCGAGCCGCGCGACGGCGCGCGCAAGTACCCGCCGCGCAAGACGGCCGCGCCCGCGGCCGCCGGCACGGCCAAGCGCCCTGCGGCAAAAAAGGCCGTGACGAAACAGGCCCCTCCCAGGAAAGCGGCGGCCAAGACCGGGAAGGCGCCACGCGCCGGCAACCTCAAGCCCAGCCCCGAACTCGCCGCCGTCATCGGCGACGGCCCCTTCGGCCGCGGCGAGGTGATGAAGCTGCTGTGGGACTACATCAAGGCCAACGGGCTGCAGGACCCGCAGGACAAGCGCACCATCGTCGCCGACGCCCGGCTGCGGCCGGTGCTCGGCGCCGACAGCGTGGGCATGTTCAAGCTGGCTGGCATCGCGGGCAAGCACCTGAGTTGAGCCCGCGACGACGAGCATGGCGCCCGCACCGCACCGCCCTCTGATCGGCCTCGCGCTCGGCAGCGGCTCGGCGCGCGGCTGGGCCCACATCGGCGTGCTGCGCGCGCTGCTGGAGGCCGGCATCCAGCCCGACGTGGTGTGCGGCGCCTCGGTCGGCGCCATCGTCGGCGCCGCCTACGCGACCGGGCAACTGGACCGCTTCGAAGCCTGGGTGCGCGGCATGAACCGGCGCGCCGTGATGTCCTTCATGGACTTCAACCTGAGCGGCGGCATGCTCAAGGGCGAGCGGCTGGTGAGCTATCTGCGCACGCACTTCGACGACCAGCCGATCGAGGCGCTGCCGACGCGCTTTGCCGCCGTGGCGACCGCGCTGCGCAGCGGCGACGAGGTGTGGCTGCGCCGCGGCGCGGTGACCGCCGCGGTGCGGGCGTCGTTCGCGCTGCCCGGCCTGTTCACACCGGTCTGGCACGATGGGCGCCTGCTGGTCGACGGCGGACTGGTGAACCCGGTACCGGTGTCGCTGGCGCGCGCGCTGGGCGCCGAACTGGTGATCGCCGTCGATCTGAACGACGACATGCTGAGCCGGCACCTGCGTGGTGCGCTGGAGGACATCGAGACACCGCGCAGCGCCTGGCGGCAGTCGCTGCAGCATGGGCTGGAGGCGCTGTGGCCGCGCCCCGAACAGCCGGCCGAGGAGGCCGACGGCGCCGAGGGTCGCACGCCGCCGCTGCCCTCGGTGCTGGACGTGATCGCCACCAGCATCCACGTGATGCAGATGCGCATCACGCGCAGTCGCATGGCAGGCGACCCGCCGGAGCTGGTGATCACGCCGCGCCTGGGGCACATGGGCTTGCTGGACTTCCACCGCGCCGACGAGGCCATCGAGGCCGGCCGCACGGCTGCCACCGAAGCCCTGCAACTGCAAGGACGCGGGCTGTACCTGCCCAGGCCCGGCGACGCCTGAGCACGGCGCTGCGACGGGCACGCCCCATGGCCATCACGTTTCGGCGGCAGAATCGCGGCATGGACATCCGCAAAGACACTGCCGTCACCCTGGCCTACCGGATCACTGACCTGACGGGCAAGCCGCTCGACGCCGGCACCACCGCCTACCTGCACGGTGGCTACGACAACATCTTCGCCAAGGTCGAGGCCGCATTGGAAGGCCAGGCCACCGGCCATCGGATCGCGCTCGAGCTGAGCGCCGACGAGGCCTTCGGCGTGCGCGACGAGGCGCTGGTGCGCATCATCCCGAAGGCCGAATTCCCACCCGGCGTGAAGGTCGGCGGCCAGCTGCAGGGCGTCGGCCCCGCCGGCGCGCCGCAGGTCTACAACGTGGTCAAGATCAAGGGCCCCGAGGTGCATCTGGACGGCAACCACCCGCTGGCCGGGCAGGCGCTGCGCTTTACCGCCAGCGTCAAGGCGGTGCGCGCCGCCACCGCCGAGGAGATCGCGCACCGGCACGTGCACGGCGCGCACGGGCATCGGCATTGAGCCCCAGATCGCTATCGCCTCAATAGCAAACAAGGAAGGCGTGACAAGCATCGCCAAGCCCAGGCGGGCGCCGTTCGGTGGCACGGCGCCATGAGCAGCGCCTCGGACCCACCCGAACATCCGCGCCTGACGCTGCGCCAGGCCTGGCTGATGCTGCTGGCGCTAAGCTGCGCGTTCACCATGAGCCAGGCCTTTCGCACCGTGGCCGCGATCATGGGACCACCGCTGGCGGGTCAGCTGCAGTTGTCGCCCCAGCAGCTCGGGCTGTGGGCGGCGGCCTACCACTTCGCCTTCGGCACCATGCAACTGGTGATGGGCATCTCGCTCGACCTGTTCGGCGTGCGGCGCACCATCCTGGCGGCGTTTCCGATGGCGGTGGCCGGCGCCGCGCTGTCGGCGCAGGCCGACAGCTACGCCACGCTGATGCTGGGGCAGATGCTGATCGGCACCGGCTGCGCGCCGGCGTTCCTGGTCTGCACCGTGTTCATCGCCCGGCACTTCCGCGCCGAGCGCTTCACCGCCGTCTCGGGCATGGTGCTGAGCATCGGCAGCATCGGCGTGCTGGCCACGGCGACGCCGCTGGCCTGGCTGATCGAGATCAGCTCCTGGCGCTGGGGCTTCGTCGCACTGAGCGTGATCAGCCTGCTGTCCTGGGTGGCGATCTGGTGGCTGGTGCACGAACCCGCCACGCCGGCCAGCGCCGGCAGCACCGAACACCCCTCGCCCTGGCTGGCATTGCGCGAGATGTTCGCCTTGTTTCGCCTGCCGCACACTGCCGGGCTGGTGGCCTACGCGGCGGTGGCCTACGCCGGCTTCATCACGTTGCGCGGCCTGTGGCTGGGCCCGCTGCTGATCGAGCGCCACGATTTCTCGCTGGTGCAAAGCGGCAACGTGGCGCTGGCGATGACGCTGGCCAGCATGGTCAGTCCGACCATCTTCGGCCGGCTCGATCCGGGCGGCGCGCGACGCGTCAGGTGGCTGCTGTTCTTCGCCCTGCTGGCGACGCTGGTGGTCGGCACCATGGGCGTGCTGCAACTGGCCTGGGTCGACGTCACGCTGGCGGTCACCTTCGGCATGCTGTCGGGCTACGGCGTGCTGCAGTACGGCTACGTGCGCGACGCCTACCCCGAAGCGGTGCGTGGCCGCGCGCTGTCGCTGTTCACCATGGCGATGTTCCTGGGCATCTCGCTGATGCAATGGGCCAGCGGCCTGGCCGCCAGCCTGGCGCCGCGCATCGGCGTGGAGCCATTCAGCGCCGCCCTGCTGACCATGTCGGCCATGCTGCTGACGGGCGCGCTGGCGTTCTGGAAGCTGCCGCGCGCGGGCGCCTGACGCCGGTGCCATCCTGGCACCGAAGGCGCCGCCACGGCGAACGGGGCATACTGGGTGCCAACCCTCGACGACCCGCTTCAGCAGGAGACCACCGCCATGCGTTCAACGATCGCACGACTCGCTGCCCTGGCTGGCCTGATGTTCGGCCTGGCCGGCTGCAGCCAGCTGCCGACCCAGGGCGACGCCGCCAGCGCCACGCCGGGCATCACCGTCTACGGCACCGCCGACGTCGGCTGGGGCCGCACTGGGCGCTGATCGGCCGCTCAACCAGCCGCGTGCTCCGCCTGACCCGAGCCCCCAACGCCGCCATCGCCCAGGTTTGGGCGGACCTGCTGTGCGAGGCCGGCTACCCGGCCACGGTGGAGCGCCTGCTGCTGTCCAGCGTCGCCGGCCAGCTGCCGCCCGACCAGTGCCTGCCGGAGATCTGGCTGCGCCATCCTGAGCACGAGGCCGCGGCGCGCCAGTTGCTGGCCGAACTCGAGCGCCTGCCGCAGCGGCAATGGTTCTGCCGCGCCTGCGGCGAGCAGATCGAGGGCGGCTTCGAGCAGTGCTGGTCCTGCGGCGCGTTGATGCCGCGCGACTGAAAGCACCGCCACGCCCGGTTACTGCCAGCGCTGCGGCTCCAGCGTGCAGCTGCCACGCGCGCTGCTCAGCGTCAGCACGCCGTCCTGCACCAGCGCCTGCAGCTGCATGCCGCGCTCGGCCAGTGCCGCCAGCGCCTGGACCTCGGTGGCAGGCAGGCGCCACACGCTCAGCTTGTCCAGCCGCCCCAGCTTGCCCGCGGCACCGCGCCACCACACCTCGGCCGCCGGGCCATGGGCGTAGACGATCACCGCATCGGACCGGCTGCAGGCCTTGGCCAGCGCCCGCTCGTCGGGCTGGCCGACCTCGATCCACAGCCGCGTGCGGCCGCTGAAGTCCTCCAGCCGGACGTCGGGCTCGTCCGGATTCGACAGGCCGGCGCCGAAGCCGATGCGCGCGTCGCCGCCGCACAGCGTCTGCACCTGGTGCGCATGAAGCGCCAGCGCCGCCAGGCGCACCATCATGCGTTCGTCGGTCTCGCTGGGGTGGCGCGCCAGCGTCAGGCCGAGGTCGGTGTAGTGGCCGTGGTCGATGTCGGCCAGCGCCACGTCGGCCTTGAAGATGGTGGATTTGAGGGCCATGCGCAATGACGGAATGACGAAATGACCTCGCCGCTGCGCGGCTTCAATGACGGAAATGATTCCAGAGGGCGCAGGGTCGCTCGCCATGGTCATCCCGCCGGACGGCCGGTCATCGACGCCGCGCCAGCGGCGAGGTCATTTTGTCATCACGCCCGCCGCGCCAGTTCGGCCGCCTTGCCGACGTAGGTGGCGGGGGTCAGCGCCAGCAGGCGGTCCTTTTCCGCCTGCGGGATCTCCAGCGCCCGGATCAGGCTGTGCAGCGCCTCGCGCGTGACCGCCTGGCCGCGCGTGACGTCCTTGAGCTTCTCGTACGCGCCGGGCACGCCGAAGCGGCGCATCACGGTCTGGATCGGCTCGGCCAGCACCTCCCAGGCCGCGTCGAGGTCGGCAGCCAGCGCCTGCTCGTTCAGCTCCAGCTTGTTCAGCCCGGTCAGCAGCGACTGGTAGGCCAGCACCGCGTAGCCCAGCGCCACACCCATGTTGCGCAGCACGGTGGAGTCGGTCAGGTCGCGCTGCCAGCGGCTGATCGGCAACTTTTCGCTCAGGTGCCGCAGCACCGCGTTGGCCAGCCCCAGGTTGCCCTCGGCGTTCTCGAAGTCGATCGGGTTGACCTTGTGCGGCATGGTCGATGAGCCGATCTCGCCCGCCCTGGTCTTCTGCTTGAAATAGCCGAGCGAGATATAGCCCCAGACGTCGCGCGCCAGGTCGATCAAGATGGTGTTGGCGCGCGCGATGGCGTCGAACAGCTCGGCCATGTAGTCGTGCGGCTCGATCTGGATCGAGTACGGCTGGAACGTCAGGCCCAGGCCGAAGGGCTGCGCCGGGTCGCTGCCCGCGGGCAGTTCGGGCATCTCGACCACGCGGCGGCTGAAGGCTTCCCAGTCGAAATCGGGCCAGGCGGCGAGGTGGGCGTTGTAGTTGCCGACGGCGCCGTTCATCTTGGCGAGCAGCTGCACGCCGGCGATCGTCGCGCGCGCCGCGTCCAGCCGCACCACCACGTTGGCCAGTTCCTTGCCCACGGTGGTCGGGCTGGCGGTCTGACCATGCGTGCGGCTCAGCATGGGCACGCCGGCGTGGGCCTGCGCCAGCTCGCGCAGCCGCGCCACGACGGCGTCCAGCGCCGGCAGCAGCACCGCGTCGCGCCCGGCCTTCAGTTGCAGCGCATGGCTGGTGTTGTTGATGTCCTCGCTGGTGCAGGCGAAGTGCACGAATTCGCTGGCGGCGGCCAGTTCGGGCTGACCCTCGAACCTCGCCTTGATCCAGTACTCGACCGCCTTGACGTCGTGGTTGGTGCTGCGCTCGATGTCCTTGATGGCCTGGCCGTCGGCCTCGTCGAAGTCGCGCATCAGGCTCGCGATGTAGGCACGCGCCTGGCCAGACAGCGGCTTGAATTCGTCCAAGCCGGCGTCCGACAGTGCCACCAGCCAGCTCAGTTCGACCTGGACGCGGCGCTGCATGTAGCCCAGTTCACTCATGATCGGGCGCAGGTCCGCGAGCTTGCCGGCATAGCGGCCATCCAAGGGGGAAACGGCGGTGAGCGGGGTCAGGTTCATGGCTCAAATTGTAGGAGCCGCGGCAGCCGCGCCCGACGCCCGTTGGACACGCAACACCTAGAATCGGTGCCAACCACCATCGGCTTGCGGCTTTCATTTTTTTGGATCGAGACCCCATGTCCATGCGATTGATCGGCGCTGCGAGCAGCCCCTACGTGCGCAAGGTGCGCATCGTGCTGGCCGAAAAGAAGCTGGATTACCAGTTTGTCCCGGAGGACGTGTGGGCCGACGACACCCGGATCGGCGCCGCCAACCCGCTTGGCAAGGTGCCCTGCCTGGTGATGCCGGGGCAGGAGGCGGTGTTTGATTCGCGCGTGATCGTCGAATACCTGGACATGCTTTCACCCGTGGGCAAGCTGATCCCGGCCACCGGCCGCGAGCGGATCGAGGTCAAGACCTGGGAAGCCCTGGCCGACGGTTTGCTGGACGCCGCCATCCTGGCGCGGCTGGAGACCCACTGGCCGGGCCGCGCCGAGAGTCAGCGCAGCAGCGCCTGGATCGAGCGCCAGCTGCAGAAGGTCGACCGCGCTCTGGTCGCGATGAGCCTGGGCCTGGCCGACAAGCCCTGGTGCGCCGCCGGCATCCACCTGACGCTGGCCGACATCGCGGTTGGCTGCGCGCTGGCTTATCTGGACTTCCGCTTCGCCGAGCTCGACTGGCGCACGCGGCACGCCAACCTGGCGCGCCTGCTTGACGACAAGCTGATGCAGCGGCCGAGTTTCGTGGAGACGGTGCCGTCCACTTGAGGCATGGCTCGGCCGGCAAACGAAGCGCGCCGCCGGGGCGGCTGGCCCGGGCGGCGCGTTCAGAAAAAAAAGCTGCCGAAGCGACCTGAAACGAAGGAGGAGGAGGGAGGGAGGAGGAAGTGCGCTTCAGGTTTTCAGCCGGCATGGATGCCGCAGGCTCGACAGCGTAAATTCAGTATGGAGTCAATTTCCTCATCACGCTGGGTCAGAGCCCCGCAGCAGAGAAAAAGTTCCACCGGTATTGTCTGGCTCGGGTAAAGAACTGTTAAGCCCCGGGGCGGCCTGGCTGCCCGCCTGCTTCAGAGCGCCAGCCAGGTTTTGATCTCCTCGGCGTGTTCCTGCTCGTCGTTGAGAATCTGCTCCAGCAGCCGCCGCGTGGTCGGGTCCTTGTCGCCGATCAGCGTGATCATCTGGCTGTAGGCCTCGATGGCGACGCGCTCGGCGATCAGGTTGGCGCGCAGCATGTCTTTCAGTTCGTTGGAGTCATCGTAGTCGGCGTGGCTGCGCTCCAGCAATGTCGCCGGGTTGAAGTCGGGCTCGCCGCCCAGCTGGGTGATGCGGGTCGCGATGCTGTCCGCATGGGCCTGCTCTTCCTGCGCGTGGACCAGCAACTCGGCGGCAATCGCCGGCGATGCCAGGCCGTCGGCCATGTAATGGTGACGCTTGTAGCGCAGCACGCACACCAGTTCGGTGGCCAGCGCGTCGTTGAGCAGGCCGAGGATGTCCTGGACCCATGGACCGGCGTTGTGCGGCGTGACCGCGCCCTCGTCCAGATCCGATTTGGCGGCCTTCAAGGCCTTCTCATCCAGCACCAGCCGGCCGCCGACGGCCGGCCGAGCCGGATTGCCGGGATTCGATTTCTTGCTTGGCATCGTGGTCTCCTGTGCGTACCCGTGCTCGCTTCGACGTCATCAATGGGAAGCGTCAGCACACGAGAAGCCACTTTAGGCCGTGATGCATCGCCCTGCTGTCGGACAAGCACTTGTCCACGCCTGGGACAAGACAGGCACGCCGGGGCGCTGGCACCGCCGGGGCGCGGCGGCCAGCGCTGGCGTGCGCTCAGCGCGTCAGGTTGTTCTTCATGCGGGCCAGCGCGATCATCAACGCGCCGGCACCGAGCGTCTTCACCAGATCCGGGTGCTCGGCGTAGAAGTTGCTCATGCGCTCGAACACGCCTGGCTCATCGGCGGCACGGGCGGTCGAGACCACGTCGTGCACCTGGGCCGGCGTGATCTTTTCGGCTTTTTCCAGCGGCACCAGGGGCGCATCGCGTCCTTCGTGTCCGGCCAGCGCACCACCGGCCACGCCGGCCAGGGCGCCGGGGCCGAGCTTCTCGACCAGGGTGTTGAGGATATCGGCGCGCTCCTGCGGCGAGGCCTGCTCGAACATGTCGGCCACGATGCGCGACAGCGTCGGCGTCTCCTTGGAGCGCAGCGCCTCGGAAACGCCGCTGCGCAAGGTGTCGCGCGGGGCTTCGCGGCTGATCTGGTCGATCTGCTGCGGATCGGGCGTCGTGGCGCTGTTGATAATTTGCTGCAGCACGTCGATGAGGGCCATGGCGGGTTCCTTTCATGAATGGCAAAGCTGTGAGCAAACATGCTAACCCCATGACGTGACATCCTGCCGCGCCAGCCCCAGGACGCGGCATCGTCCGACAAACCGGCAGCCGCCGAACCTGGCACCTTTCCCGCCGCTTGTGCGGGCAGGCTATGCCGAGATTAGGAGCAAACGATTGACTAAATTAAATGATAATGATTATCATTCATATCAATATTTAGGAGATCTTGATGACCCGCTTCGCCCGCACCCACTGGTTCACGCTGAAAAAGACCGCTTCCTACTATGTGATGCACATCACGGTGGCTGCGCTGGTGGCCTATCTGGTCACCGGCGACGCCGTCATGGCGCTCACGCTGAGTCTGCTGGAGCCGACCGTGCAGGCGGTGGCTTTCTTCTTCCACGAACAGGCCTGGGCGCGCGCAGCCCCGGTGCGCGACAGCGGCGGCGACGCAGGCGGAGCGAGGGTGGGCGCTGTCTACAATCGCTGACGGTTGCGCGTCGAGTCCGTGCTGCAACCGTCGCGAGGAGACCGCCGCCATGACCACCCCCCAGCACGCGCCAAGCGAAGACCAGCGCGCCGAACTGCGCCGCGCGGCGCTGGACTATCACGAGCACCCAGTGCCGGGCAAGATCGCCATCGAGGCGACCAAGCAACTGGTCAACCAGCATGAGCTGGCGCTGGCCTACTCGCCGGGCGTCGCCGCACCCTGCGAGGAGATCGTCAAGGACCCGGCCACGGCGTTTCGCTACACCGCACGCGGCAACCTGATCGGCGTCATCACCAATGGCACGGCGGTGCTCGGCCTGGGCGACATCGGACCGCTGGCCGGCAAGCCGGTGATGGAAGGCAAGGCGGTGCTGTTCAAGAAGTTCTCGGGCATCGACGTGTTCGACATCGAGATCAACGAGAAGGACCCGGACAAGCTGGTCGAGATCATCGCCGCGCTGGAGCCGACCTTCGGCGGCATCAACCTGGAGGACATCAAGGCGCCCGAGTGCTTCGTGGTCGAGCGCAAGCTGCGCGAGCGCATGCGGATCCCGGTGTTCCACGACGACCAGCACGGCACCGCCATCGTGGTCGGCGCGGCGGTGGTCAATGGCCTGAAAGTGGTCGGCAAGAAGATCGAGGACGTCAAGCTGGTGGTCTCCGGCGCCGGCGCCGCGGCGCTGGCCTGCACCGGCTTGCTGGTCAAGCTGGGCGTGCCGCGCGAGAACGTGTGGGTCACCGACATCAAGGGCCTGGTCTACGAAGGCCGCACCGAGCTGATGGACGCGGACAAGGCGCAATATGCGCAAAAGACCGACAAGCGCGGCCTGGGCGAGGTGATCGACGGCGCCGACATCTTTCTCGGCCTGTCGGCCGGCGGCGTGCTCAAGCCCGACATGGTGGCGCGCATGGCACCCAGGCCGCTGGTGCTGGCGCTGGCCAACCCGAATCCCGAGATCCTGCCCGAGGAGGTGAAGGCAGTGCGCCCGGACGCGCTGATCGCCACCGGTCGCACCGACTACCCGAACCAGGTCAACAACGTCCTGTGCTTCCCCTACATCTTCCGCGGCGCGCTCGACTGCGGCGCCACCAGCATCAGCCAGGAGATGGAGATCGCCGCCGTGCACGCCATCGCCGAGCTGGCGCAGGCCGAGCAGAGCGAGGTGGTGGCACGCGCCTACGTGGGGCACACGCTGTCCTTCGGGCCGGAGTACCTGATCCCCAAGCCTTTCGATCCGCGCCTGATGATGAAGATCGCCCCCGCCGTGGCCCAGGCCGCTGCGGTCAGCGGTGTGGCCGAGCGGCCGATCACCGATCTGGACGCCTATCGCGACCAGCTGCAGACCTTCGTCTACGCCTCCGGCACGACGATGAAGCCGATCATCGACGCCGCGCGGGCGGCGCCGCGCAAGCGCGTCGCCTACTCCGAGGGCGAGGAGGAGCGCGTGCTGCGCGCGGCACAGATCGTGGTCGACGACGGCATCGCGCGGCCGACGCTGATCGGCCGCCCGGCCATCATCGCCCAGCGCATCGAGAAGTTCGGGCTGCGCCTGCGGGAAGGCGCCGACTACGACGTCGTCAACGTCGAGGACGACCATCGCTATCGCGGCTTCTGGCAGCAGTATTACGAACTCACCAAGCGCAAGGGCATCACGGTGGCGATGGCCAGGATCGAGATGCGCCGCCGGCTGACGCTGATCGGCTGCATGCTGCTGCGCTCGGGCGACGTTGACGGCCTGGTCTGCGGCACCTGGGGCAGCTACCAGCATCACCTGAACTACGTCGACCAGGTGATCGGCAAGAAGCCGGGCGCGCACACTTACGCCGCCATGAACGGACTGCTGCTGCCGGGGCGGCAGGTGTTCCTGGTCGACACCCACATCAACTACGACCCCAGCGCCGAGCAGCTGGCCGAAATCACCATCTCGGCGGCCGAGGAGATGAAGCGCTTCGGCTTCAAGCCCAAGGCGGCGCTGCTGTCGCACTCCAACTTCGGCTCGTCGAACCAGCCCAGCGCGCTCAAGGTGCGCGAGGCGCTGGCGCTGGTGCAGTCGCAGGCGCCGTGGCTGGAGGTCGACGGCGAGATGCACGGCGACGTGGCGCTGGACGCCGGCCAGCGCCGCGCCCTGATGGCCGACAGCACACTGGTGGGCGACGCCACGCTGCTGGTGCTGCCCAACCTGGACGCCGCCAACATCGCCTACAACCTGCTCAAGGTGGCTGCCGGCGGCAACATCGCGATCGGCCCGATCCTGCTCGGCGCCGCCCGGCCGGTGCACATCCTGACGCCCAGCACCACCATCCGGCGTCTGGTCAACATGACGGCGCTGGCGGTGGCCGACGCCAATGCCCCTTAGGCTCCGACCCGGAAAATGGCACGAGCGCAGGGAAAGTCACGCTTGACCTTGGTATTGCTGCCTGTTTTTTGAGCATTTGCTTGCTTTTTCGCAGCACTTGCGTCACACTACCGCCTTGAAATTTTCGGGTTAACCCGGAGGTTTCCGGAAGGTGTATTTCATGTTGCGAACAGCGGCATCGCATGCTGCCCGGTCGCTCTTGGCAGTAGCGCTGTTGGTATCGGCTGCGACCGGATCGGTCGCGGTACACGCACGAGAACTGCCTTGGGGCGCCGCCGAGACGACGGTTGCGGTGACGGAGTTGCCCCGGCATGGCCAGCGCACATATCGGCTGATCCTGCGAGGCGGTCCGTTTCCCTACACGAAGGACGGCTCGGTGTTCGGTAACCGGGAGCGCCTGCTGCCGCGCGAGCGGCGCGGATACTACCGTGAGTACACCGTGGAAACTCCCGGCGCGCGCGACCGCGGCGCCCGGCGCATCGTCTGTGGTGGCAAGCGCCCCAGGATGCCCGACGCCTGCTGGTACACGAGCGACCACTATGCGAGTTTCAAGAGGATCGTTCAATGAAGGCATTCGAACAATTTCAACCGGCGCCGCCCCTGGCGTCCCCGCCGGACCCAGCATCCACCAGCGAGAAAGCAGCGGAGATGGATCAGCCACTTCGGCCCCCCGAGGAATTGCCGCTCAAGGGCGTGCGCAGCAACATCGTGCAGTCCATTCGTGCCTTTCACGTGCATGACCTGCAGGTGGCGGCGGCTCAGCTTGGCCACCACTTCCTGTACGCCAACCTGGCAACGGCGCAGAGCAAGCAGGAAGTGCTGGAGAACATTGCCCAGCAGTTCACCTTTCCGGCCCATTTCGGCAAGAACTTCGACGCGCTGTACGACTGCATGACGGATCCGCTGCACAAGTCGGGACCACAGCCGGGCTTCATCGTGGTACTGGAGCAGATCCCGACCAACAGCCGCTTCGACAAGGAAGCGCGTGAGCAGCTGCTCGACATCTTCCGCGACGCCGCCGACTACTGGAACGACCGGAAGATACCGTTTCGGTGCTTCTATTCTTTTCTGTAGCCCGTTCTGCACCAGTTGGCCAAGCAGAACGGGCGAATGAGGCCCAGGGCGAATCCGCGCCCCTGAACGGCGAGGCAGAAGGCAGCGAAAAGCTGCCGACCGACAAGCTGGTCGACATCTCGCCGCTGGCGTTGCGCATGAGCAGTCCCTTCAACGCCGGCTACTGGCTGAGCGCGGCCTGAGCCGCCGGCCGCGTCGCCATGGACAAGAAACCCGCCGATCGGCGGGTTTTTTCTTGGCCGGGCCAGGCCGCCTGCAGTGCCGATGTGCCGGTAGAGCAGCCGATCAATTCTCGCCCGCCGCGGGTAGGCGCGACGCTGGCGCTGGAACCGCGGCCGGGATCGCCTGACCGGCATCGACGGCTGCCGCCGGTGCGACAGGTGGCGGCGGTGGCGGCCGCTTGGGCAGCTCGTCCGAGCGCACCATCAGCGCCTGCTGCACGCATTCGCGCTGCGCCTGCTGCTGCGCCACGGCGCCGCCGATCCTCGCAACTCGCCGGCGACAATTGCGCTCGATGATGCGCTCGCCCTCCAGCCGACGCGACAGGCAGCGGCGCATCAATGGCTCGCGCGCACCCTTCATGCCCCGGATCTCGCGCTGGCACAGCGTCAAGCGTGTCGGCATGGCCTCGCCCGGATGCACCAGCACGGGCGCGGGCGTCTGCGCCAATGCACCACAAGACGCCCATAGCAGGGCAAGCACGAACCGATGACCAACGGCAGACAATCTACGGCGCATCCGTCACGGCAGGCCGGCGACCGGCCTGGAAGGCAAGCCGCATCCCTGCTTGTTGCTGAAACACGGGATCGATTGTCCTTATGTCGCCATACGCCTGCATGACAAGGGTCACGCGACACGAATGGCCTATAGTGTCCGCACGCCGCGTCGCCACCCAGACATCATGTCCGTCACCGCTCTCGAATCCACCGCCTCCGCCCGCCCATCGCTATCACATCAGGAGCTACAAACCCAGGTGGTACAGGCGTTGCAGCAAGTGATTCCCCGGGAAAACCTGCTGTGGACCGAGGAGCAGACGACGCCTTACGAGTGCGATGGCCTGACCGCCTACCGGCAGCGCCCCTTGGCGGTGGCCCTGCCCTCCAGTTACGAGCAGATTCAATCGGTGTTGCGCACCTGCCACCGCCTGGGCGTGCCGGTGGTGGCGCGCGGAGCCGGCACCGGCCTGTCGGGCGGCGCCATGCCGCACGAGCGCGGCGTGACGCTGTCGCTGGCCCGGTTCAACCGCATCCTGGAGATCGACCCGCTGGCGCGCACTGCGCAGGTGCAGTGCGGCGTGCGCAACCTGGCGATCAGCGAGGCCGCCGCCGCGCACGGGCTGTACTACGCGCCCGATCCGTCGAGCCAGATCGCCTGCACCATCGGCGGCAACGTGGCCGAGAACTCGGGCGGGGTGCACTGCCTGAAGTACGGTCTGACGGTGCACAACGTGCTGAAGGTCAAGGGCTTCACCATCCAGGGCGAGCCGGTCGAGTTCGGCAGCGAGGCGCTGGACGCGCCCGGCTACGACCTGCTGGCGCTGGTGACCGGCAGCGAGGGCATGCTGGCCGTGACCACCGAAGTGACCGTAAAGCTGCTGCCCAAACCGCGCCTGGCGCGCTGCATCATGGCCAGCTTCGCCGACGTGCGCCAGGCCGGCGACGCGGTGGCGGCGGTGATCGCCGCCGGCATCATCCCGGCCGGGCTGGAGATGATGGACAAGCCGATGACGGCGGCGGTGGAGGATTTCGTCCACGCCGGCTACGACCTTCAGGCTGCCGCCATCCTGCTGTGCGAGAGCGACGGCACGCCGGAAGAGGTGGCCGAGGAGATCGAGCGCATGTCGGCGGTGCTGCACGCCGCCGGCGCGACGCAGATCGCCGTCAGCCGCGACGAGGCCGAGCGCCTGAAGTTCTGGAGCGGGCGCAAGAACGCCTTCCCGGCCAGCGGGCGCATCAGCCCCGACTACATGTGCATGGACTCGACCATCCCGCGCAAGCGCCTGGCCGACATCCTGCTGGCGATCCAGGACATGGAGCGCAAGTACGGCCTGCGCTGCTGCAACGTGTTCCACGCCGGCGACGGCAACCTGCATCCGCTGATCCTGTTCGACGCCAACGACCCCGACCAACTGCACCGCGCTGAAGCTTTCGGCGCCGACATCCTGGAGACCAGCGTCGCCATGGGCGGCACCATCACCGGCGAGCATGGCGTCGGGGTGGAGAAGCTCAACAGCATGTGCGTGCAGTTCTCCGCCGCCGAGAACGAGCAGATGTTCGGCCTCAAGCGCGCCTTCGACCCGCAGGGCCTGCTCAATCCCGGCAAGCTGATCCCGACCCTGAACCGCTGCGCCGAGTACGGCAAGATGCTGGTGCGCGGCGGCCGTCTCTCCTTCCCCGAACTTGAACGCTTCTAAGTCATGCAGCAACTGCAGGGCATGGCGATTCTGCTGCTGCTGCAGTCGGCCGGCGAGGTGCTGGCACGCCTGCTGAAGCTGCCGTTTCCGGGCCCGGTGGTCGGCCTGGTGCTGCTGTTGCTGGCGCTGCGCACCGATTGGGTGCGCGAGCGCGTCGGCGCGGTGGCGCAGTTCCTGCTGCAGCACCTGTCGCTGCTGTTCGTGCCGATCGGCGTCGGCGTGATGACGCGCCTGAACGTGCTGTCGGAGTACGGACTGCGGCTGGCGGTGGTGGTGCTGCTGTCGACCTGGGTCTGCCTGGCGGTGACGGCGCTGGTGCTGCGCGCGCTGATGCGCGGCCTGCCGGCGCAGGAGCGCGGCGATGGATGAGTTCGTCGAGCTGTGGATCTACCTGTCGTCGACACCGCTGTTCGGCCTGACGGCGACGCTGGTGGTGTACGTCGGCACCCAGGCGCTCTACGACCGGCTGGGCCACCACCCGCTGGCCAACCCGGTGCTGTGGTCGATCGTCGCCATCGCCGTGTTCCTGCTGGCGACCGGCACGCCGTACCAGGTCTATTTCTCCGGTGCGCAGTTCATCCACTTCCTGCTCGGCCCGGCGGTGGTGGCGATGGCCTGGCCGCTGTGGGAGCGGCGCGAGGTGCTGCGCCGCGGCTGGCTGCGCTTCGTGCTGGCGGCGCTGGCCGGCGGTGGCGCCGCCGCGCTGTCGGCCGCCGGCCTGGCCTGGGCCTTCGGCATGCCGGTCGACGTGCTGCTGTCGCTGGTGCCGAAATCGATCACCGCGCCGGTGGCCATGGGCGTGGCCGACAAGATCGGCGGCGTGCCGGCGCTGGCGGCGGTGTTCGCGGTGCTGACCGGCCTGGCCGGCGCGCTGTCGGGCAAGGGACTGTTCGCGCTGCTGCGCATCGGCACCGACGAGGTCGGCTGGATGGCGCGCGGCTTTGCGCTCGGCACCGCGGCGCACGGCATCGGCGCGGCGCGCTCGACCCAGGTCAATGCCACCGCCGGCGCCTACGCCGGGCTGGCGCTGAGCCTGCAGGCGGTGCTGGCCTCGCTGATCATTCCGCTGCTGGTGAGGGCTTGAGCGCCGACGAAGATGCGCCTTCCCTATCCTTGAACGCGATTCGGCATCAACGATCCATGGCGCAGCACGGCACCCGCAGGGCATGAAGCGATGACTGCGCCTTCGGCGCATGATCTCGGCCTGTGACTTTCGATGACGCGGCCCGCGGCCGCATGAACGAATTCATGGCGCCTTCGGCACCATTATTGAAGGCAAAGCCGAAGTCATTGAGCGCATTGAGCGCAGCGAAGTCATTGTTTCGCTTCAGTTGCCCGTTTTGTGGCCGGGGCCGGTCTCCAGCACCACCCAGGCGGCAAACTCCGGTTCGGCGTGCTCGCAGGCCACGGCGACGATGGCCGGCAGGGTGTACGGGTGTTCGCGCCGCAGCGCCGCCTCCAGCGCGGGATAGGCGGCGGCGCTGGTCTTCAGCAGCAGGCGGATCTCGCCCTCCTGCTGCACCTGGCCATCCCAGCGATACACGCTGTCGATGCAGCTCAGCTGCACGCAGGCCGCCAGGCGCTGCTCGACCATCGAGCGCGCCAGCCGCTCGGCGTCCATGCGGCTGCCGACCGTGGTCAGCACCAGCAGCAGCGCCGGCGTGGCCGTCACCGGACGCTCAGGCCGCGGCCGGCTCGCGCGCGGTGACGCCGATGCGGTCGAGCGCGGCGGCCAGGTGGCCGACGCTGCGGTCGACGTCGCCCCACTTGTCGAGCCCGAACAGGCCGACGCGGAAGGTGCGGAAATCCTGCGGCTCGTCGCACATCAGCGGCACGCCGCTGGCGGTCTGCAGACCTTCGGCGATGAATTTCCTGCCGCTCTGGATGTCCGGGTCGGTGGTGTAGCTGACCACCACGCCGGGCGCCTTGAAGCCCTCGGCGGCCACGCTGGGCAGGCCGCGGCTCTCGAACAGCGCACGTACCTTGCGGCCGAGCTCGATCTGCTGCTCGCGCACCTTGGCGAAGCCGCGCTCGCGCGTCTCGGCCATGGTGTCGCGCAACTTCAGCAGCGCCATGGTCGGCACCGTGGCGTGGTAGGCGTGGCTGCCGGTCTCGTAGGCCTGCATGATCTGATGCCACTTCTTCAGGTCGCAGGCGAAGCTGCTGCTGCTCGTGCCTTCCATCACCTTCAGCGCCCGCTCGGAGAGGCACACCATGGCGCAGGCGGGCGAGCTGCTCCAGCCCTTCTGCGGCGCGCTCACCAGCACGTCGACGCCGATGGCGCGCATGTCGACCCACATCGCGCCGGAGGCAATGCAGTCCAGCACGAACAGGCCGCCGGCGGCGTGCACGGCCTCGGCCAGCCGCTTCATGTAGTCGTCGGGCAGCATGATGCCGCTGGCGGTCTCGACGTGCGGCACGAACACCACCGCCGGCCTGACCCTGGCGATCGTCGCCACCACCTCGTCGATCGGCGCCGGCGCCCAGGGCGCCTGCGGGCCGTCGCCAGTGCGGCGCGCCTTCAGCACGGTGATGTTCTCGGGCGCGGTGATCTTGCCCATCTCCAGGATCTGGCTCCAGCGATAGCTGAAGAAGCCGTTGCGCAGGATCAGCACCTTCTGCTCATTGGCGAACTGGCGCGCCACCGATTCCATGCCGAAGGTGCCGCTGCCCGGCACCAGCGCGGTGGCGTCGGCGTGGTAGACCTCCTTGAGCATGGCCGAGATGTCCTTCATCACGCCCTGGAAGCGCCTGGACATGTGGTTGAGCGCGCGGTCGGTGTAGACCACCGAGAATTCGAGCAGGCCGTCGGGGTCGATGTGCGGCAGCAGTCCGGGCATGGGGTTCTCCTGAAAACGACGGACAGGCAGCCATCGCATGCGTGGCCGCCGGTGAATGCGGATCAGCTTAGCACGCGCCTGAGTACATTTGCATCCCATGGACATTGCGCCCCTGATCGCGTCGTTCGGCAAAGCCTTCCTGTTCGTGCTGGCCGCCGTGCTGCCGATCCTGAACCCGCCCGCGTCGGCGCCGGTGTTCGTCGACCTGACGCGCCGGCTGGACGCCGGCACGCGCGCCGGGCTGGCGCGGCGCATCGGGCTGAACGTGGTCCTGATGCTGGCCGGCGCGATGCTGATCGGCTCCTACGTGCTCGACTTCTTCGGCGTCTCGCTGCCGATCGTGCGCGTCAGCGGCGGGTTGATCGTCGCCACCACCGCCTGGGGTCTGCTGCATGCGCAGCATCTGGCGAGCGAGCACAAGGCCGAGATGGCGCAGTCGCTCACGGCCGACAAGGTGCGCATCCAGGGCTTCTACCCGATGACCTTCCCACTCACCTGCGGGCCGGGCTCGATCGCCGCCGCCATCACCGTGGGCGCCAGCCTGCACGAAGGAAGCAATCTGCCGGTGTCGCTGGCCAGTTTCTCCGGCGCGCTGGCCGCCACGGCCTTGATCGGGCTGCTGGTGGCGCTGACCTTCCGCTACGCCGGCCGCCTGCTGCGCCCGCTGGGCGAGGTCGGGCTGGTGGTGTTCCTGCGCCTGTCGGCCTTCATCCTGCTGTGCGTGGGCGTGCAGATCATGTGGACCGGCGTCACCGAGCTGGTGCGCGGCCTGAGGTATTGACGCACCACGCCGCGCGACGCAAGAAAGCCGCGGCCAGGTGGCCGCGGCTTGGGTTTCACTGCTCAGGCATGCCGGTCGGAACTGCTCCGCCGGCACCGCACTCATGGCTTCGGTGGGGTCGGCTTGGACGCATCGCGGTCCGATGACGTGTCGGCTGGCTCCGACTTGTCCGGCGTGCTGGCGGGCATCGCGGGCGTGAGGTCCGCCGGCAGGCGGTCACCGTCGTTGGCACTGGTTCCGGCCGGCGCCTTCGGCGCAGGTTGAAGCGCTGGGGCGCTGGTCTGCGGCGGCGTGCTTTGTGCCGGACCGGCACTGGCGGCCGGCGCTGGGGTGCTGGCCGTTCCTTGCGCCGCAGCCGGCAGGTTCCAGGCCATGGCGGTGGTCATCAGCACGGCCATGGGAATGGTGCGAAGAATGCGTTGGCTCATGTATGAATACCCTTCGGTGGTTGAACACGAGGCCCAGTCTGCCCTCGGATCCGGGTTACATACCGGCCGAAGATGTTGGCGTCGTAACGATGTGAACGCATACTCACATTACAAATTGCCAGGCAACTTTTGGCCTGGGTTTGCATACCCGCGCGCGTTGGCTTATTCCATCGTCATCAGGCTGGCATTGCCGCCCGCCGCCGCGGTGTTGATGCTGATGGCGCGCTCGGTCAGCAACCGTTCGAGCGGGATCTCGGTGCTGCCCGGCGCCAATGCGGTCAGGCCGACGACGGGGCCCGGGCGCGCGGCCAGCGCCTGGCCGACTTCGAGCGCCGCAGCGGCATCACCGTGCAACAGCACCGCATCGAAGTCGGCCTGCGGCTGACGCCAGTCGGCGACGATGGGCACGTGCGCCAGCACCGGCACCGGCAGGCGCGCCCAGTCATTCCTGGCCGCGGTCGGCCACACGGCATCCGCGCCCACGGCCAGCACCGCCGCCAGCTGGGTCAGGCGGTCGGCGGCGGCGTCGGCCAGGCACAGCACACGCTGGCGCGGCAGCACGCGATAGCGGTTGCGCTCGCCCGTGGGGCCGGTGAGCACGCGCGCGAAACCGGCCGGACTCAGGGCGGCGACGTGCTGGCACAACGCGGCAAGACGGTCATCGCCCTCCGAGCGCGCCCAGTCGCGCAGGGCGGCAAGCGGCGCGGGCAGCGGGCCGCCATCGGCAGCGATCGGCGCCTCCCCATCCGCCGCCCCAAACGCCAGCACCGCGCGCCGCGCGGCGTCCGCCGGCTGGCGCGCCAGCAGACGCAGAAGGTACAGGGGACCACCGGCCTTGGGTCCAGTGCCCGACAGCCCTTCGCCGCCGAAGGGTTGCACGCCGACCACGGCGCCGACCATGTTGCGGTTGACGTACAGATTGCCGGCATCCAGCTGCGCCGCCACGCGGGCGATGGTCTCGTCGATGCGCGTATGCACGCCGCCCGTGAGGCCGTAGCCGCTGGCGTTGATGCGGGCGATCAGCGCATCCAGATCGGCGCGCCGGTAGCGCAGCACGTGCAGCACCGGGCCGAACACTTCGCGCTCCAGTTCATCAAGTCGCTCGATCTCGATCAGCGTCGGCGCGACAAAGCTGCCGTGCACCTGCGCCTCGGCCAGATCCCGGCCCGCCCGGTGCACCGTACGGCCCTTGGCGCGCATGGCGTCGATGTGCCGTTCGATGCCGGCCCGGGCCTCGGCGTCGATCACGGGACCGATGTCGGTGGCCAGCCGCACCGGGTTGCCGAGCACGCTCTGCGCCATCGCGCCCTTGAGCATGACCAGCACGCGATCGGCCACCTCATCCTGCAGGCACAGCACGCGCAGCGCCGAGCAGCGCTGGCCGGCCGAGTCGAAGGCAGACTGCATCACGTCCTGCACCACCTGCTCGGGCAGCGCGGACGAGTCCACGATCATGGCGTTCTGCCCACCGGTCTCGGCGATCAGCGGCACCGGCTGGCCGTCGGGGTTCAGCCGCTCGGCCAGCACGGCCTGGATCGCGCGCGCGACCTCGGTCGAGCCGGTGAACAGCACGCCGCGGATGCGCGCGTCGCGCACCAGCGCGGCGCCCACCGTCGCGCCGTCACCCGGCAGCAGCTGCAGCGCCGCGCGTGGCACGCCGGCGGCATGCAGGTGACGCACGGCCTCGCGCGCGATCAGCGGCGTCTGCTCGGCCGGCTTGGCCAGCACCACGTTGCCGGCCGCCAGCGCGGCGGCGACCTGGCCGCTGAAGATGGCGAGCGGGAAGTTCCACGGACTGATGCAGACCACCGGCCCCAGCGGCACATGGCTGGCGTTGTCAAACTGCTCGGCGACCTGCGCGGCGTAGAAGCGCAGAAAATCCACCGCCTCGCGCACCTCGGCCACCGCATTGGCCCAGCTCTTGCCCGCTTCGCGCACCAGCAGCCCCATCAGGCGCGGCATGTCGGCCTCGATCGCGTCGGCGGCACGCTGCAAGGCGGCAGCGCGCTCGGCGGCTGGCGTGCCGGCCCAGGCCGGCGCGGCGGTTGCGGCAACTTGCAGCGCGTGCTCGACATCGGCTGCACCGGCTTGGCGCACGTGACCGACGATGTCGCGCGGGTCGGCGGGGTTGCGGATGGCTGTTGCACCCTCGCCCTTGCCCACTCCCGCGGGCGACCGAGCGGCTGACTCGGCACCTGGGTTGGAAGCAGGACAGGGTGACAGCGCCTGCTGATCGGGCGCAGCAAGCAATGATTTTGATAGCAATCGCAGGCAGAACTCATCGCTCAGGTCCATGCCCGCCGAATTGGCGCGCGCCGCGCCGTACAGCTCGCGCGGCGGCGGAATGCGCGGATGCGCACTGCCCACCGGCTGCTCGCGCTCGACCTGCGCCACCGGGTCCTCGATCAGGGATTCGATCGGCACCTCGGCATCGGCAATGCGGTTGACGAAGGAGGTGTTGGCGCCGTTTTCCAGCAGGCGCCGCACCAGGTAGGCCAGCAGCGTCTCGTGCGTGCCGACCGGCGCGTAGATGCGGCACGGGCGCTTGAGGTCGGCCACCACCTGCTGGTACAGCGGCTCGCCCATGCCGTGCAGGCACTGGAACTCGTACTGCCCGGGCTGCCAGCGCTCAGACCCCGCCATCTGCACGATGGCCGCCACGCTGTGCGCGTTGTGGGTCGCGAACTGCGGGAACACCGCGTCGGGCGCGGCCAGCAGCTTGCGCGCACAGGCCAGGTAACTGACGTCGGTGTGCGCCTTGCGGGTGAAGACCGCGTAGTCGATCTGCCCATCGAGTTGCGCGCGCTTGATCTCGCTGTCCCAGTAGGCGCCCTTGACCAGGCGCACCATCAGCCGGTGGCCGCTGCGGCGCGCCAGATCGACAAGCCAGTCGATCACGAACGGGCAGCGCTTCTGATACGCCTGGACGACGAAGCCGATGCCGTTCCAGCCGGCCAGCGCCGGCTCGTGGCACAGCCTGTCCAGCAGGTCGAGCGACAACTCCAGCCGATCGGCCTCCTCGGCGTCGATGTTGAGGCCGATGTCCTGGCTCCTGGCCAGCAGCACCAGTTCGAGCACACGCGGATACAACTCGGCCATCACGCGCTCGCGCTGCGCGCGGCCGTAGCGCGGGTGCAGCGCCGACAGCTTGATCGAGATGCCCGGCCCGTCGTGGATGCCGCGCCCTTGCGCCGCCTGGCCGATGGCCTGGATGGCGTGACGGTAGCTGTGCAGGTAGCGCTCGGCATCCTCGGCGGTCAGCGCAGCCTCGCCCAGCATGTCGTAGGAGTAGCGAAAGCCCTCGGCCTCGCGTTCGCGCGCGCGGCGCAGGGCCTGCTCGATCGTTTCGCCAGTGACGAACTGCTCGCCCATCATGCGCATCGCCATGTCGACGCCCTTGCGGATCAGCGGCTCGCCGCTCCTGCCGATGATGCGGGTGAGTGACTGCCCAAGCGTGGCCTCGCTGTGCGTGGCCACCAGCCTGCCGGTCAGCAGCAGGCCCCAGGCGGCGGCATTGACGAACAGCGACGGGCTCTGCCCGACGTGCGCCTGCCACTGGCCGCGCGCCACCTTGTCGCGGATCAGCGCGTCGCGCGTGGCGGCGTCGGGGATGCGCAGCAGCGCCTCGGCCAGGCACATCAGCGCCACGCCCTCCTGCGACGACAGCGCGAATTCCTGCAGCAGCCCTTGCACGATGCCGGCGCGCCCGCCGAGGGGCTTGCGGTGGCGCAGCGTGTCGGCCAGGCGCCAGGCCAGCTGGTGCGCGGCCTGCGCCTGGGCGCCGGACAGGCGCGCCAGCGGCAACAGCGCCTGCACCGCCTGCGGCTCGGGCAGGCGCGTGGCGGCGGTGATGGCGTCGCGCAGCGGGGTCTGCGGCGCCAGTTCGGCGTGCAGGGCAGCAAAAGGGTCGGGCGTGGTCATCGGCAGCGGCAAGTGGTTGGGCAGGCGGGTGCGGGCGCGGCCAAAGCCGCTCCCACATGAAATGCCATTGTTTCGGCCATCAGAATGAATAACTCACCAAAATATGGCCTGAAGACCGGACAATATCCAGCCATGAGCGCCAACCCCCTCGACCGCATCGACCTGCGCATCCTCGACGCCCTGCAGCGCGACGGCCGCCTGAGCAACCTCAGGCTGGCGGAGACCGTGGCGCTGTCGCCCACCGCGGTGCTGGCGCGCGTGCAGCGCCTGACGCGCGATGGCTTCATCCTCGGCTACCACGCCGAGCTGAACCCGGACCAGCTGGGTCGCGGCCTGGTGGTGTTCGTCGAGGTGCTGCTCGACCGCACCACGCCGAACGTCTTCGACGAGTTCAAGGCCGCCGTGCAGGTGCACGACGAGATCATGGAATGCCACATGGTGGCCGGCGGCTTCGACTACCTGCTCAAGACCCGCATGGCCGACATGGCCGCCTACCGCGCCTTTGCCGGCCGCGTGCTGTGGCAGCTGCCGGGCGTGCGCGAGACGCGCACCTACGCGGTGATGGAGGAAGTGAAGAGTGGGGTAGCGCTGCCGCTGGCGTGAGCCGCACAGCCACACCCATCACATGCGAAATCGGCCTGCAAGAACCAGGACACAAGCACGGATAGCGATTAAGTTGATAGTAATCCGCACGTCCTGATCATCGACACCAGCGGCACCGCGCGGCCTGGGTGACCGACGACAACCATGGCTGCGCGCGATCTGCTGTGGCCGCACGCCACGCACATGGCATGGATCAGCTGCGGCCGCGCCACCATCATGTTGTGCGTGCTGCGCCGCGTGCTGACCGGCGCTCACCCGCGCAGCCGCAACTTGTACTCGACGATGGTGAACTTGCGCACCCTCTCGCGCTCGGCCCAGGCGCGCAGCGCCAGGCCGCCCTCCACCATCGCCCGCAACCGGCGCCGCGCCGCACCACTGCCGCGTTCCGCGTCCGGGTCCCACACCAGCGGCCCGTCGGCCGACAGCCCCGCGATCAGCACGCTGTGCTCGAACGAACCGCTGACGACGTGGCGCCCTTCGACGATGGCCGCGTGCGCCAGGCGTATCGCTTCCTTCAGCGGCAGGTGGTCCTTCCAGCGCCGGCAGATGAACTCGATATCCACCAGCGCGCGCCGGTCGGGGTGCCACACCTTGGCAAACGTGAAGGCGTGCCCCCTCTTCGCCGGCACATTCTGGTCCCACACCAGCGGTCCGCGGCTGCCGTCCAGTGCGCGCGCCGGCAACTCCTTGTCCGGCGCGTAATAGCCCTTCCTGATCGCCGCATCCGCCAGCGTCGCCGGGTCCACGCCGGCGATCATGGCCAGGCAGGTGAAGTGGCAGCCCGATTCGGCGACGTTGTTCCACTCGCGGTCGGACTTCTCGGCGCGTGCAATCTGCTGCGGGCGATCGACCAGGAAGGTGTTGCGGTAGAAGCTCTGCGCGAAATAGCGCCGGTAAAGCAGATGCATGGGGTTCTCCTGTCGCCGAACGGCATGTCCGTGAGGCCAGGCCGGTCAGGCGACCTGCTCAGCCCCGTGGCGCGCCGACTGCCAAAAGTGTAGATTCGCGCCACTGCCCGTCTCGATGGTGCGATTGGATCTGCTGACGCCATGGTCTATCTGGTTTCCCTGTTCGCGCTGGGCGCAGCCGGCATGTCGCTGCTGTTGCTGTATTGGGGCACCGGCAGGCTGCTGGTGAACTGGCGCGCGCTGCGCCATTGGCGGCGCGTGCAGGGGCGTGTGATCGCCATCGAGGAGCGCCTCGTCGTCACCACCGGCCCATCGCGCAGCGCGGGTGGTTACGGGGCTCAACACAGCTGGTCAGGCGTTTCGACCAGGTACGAAAAGGTCTACATCCCGACCTACGAGTACGCCGTACCGAATGGTGGCCGGGCGACGGTCGTGTCCGGCACCGTCGGCAGCGCGCCGGACGAATACGCGATCGGGGACACGGACGAGCTGTGGGTTGATCCGCAGGGCATCGAACCGCCCCTGGTCAACCGGCGCGGCGGCATCTGGTTCATGCCGCTCGGCATGCTGGTGGCCAGCGTCTGCGCGGCGATCGCAGCGGCCGCGGCCGGCTACATGGTCGCGCGCCAGCTCGGCCCGCTCGGTCAATAGGCGTCTGGCGCATCGATGGATGTCGGGCGCGCGCGCATCAGCGTGCTCTTGCCGAACAGGCTTTCCACCAGGTCCACCGCCAGCGTCGCCGTCCTGTTGTGGGTGTCATAGGCGGGATTCAACTCGACGATGTCGAGCGAGGCCAGCCGACCGGTGTCGGCAATCATCTCCATGCACAGCTGCGCTTCGCGGTAGGTCGGGCCGCCGCGCACCGTGGTCGCCACGCCGGGGGCGATCTCGGGGTCGAGGAAATCCACGTCCAGGCTGACGTGCAGATGCGTGTGCCCGTCGACGCCAGCCAGCGCGCGCTCCATCGCGGCGCGCATCCCGTGCTCGTCGATGAAGCGCATGTCGAACACCTCGATGCCGGCGGCATGCACCAGGCGCTTCTCGCCGGCATCGACGCTGCGGATGCCGATCTGGCGCAGCTCGTGCGCGCGCAGCGCCGGGTCTCGCGCCGAGAAACCGCCCAGCGCCACCAGTTCGGGCGGGCCGTCGCCGAACAGGCTGGCCACCGGCATGCCGTGCAGGTTGCCGCTGGGCGTAAGCGCGGCGGTGTTGAAGTCGGCGTGGGCATCCAGCCACAGCACGCGCAACGAGCGGCCCGCGTCACGACAATGCCGCGCCACCGCGCTGACCGAACCCATGGCCAGGCAGTGGTCGCCGCCCAGCAGCACGGGCAGGCGGCCGGCGCGCAATGCAGCCAGCACCGCGTCGTGCACGGCGCGGTTCCATTCCACGACCTCGGGCAGGTGACGAAAGCCGTCTGCCGCGGGCTGCCAGGGATTGGACGGCCCAGCCAGGTTGCCGGTGTCCAGCACCTGCAACCCCTGCGCCCGCAGCGCCTCGACCAGACCCGCCACACGCAGTGCTTCGGGCCCCATGCTGGCACCGCGCGCGCCAGCGCCAACGTCGGTGGGCACACCAATCAGGGTGACGGCAGACAATCCGGCTGTGGACAAGGCGGCCTCCTGACCGACGAAAGACCGTTCAGTATGCCAAGCGCGGGCAGACTCGAGCTTCCGCTACGATGGGCCGCGACAGGTTCGCCAAGCCACAAGAAGAGGAGACACGATGAACCCGATACCTCCACTGGCCCGCTGGGGCGCGGCCTTGGCGCTGCTGGCCGCGGCGCCAGTCATCTGGGCGCAGGCCGGCAACGACACGCTGGCCAAGATCCGCTCCAGTGGC
Organism: uncultured Ottowia sp.; assembly: GCA_964534975.1. Lineage (GTDB taxonomy): Bacteria > Pseudomonadota > Gammaproteobacteria > Burkholderiales > Burkholderiaceae_C > Ottowia. The sequence continues at coordinate 18,708 of CAZHSD010000006.1, read as the reverse complement.
AAAGCCGTGATCGGCGTGCGCGAGGCGTCGCCGCCCATGGCTTACGCGCTGGGCGCGAACGAGAGGTTCACCGGCTATCACGTGGAGCTGTGTGAACGCATCATCCGCCAGCTGGCGCCGCAGGCCAGGCTTGAATACTTCGCCATGACACCGCAGAACACCATGCCGCTGGTGCAGAACGGCACGGTGGACATCGGCTGCGGCCCGGCCACCAACAACCTGACGCGGCAGAAGCAGGTGGCGTTTGCCGTCACCACGTACATCAGCCAGGTGCGCATGGCGGTCAAGGCCGATTCAGGCATCACCGACTGGAAGCAGCTCGATGGCAGGACCGTGGCCGCCACCACCGGTACCACCGCCGTGCAGTTGCTGCGCAAGCTGGCACGCGAGCTGGACATCAAGATCAAGGTGGCGCAGCAAAAGGACAACCTCGAAAGCCTGCTGGCGGTGGAGATGGACCGCGCCGCGGCATTCGTGCTCGACGACAACCTGCTGGCCGGCGTGGTGGCCAACTCGCGCAACCCCAAACAGTTCCGGCTGGCCGGCACCTCGCTGCAGTCAGAGCCGATCGCCATCCTGTTGCGCAAGGACGACCCAGGCTTCAAGCAAGGTGTTGACGGCATACTCAAGAGCATGATGGCCTCGGGCGAGATGGAAAAGCACTACGCCAAGTGGTTCACCCATCCCATTGCGCCACGCAACGTGAGCCTCAACCTGCCGCTCTCCGACGAGTTGCGCGCACTGTTCGCCGAGCCGAACGACGCGCCGCTGGAGAGCTACCTGAACAAGTGAAGCACCCCGCGCCACACCCACCCACCGGAAAGACCCCATGACCCTGCTGATCCTCGGCCTGTTCCTGTTTCTCGGCCCGCATTCGGTGCGCATCTTCGGCGACGCCTGGCGCACGGAGACCGTCGCGCGTCTGGGCGAGAAGCCGTGGAAGGGGCTGTATTCGCTGGTCTCGCTGCTCGGCTTCGCGCTCATCGTCTGGGGCTACGGCCTGGCACGCCAGCAGCCGGTGCTGCTGTGGACGCCGCCGGTGTTCGCCAAGCACCTGAATTCGCTGTTCACGCTGCTGGCCTTCATCCTGATCGTGGCCGCCTACGTGCCGCGCAACCACATCAAGGCGCGGCTGCAGCACCCGATGGTGCTGGGCGTCAAGCTGTGGGCCTTCGGCCACCTGCTGGCCACCGCCAAGCTGGCCGACGTGCTGCTGTTCGGCAGCTTCCTGCTGTGGGCCATCCTGAGCTACCGCGCGGCGCGCCGGCGCGACCGCGTGCAGGGCACGGCTTATGCGGCCGGCAGCCTGGCCGGCACGCTGCTGACGCTGGTGATCGGCGCGGCGGCCTGGGCGGCATTCGCCTTCTGGGCGCACGCGGCCTGGATCGGCATCGCGCCGTTCGGCCGCACGCTCTGAGTCGCCGCGGCCACCGTCACAGCGTCGGGCGCTGCTCGAAGCCGCTGGGCGTCTGCAACTCGGCCACGGCGACCTGCACCGCATCCACCCGTGCCGCCGGCGGGCCGGTGTGCGCCCAGTCGATCAGCGCCTGCACCGCGCCCGCCGGACCCTGAAGCCAGGCCTCAACACTGCTGTCGGCCCGATTGCGCACCCAGCCGCGCACCTCCAGGCGCCGCGCCTCGGCCGCCATGCTGGCGCGGAAGCACACGCCCTGCACACGGCCACGGATGACGAGATGACGCGCGATGCTGTCCATGCGTGTCGATGCTCCAACCCGGTCCAGTTGCTCAACCTTTCACGCACACCACCTGTCTGAGCGTGTGCACCACCGCCACCGGATCACTCTGCGCGGCCATCACGGCGCCGATGTCCTTGTGTGCGGCGGGGGCCTCGTCGATCACGTCCCGGTCCTGGCGGCATGCGATGCCCTCGGTGGCAGCGCGGTGGTCGGCCCGGGTGAAGCGATCGCGCACCTCGGTGCGGCTGCGGATGCGGCCGGCGCCGTGCGGCAGCTCTCGAAAGCCTCGGGATGGCCCCCCACCGCGGATGGAATGACGGCCTCGTGCGTCGCAATGACCGCGCCCACCGTGGGCGCCGATGCCCACATGCACGTCGGGCGTGGCGGCGATGTGCCGGAACACGATCGGCAGGCGCACCACCTTGCTCAACTGCGGGATGGCCTCGGACTCGACCGGCACGCGGCGCGCCCACATCTTCAGTGGCACGCCACCGGGAACATCGATGTGAATGTGATTGGGCGCCATGACACGGGTTCTGATGACGGCGGCCTACGACGCACTCGCCAATCGGTGATTATTGGTTATTTCACAGCAATTGAATTCGGTTGGCGATTTTTGAAAGCAATAGCGCACTGGATCATGGCTGCCGACCATGCTCGACGCCATCGCCAAGCATGGCTCTTTAAGGGATTCAAACCTTCATCTCGCTGGACTTCCAGGACGATTTGTCCACTGCATCGCCGGATAAGAAAACCTCCCACCACCCAGGTCGGCTTCGAGAGCTGCGAGCTGTGGAGGAAAATCCCCTCTGGGATGATGGGCGGCTGGCCCTATAGTCGGATTCGACGTTGACGGCGAGGAGATCGACATGCTGCGTTGGCTGTGGCGCGCCTTGCTGGCGTTGATCGCAACGGCATTGCTGGCCGCCGTGCTCGCCAGCTGGCGGTTCGCGAACTATGCGCCGGCCGATCCCGAGATCGCGCCGGACAGCGAGGCCGAGGCCTATTTCATCGACGATTACGCCGGCGCGCGCCAGGCCTTCCTGGCGCAGGGCAATGCGCTGGCGCAGCGCTTCACCCAGGTCGAACGCTTTGCCATCCCGGTCGCCAGCCGCCAGGGCGTGTCCGGATTGTTCGTCGACGGCCTGTACGTGCCAGCGCAGCAGCAGGGCAAGCGCCTCTTGATCCTGTCCTCGGCGGTGCATGGCATCGAAGGGCCGGCGGGCAGCGCGGTGATGCGCATGTTCATGGACGAGTTCATGCGCGAGGCGCTGCTGATGGATACCGGCGTGCTGCTGCTGCACACGCTCAACCCCTACGGCTTTGCGCAGCAGCGGCGCTTTACCGAAGGCAACGTCGACCTGAACCGCAACGCGTCCACCAACCTGACGCTGTACCAGACCCAGAACGCCGGCTACCCGCTGGTCGATCCATTGATCAATCCGCCCGGGACGGCCGACCTGGGCGCGTGGGAGCATCGCCTGTTCCTGCTGCGCTCGATCGCACAGATCGCCCAGCACGGCATGCCGATGCTGCGCCAGGCCGTGCTGCAAGGCCAGTACACCCATCCGCGAGGCATCTACTACGGCGGCCAGGCGCTGGAGCCGCAACTGGCGGCGCTGGCGCCGCGCCTGGCCGAGATCCTGGAGCAATACCCGCTGTCGATGAGCATCGACCTGCACACCGGCTATGGCGCGCGCGGCCAGTTGCACGTATTCCTGAACCCGCCAGAGAGCCCGCAGGTGCGCCAGGCACTGGAATCGGTGTTCGCCGGCCACGCCATCGACTGGGGCAGCGGCAAGGATTTCTACACCGTCACCGGCGACGTCACCAGCTGGATCGGCGCCTTGCGCAAGAGCGGCGCCCACCTGCCGGCCGTGTTCGAGTTCGGCACGCTGGACAGCCAGACCACGCTGGGTGCGGTGAAGTCGCTGCACATCACGGTGCTCGAGAACCAGGGCGCGCAGCACGGCTACGCCAGCGCCCAGGACCAGGCGCGCATCAAGCGCGATTACCGTGAGATGTTCAACCCCTCCTCGCCCGCCTGGCGCACCAAGATCATCCACGACAGTCGCGCCATGCTGGGTCAGGTGCTGGAACGGCTGCCGCAGGTCAGCGTCGGACCCTGATTCGGTGGCGGCCGGGCATCGATACGATTTTGATAGCAACCGATGTCAACCTGGTGCCGGGCCAGGCGGGATAATCGGCGCATGCACAGCGACGTCCACCACACTACCCTCGACACCACCCGCATCGACGACCTGCGCATCCGCGCGGTGCGTCCGCTGATCACGCCGGCGCTGCTGCAGGAGTGGTTGCCGGCGCCGCGAGAAGCGCAGGACCTGGTCGAGCGCAGCCGCGACGCCATCTCGCGCGTGCTGCACGGCCGCGACGACCGGCTGGTGGTGGTGGTCGGGCCGTGCTCGATCCACGACCACGACGAGGCGCTGGCGTACGCGCGGCGCCTGAAGCTGGAAGCCGACCGCCACGCCGCCGACCTGCTGCTGCTGATGCGCGTGTACTTCGAGAAGCCGCGCACCACGGTGGGCTGGAAGGGCTACATCAACGACCCGCGCCGCGACGGCAGCTACGCCATCAACGACGGCCTGCAGATGGCGCGCCGCCTGCTGCTGGACGTGCTGGCGCTGGGCCTGCCGGTGGGCAGCGAGTTTCTCGACCTGCTCAGTCCGCAGTACATCAGTGACCTGGTGAGTTGGGGCGCCATTGGCGCGCGCACCACCGAGAGCCAGAGCCATCGGCAGCTGGCCAGCGGCCTAAGCTGCCCGGTGGGCTTCAAGAACGGCACCGGCGGCAGCGTCAAGATGGCGGCCGACGCCATCCTGGCGGCGCAATCGCCGCACGCCTTCCTGGGCCTGACCAAGATGGGCCAGGCCGCCGTGTTCGAGACCCGCGGCAACCAGGATTGCCACGTCATCCTGCGCGGCGGCAAGGTACCGAACTACTCGAGGTCGGACATTGACGCCGCCTGCGCGCTGCTTGGCCAGGCCGGGCTGCGCGAGCAGGTGATGATCGACGTCTCGCACGCCAACTCCAGCAAGCAGCACGCGCGCCAGATCGAGGTCGCGGCCGACGTCGCCGCCCAGGTGGCGGCGGGCGACGCGCGCATCATGGGCGTGATGATCGAGAGCCACTTGAACGAGGGTCGGCAGGACATTGTGCCGGGCCAGCCGCTGCGGCCCGGCGTGTCGGTGACCGACGCCTGCATCAGCTTCGAGCAGACGGTGCCGGTGCTCGATGGCCTGGCTGAGGCGGTGCGGGCGCGGCGGCTTCATGAGCAATGACCGGCGCTGGCACGCCATGACAAATGACCGCGCTCTCACGAGCGCATGACTTCGGCTTCGCCTTCAATGACGTCGCCCTGCGGACGACATGACCAATTCATGCGCCGTGAGGCGCGTCATTGATGCCGCGCAGCGGCGAAGTCATGGCGCGCCAGCGCCGGTCATTGCTCACTTCAGGGGCACGAAGCGATACATGCCGTGGCGGCTGATCTCGGTCTTGTCGCCGCGCCGTGCCACACGCAGCATCTCGCCGGCCACCGGAATCACCATCACGCCGCCGTCGCGCAGCTGATCGACCAGCGTCTGCGGCAATTCGTCGGGCTCGGCCGACACCAGGATGCGATCGAACGGGCCGTGCTCGGGCAGGCCCAGCACACCCGGGGTGGCGACCTCGATGCCGGCCCAGGGGTGGCTGGCATTGGCCAGGTTGGCGGCGCCCCAGCGCGCCAGTTCGGGAATCAGCTCGACGCCGAACACCCGGCCGGTCGGGCCGACCAGGTGCGCCAGCAGCGCCGTGGTCCAGCCGGAGCCGGAGCCGACGTCCAGCACGCGCATGCCCGGGCCGACATCCAGCAGCCGCAGCATGCTGGCGACGGTGCGGGGCTGGGAATTGGTCTGGCCGTGGCCGATCGGCAGCGGACCGTCGTAATCGGCCTGCGCGCGCAGCTCGGGCGGCAGGAAACCGGTGCGCGGGTGGGCCGCGAAAGCGGCCGCCACGGCGTCGGTCGGGGTGGGCGTGCTCATGCCAGAAGTTGGGCACCGAACCGGCGATCGGGGAACGGAGCAGCGTCAGCCGGCGCCCCGGCGGCGTCAGCGACGATGGCCGCCCGCGGGCGCGGGGCCGCGCCGCTCCAGGTGACGGAAATTGATCCGGCCCTTGCTCAGGTCGTAGGGCGAGAGCTCCAGCGACACCCGGTCACCGGCCAGGATGCGGATGCGGTGCTTCTTCATCTTGCCGGCCGAATACGCGACCAGCTCGTGGCCGTTGTCCAGCGTGACGCGAAAACGCGTGTCCGGCAGCACCTCGTTGACGATGCCCTGCATCTCGATCAGTTCTTCCTTGGCCATGCATTACTCCTTTGCGTCACGGGGAAACAGTCTCGGCATCCGGCCCATGACGCGGCGCGGGATGGCGGCGGATCGCTGACGGCGGCCGGCAATGGGGCGCGGGATGCTCAGATTGCCACCAAGGCGGTGCAACGCGACCCTGAACACCTCGAAAACAGGGGTGCCAAGCCGCCGGCGAGCATGAGATGCGGTACTGACGCGCGTCGGAAGTGATTCCGATCGGCAATGCGCCCCGCGACCAACGATCAGTCAACAGAGTATTGTACTTCAGATCGGAAGTTCATGTTGCGCTGCAGCATAGAATCCGCCGAGGGCGGACGCGGGAGTCTGGATTGACCAGGGATTTCCCGTGAGTTAGTGCTCACCTTTTAAAACGCCGCCGTTTCGAATAACGCAGAAGAACCGTTCATGCTGAGGCGCAGAGAACGCCGAGATTCGCAGAGCAGCCCTCGCTCTTGTTGCTGCGGATGCTCAGCGGTGAAGGAAGCGCCGCCAGGCCAAGCTGGCTTCCAGCAGGATCCGACGGGCTTGTCAGTCGCCCACCTTCTCTTCCACCACCTTGCGCGGTGTGCGCCTGGCTGCGGCGCCAGGCTTGGGTTCTTCCACCTTGGCCAGCGGCGCGCAGTCGGCCGCCAGGCTTTGCGCCCGCAGCAGCGCCAGCTGGGTGGAGATATGGTCCAGCACCGGCGGCGGCAGAGGTTGTCTGAACTCGAAACCCAGTCGGTCGATCTCGGCCGCCAGGTAAGCGCAGCTGGCCGCCAATTGACTCGGGTCGCTGCTGCCCGCCAGGGCAGCCGGGCGCGCCACCATGGTAGGCGTGATGTTGCCGGCGGAACCCGCGGCGCCGTTCGGGTCGGTGCCGGCCACTGCCGGCGCCAGTGGTTCGGCGCCATCCAGGCACGGGCCGTTGGTGTAGGTCACCTGGCCGTCCAACACGCACTTGTTGATGCCAGCGGCGCCGGTGATCGCTGGCGCGGCCGGTTCGGCCGATGGCGCCGGCAGCGCCGCTGGCGGGGGGACCAGGTCGCGTGGTGGCGCCGGCTCGGAACTGCTGGGCGCGGGCAGCGTGCCTTCGGCCACCGCGCGGCGATGCGAGATGTCGCTAACCAGCCAGTCGTAGGCGTGGTAGGCGCCGACGATCAGCACCAGCACCGCCAGCGCGGCCACCACCCAGCGCAGCATGCCCGGTTCGGCGTCGCCGCCGGGCGGCAGCAGGGGTCGGTCTGTGCTGTCGGCGCTGTCCTGGTTCATGGCGGTAGCGCCCGGTGGTCGCTGCAGCAGGCGTTCAGGCCGCCGCCTTCTCGGGCAGCTCGATCTTGACCTCCAGCACTTCCAGGTCGTCCTGGCGCTCCAGGTTGACCTTGATGTCCTTCGGGTCGATCTTGACGTACTTGCTGATCACCGCGATCAGGTCGCGCTGCAGGTCGGGCAGGTAGTCGGGCTCGGCCGGGCTGCGGCCCGAGCGTTCGTGCGCCAGGATGATCTGCAGGCGTTCCTTGGCGACGCTGGCGGTCTTCTTCTTCTCGCCCAGGAAGAATGAGAGGAACGACATGCCGCTTATCTCCCGAACAGGCGCTTGAAGAAGCCGGGCTTCTCGGCCTCGACGTAGCGCATCGGCTTGTCGGCCCCGAGGAAGCGGTCGACCACGTCGGAATAGGCGCCGGCGACGTCGGTGCCCTTCAGGTGCACCGCCGGCAGGCCCTGGTTGGACGCCTGCAGCACCGCCTCGCTCTCGGGGATGACGCCGATCAGCTTGATGCGCAGGATGTCCTGGATGTCCTCCAGGCTGAGCATCTGGCCGTCGGCCACGCGGTTCGGGTTGTAGCGCGTGATCAGCAGGTGCTCCTTGACCGGCTCCTTGCCCTCGATGGCGCGCTGCGTCTTGCTGCCCAGCATGCCCAGGATGCGATCGGAGTCGCGCACGCTGGAGACCTCGGGGTTGGTCACGATCAGCGCCTCGTCGGCGTAGTGCATGGCGTAGAGGGCACCGGTCTCGATGCCGGCCGGCGAGTCGCAGACGATGTACTCGAAGCCCATCTCGGCCAGGTCGTCGAGCACCTTCTTGACGCCCTCCTGGGTCAGCGCCTCCTTGTCGCGCGTCTGGCTGGCGGCCAGCACGAACAGGTTGTCGCACTGCTTGTCCTTGATCAGCGCCTGGCTCAGGTTGGCCTCACCCTGGATCACGTTGACGAAGTCGTACACCACGCGGCGCTCGCAACCCATGATCAGGTCGAGGTTGCGCAGGCCGACGTCGAAGTCGATCACCGCAGTCTTGTGGCCGGCCAGCGCCAAGCCGGAAGCGAACGCGGCGCTGGTGGTGGTCTTGCCGACGCCACCCTTGCCGGAGGTCACCACGACGATTCTTGCCATCTCAATTCACCTTGGGTTGCCTAGCTTGAAAATTCCGTGCCATGGGCTCAGTCCGCGATCGGCTCGAACACCAGGCTGTCGCCGGCCTCGGTCGACTGCAGGCGCACGGTCGCGGCGCGACCCCAGATCTGCGGGCCCAGCGAGGCGTCGCTGGTGCGGTAGACGCCGGCGATCGAGACCAGGTCGGGCTGCATGTCGAGCGCGAAGATGCGCGCATCGCCCCAGCCACGCGCGCCGGCGATGGCGCGTCCGCGCAGTGGCGCATAGACGTGGACGTGGCCGTCGGCCAGCACCTCGGCGCCGTGGTTGACCATCGCCAGCACCACCAGGTCGCGGCCGCGCGCGTAGACCTGCTGGCCCGAGCGCAACGGCCGGTCGACCACCAGCGCGCCCGGCGGCAGCATCTCGGCGGCCGGCGCGGGTTCGCTGGCACGCGCGGCGGGCGCCGCCTGCACCTCGGGTGCCAGCAGCAGTCCGAGCTCGGCTGCCGCAGCGCGCTGCTGCGGACTGCCGCCGCGCACCGCCATCAGGCGCAGGCGCCGCTGGTGCAGCAGTTCACCGAGCTGCTGGTAGTCGATGGCGACGTCCGCATGCTCCGACCCCAGCGCCGAGAGATCGACCACGATGGGATCGTCCTCGAAAAAATCCGGCATCTCGCCGTATTGAGCCTGCATCTCGTCCTGCAGCGCCGCCAGGTCGGAAGACTTCAGGCGCAGCGCCAGCAACGGCAGGGTCGCGCTCTTGATCTCGAAGGTGCTGGGACTGCGGCCGGCGAGGGCAACGGACATGGAAAGGGCAGGCGTCGGACAGTGAGAATCGAGCCGGCCAGACGCCAGCTCTTGCGGGCGTGATCTTAACAGCCGTGGCCTGTTGCGCCGGCACGCCGAGACGCTGCGAATGTAACCGTCTGGCGTCTGTTCCGGCAGTCGCCGAGCTCGGCAAGGCGGCCTTGCCACGGCTTGCGTTGTCCATCCGTATTCAGACTGAATGCAGTGATCAAGAGTAATCGTAGTAATAGATGCCCTGCGCTTTTGTGGACAAGGTGCGTTTGATCAACGCCTGCCAGCACTTGCGTGGCTGCAGCTGCTGTGGACAGGTGATGGGCCGGCATGCGGGCGATTGGGCACAAGTCGGGCGTCTTGCCCGCGACTGTGGACAAGTGCCCGCTTGCCCGCGAGCTGTCCACAGGGATGTCCATGCGGGTGGGACCCGGGTCGACCGGGTGGGTTATTTCTCCAGGATCCACTGGATGATGCCCTTGGCGATGAAGCCCACCATGCCGAAAGCCAGTGCCAGGAACAGCACGAAGGTGCCGAACTTGCCGGCCTTGGCTTCCCAGGCCAGTTGGCCGACGATGAACACCATGTAGAGCATGAAGGCGCCCACGCCCACGGTGAGGCCGAACCAGGCGATCTGTTCCTCGGTGAAGCCGAACATCAGGCTTGTCCCTCGGGCGGCAGGCGATCGGGCAGCGCGGCGGCGTCGACCAGCGCGCGATAGGCGTGCCAGCTGGCGTGGCCCAGCCAGGGCAGGACGACGATCAGTCCGAGCAGCGCGGTGACCATGCCCAGCAGCGTCAAGCCCATCACCAGCGCCGCCCACAGCGCCAGCGCGCCGGGGTTGGTCAGCACCGCCTGCCAGCTGGTCAGCACCGCCTGCAGCACGTCGACGCGACGGTCCAGCAGCAGCGGCATGGCGACCACGCTGGAAGCGAACAAGGGCGCCGCCATCAGCGCGCCCAGGGTCAGCCACAGCTCGAACAGGTGACCGCGCTGTGCCAGCACCACGTGCTGCAGAAAGTCGTGCGGGGCATGCACCGGCGCCGGCGCGAGCGCGGTGATCAGTGCCGCCGAGGTCAGCACCCAGCCGGTGCCGGCCAGCGACAGCAGCAGGCCGAAGCGCACCAGCGCCCAGTAGCCACCGTGCACGGCAAAGCGCGAGTACTGCCAGCGCGTCCAGGTCCGGGCAATGGTCTGCCAGTTGGCCGCCTCGCCGCGTTCCAGCGCGCGGCTGAGCGCGTACAGGCTGGTGGCCAGCACCGGTGCCACGATCAGAAAACCGGAGAAGGCGCCCGCCAGCAGCCAGAAGCGGTTTCCCGCCATGGCCAGCAACAGGGCGCCGAAGGCGGCCAATGCCAGCCCGTGCAGCAGGCTGGGCAGGCCGATGCGCCACAGGTCGCGCCAGCCCAGCACCAGCCAGCTGAGCGGCGCAGTCAGTTCAAGCTGGCGCACGGCTGGCAACGGCAGCGTGCCGCGTGCCGGCCGGGGTGGCAGGGGAGAGGGTGGCGGAGCGATCTGGGGCACGGCTGGCAACTCGGGTTGGAAGTGGACCGGTCAACGGCATCGATCGCCGATTCGACTGCAAAAAGTATAGCTGTGCAGCGCTGGCCCGGGTGCCGCTGGCGTGGCAAACAAAAAAGGCAGCCGGTTCCGGCTGCCTTATCGTGTCGACCCGGGTGGGTCAGCTGCGGAAGATTTCAGCGCCAGCCGCCACCCATGCCGTAACCGCCGTGGCCCATGCCATAGCCGCCGCGCTTGCCGCCACGGCCGCCGCGCATGGCCTGCTGGTCGTAGATCTGCTGCTGCTCGGGCGTGAGCTGGGCGTAGAAGGCCTTAATGGCCTCACCACGCTGCTGCATGCGCTGCTGGCGCTCGGCGCTGAAGGCCTGCATGCGGTCGATGCGCTGCGGCGTGTTCAGCTGGGCGAACTCGTCGCGACTCATGCGTGGGCGCCGGATGTCAGCCGGAGGCTGCATGGCATCCGCATACGCATTCCAGGCGGTTTCCTGCGCCGGCGTGATGTTCAGTTTTGCCTTCAGGTCCGCCATGCGCTGGGCGTGGCGCTCGGCCATGCGCTGGGTCCATTCGCCAGCGGCCGGTTGCACCGGTGCCGCCGGGCCTGGGGTCTGGGCGATGGCGACGGTGCCGGTGGCGGCCAGCACGGCGGCGAGGAACAGGCGTCTCGGGTGGGTCATGTCAACTTCCTTTCAGATCGGGACTGGGATCAAACCTGGCCGGCAGTTGCATGGGTTTTCGCCACCGGCTTGGCAGCCAGTGTGCGCGTCGCCTGTATCGCGGCCATCACCGCCGCGTGTCGCTTTGTAAAGTCAAGCAAAGTGCCGATGACGGCATCCGGGTTCAATGCGCATCGCCCTGACCGCTCAGGTCGTCGAGGATCGGGCAGTCGGGCCGGGCGTCGCCGTGGCAATGCCGCAGCAGCTCCTGCAGCGTGCGCCGCATGTCCTGCAGGGCGGCGATGCGGCGCTCCAGATCCTGCACGTGCGCCTGGGCGATGCGCTTGACGTCGGCGCTGGCGCGCCGGTGGTCGTGCCACAGGCTGACCAGTTCGGCGATCTCGGCCATCGAGAAGCCCAGGTCGCGCGAGCGCTTGATGAAGCGCAGCGTGTGGATATCCGCCGGCGTGTACTGGCGGTAGCCGCCTTCCGATCGCGCCACCTCGCCCAGCAACCCGAGCGCTTCGTAGTGCCGCACCATCTTGGCCGACACGCCCGAGGCGCGGGCCGCCGCGCCGATGTTGACCGGGCCGGCGCTGAGGCTCATCCGGCGACCGCGTAGCCTTCCTCGCGAATCGCCGCCGCGATGGCCTCGCGCTCCGCGCCCGATTCGACCTCGACCAGGCTCTCCGGCCGGTCGATCTTCACCTCGGCCTGCGGGTCGAGCTGGCGCACGGCGCGCCGCACCGCCATCTCGCAGTGGCCGCAGGTCATGCCGGTGACGTGGAACTGGTGGTTCATGCAATGCTCCTGGTGCAATCAAAAGATGCCCGATGATGAAGCCTGACATGGTGGTAATGTCAAGCGTCGGCCGCATGGCCGTGCGGCCGGCTTGACATTCCCATGATGGGAAGCCTCACACTGGCGGCATGAACGATTCAGCCAGCCACACCCTGGACCTCGGCGTCGGCGGCATGACCTGCGCTTCCTGCGTGGCGCGCGTCGAGCGCGCCCTGAAGAAGGTGCCCGGCGTGCAGGACGCCGCCGTCAACCTGGCGACCGAGTCGGCGCGCGTCAGCGTTGCCGGCGGGCCCGAAATGGAGCCGGTGCTGCGGCGCGCCGTGCGCGACGCCGGCTACGAGCCGCGCGCGGCCGCCGCCGCCATCGACGACGCGGACGACTCGCCCTGGGCCGGCTTCGGCCCGGTCGCGCTCGGCCTGCTGCTGTCGGCGCCGATGGTGCTGCCGATGCTGGGCATGCCGTTCGGCTGGCACTGGATGCCGCCGGCCTGGCTGCAGTTCCTGCTGGCGACGCCGGTGCAGTTCATCCTGGGCGCGCGTTTCTATCAGGCCGGCTGGCACGCGCTCAAGGCCGGCACCGGCAACATGGACCTGTTGGTGGCGGTCGGCACCACGGCGGCCTGGGCGCTGTCGGTGTGGGTCTGGCTGACCGGCGAGCCGGGTGGTCACGCCGACCTGTATTTCGAGAGCTCGACCGTGGTGGTCACGCTGGTGCTGCTGGGTAAGTGGATGGAGTCGCGCGCCAAGCGCCAGACCACGGCGGCGATCCGCGCGCTGCACGCGCTGCGACCGGAGCTGGCGCATGTGATCGGGTTCGACGGCGAGCAGGACATCCCGGTCGAGGAACTGCGCGTCGGCGACCGGCTGGCGGTGCGGCCGGGCGAGCGCGTGCCGGCCGACGGCGTGCTGCGCGAAGGCGCGACCCAGGTCGACGAATCGATGCTGACCGGCGAGCCGCTGCCGGTGAACAAGGGCGTGGGCGAGCCGCTCACCGGCGGCTCGATCAACGGCGACGGCCGCGTGGTGCTGGAAGTGACCGCCACCGGCAGCGAGAGCGTGCTGGCGCACATCATCCGCCTGGTCGAGGACGCGCAGGCCGGCAAGGCGCCGGTGCAACGCCTGGTCGACAAGGTGTCGGCGGTGTTCGTGCCGGCGGTGATGGTGGTGGCGCTGCTGACCTTTGTCGGCTGGTGGCTGAGTGGGCTGCCGATCGAGCCTGCCATCATGCGCGCGGTGGCGGTGCTGGTGATCGCCTGCCCCTGCGCGCTGGGGCTGGCGACGCCGACCGCCATCATGGCCGGCACCGGCGTGGCGGCCAGGCACGGCATCCTGATCAAGGACGCCGAGGCGCTGGAGATCGCGCATCGCGTCGACACCGTGGCCTTCGACAAGACCGGTACCCTGACCCAGGGCCGGCCGCGCCTGCTGTCGCTGGCGGCGGCGCCGGGCGTGGATGAGGCGGCGGCGCTGAAGACGGCCGCCAGCCTGCAGAGCGGCAGCGAGCACCCGCTGGCGCGTGCCGTGATCGACGCCGCGCGCGCACAGGCGCTGGACTGGGATGCGCCGCAGGACGTGCACGCCGTGCCCGGGCGCGGCACCGTCGGCCAGGTGTCCGGCCACGAGGTGCTGATCGGCAGCCTGCGCTGGATGGAAGAACTGGGCCTGGAGCTGGCGCCGCTGGCCGCGCGGCTTGCGGCGCTGCAGGCCGAGGGCGCCACGGTGTCGGTGCTGGCGCTGCGCGGCGCGGCCGCGGCCACGCCGCGTGCCATCGCCGTGCTGGCCTTCGGCGACGAGCCCAAGCCCGGCGCTGCCGCGGCGCTGGCCGAGTTGCACGCGCGCGGCGTGCGGGCGGTGATGATCTCGGGCGACAACCGCGGCGCCGCCGAGGCGATGGCGCGCCGCCTGGGGCTGAAGCCCGAGGCTGGCGAGGTGATGGCCGAGGTGCTGCCGGGCGACAAGGCCGAGGCGGTGCACCAGCTCAGGTCCGGCGGGCGGGCCGTCGCCATGGTCGGCGACGGCGTCAACGACGCGCCGGCGCTGGCGGCGGCCGACGTCGGCCTGGCCATGGGCAGCGGCACCGACGTCGCCATGCACGCGGCCGGCATCACGCTGATGCGCGGCGACGTCGGCCTGGTGCCGGCGGCGCTGGACATCTCGCGCCGCACGGTGGGCAAGATCCGCCAGAACCTGTTCTGGGCCTTCATCTACAACGTGCTCGGCATCCCGCTGGCGGCCTTCGGCTACCTCAGCCCGGTGGTGGCCGGCGCGGCGATGGCGCTGTCCTCGGTCAGCGTGACCAGCAACGCGCTGCTGCTGCGGCGCTGGCGGCCGGCGGCAGCGGGCGCCGAACTGCCGGGCCAGGCGGGGCGGGAATGACCGGATGGCGATGGAAGGTACGGCGTTTTGCTAAGCTGCCGAAGGTGTCGCCGCGACATCCGCGGTGCGCCACGAACCCATGACTTGAGAGCACCGACCGATGCAACCACGGACCCTGGAAATCATCCGCGACGAACATTCCTCCCTGGCGGCCATGCTGCAGTCGATCCGCCTGCTGGCGGACCAGGGGCCGGGCGACGATCCGAGGAGCTTTTTCGAGGTGTTGCGCGCGATGTTGTTCTACATCGATGAATTCCCCGAGCGCCTGCACAACCCGAAAGAGACCGAACTGCTGTTTCCGCGCGTGGTCAAGGCCGTGCCCGATCTGGGCGTGGTGGTGGCGCGGCTGGACCGCGATCACGAATACACCAAGCGCGCCGTGCGCGAGGTCACGCAACTGCTGCTGGCCTGGGAAATGGTGGGGGAATCGCGCCGGCAGGAGTTCGTCGACGCGCTGACGCGCTACCTCGACCTGTGCCATGCGCACCTGCAACTGGAGGAGCAGGAAATCCTGCCGGCCGCGCGTCAGCACCTGACCGAGGCCGACTGGGACGCGCTGGATGCCGCCTTCGAAGAAAATTGCGATCCGCTGACCGGCAAGTACCAGGCCGATCCGGTGTACGAGCAACTGTTTACCCGCATCGTGCGCAACGCGCCGGCGCCGATCGGCCTCGGTGGCGGCTGAACACCTGGCGCCGGCATCGACCGTTGAAGCCGGCCCGCCGCGGGGGCAGCCCTTGCTATGCCTCTCGGTCGGCCAGGGCCGGATAGTCGGTATATCCCTTGGCCCCACCACCGTACATGGTCGCCTTGTCCGGCTGCAGGAACGGCGCGCCGCGGCGGATGCGCTCGGTCAGGTCGGGCATGCAGATGAAGGCCTTGCCGAAGGCGACCAGATCGGCGCGACCGGCGTCGACGGCCTGGTGCGCCAGTTCGGCGTCGTAGCCGTTGTTGACCATCCAGGCGCCCAGGCCGCCGGCCTGGCGGTAGGCGGCTTGCATGGCAGCGTAGTCGAACGGCCGCTCTGCCAGCTCGCGCGGGCCGCCGGTGGCGCCCTCGATCACGTGCACGTAGGCCAGGCCGAGCGTGGCGAGCTGGCGCATCAGGTAATCGAACAGCGGCTGCGGATCGTCATCGACGATGTCGTTGGCCGGCGTCACCGGTGACAGCCGGATGCCGACGCGGTCGTGGCCGACGGCGTCGGTGACGGCGCGCACGACTTCCAGCATCAGCCGGGCGCGGTTCTCGATGCTGCCGCCGTAGTCGTCGCTGCGCTGGTTGGCGCCGGTCTTGAGGAACTGGTCCAGCAGGTAGCCGTTGGCGCCGTGGATCTCGACGCCGTCGAAACCGGCCGACTGCACGGCGTTGCGCGCGGCGGCGGCGTAGTCGTGCACGATGGCGGGGATTTCGCCCCGCTGCAGCGCGCGCGGCTCGCTCACCGGGGTGAAGTGGCCCTGCCCTTGTTCGTCGAACACATAGGTCTTGGCGTTGGCGCGGATCGCCGACGGCGCGACCGGCTTGGCATGGCCGGGCTGGAGCAGGTGGTGGGAAATGCGGCCGACGTGCCACAGCTGGCACACCATCTTGCCGCCGGCGGCGTGCACCGCTTGCGTGACCTGGCGCCAGCCATCCAGCTGCTCGGTGCCGTACAGGCCGGGCACGTCGGCGTAGCCCTGCGCGGTCGGGCTGATGGCGGTGGCCTCGCTGACGATCAGGCCGGCGCCGCGCACCGGGTCGGCGCGCTGGGCGTAGTACTCGGCCATCAGCGCGGTCGGGATGGCGCCCGGCGCGCGGTTGCGCGTCAGCGGCGCCATGACGACGCGGTTGGCGAGTTCGATCGCGCCGGCGCGCGTCGGAGAGAAAAGTTTGCGGGACATGGGGCGATGATCTGAGGAAGGTCGAACAGGATGCCGGCAAGCGGGCGATGGCCTGGATTTTGCGCCAGATCGGCGCACGGCGACGCCCGGATGGCGCTCTCACGTCACGTGCGCGGCATGGTGGCGCAGCGATCGCGCGGCTTGCCCGCACAATTCGCGCATGAGCACGCCCGAGCCGCCCGACCTGCGCCGCCTGATCCTGATTGCGCTGGCGCTGTCGCTGGGCGCGGCGGTGTCGCTGGGCATCACGCGCTTCGCCTACGGCCTGCTGCTGCCGGTGATGCGCGACGACCTCGACTGGAGCTACACCCTGGCCGGCGCCATGAACACCGCCAACGCCGGCGGCTACCTGCTGGGCGCGCTGGCCACGCCCTGGCTGATGCGGCGCTTCGGCGTCGCCCAGGTGCTGCTGGCGGGCAGCGTGCTGGCCAGCGTGTTCATGGCGGCATCGGGTTTCTTCACCGCGGCCAACCCCTTGCTGCTGCAGCGCCTGCTGGCGGGCGTGGCGAGCGCCTTCGTGTTCATCTCGGGCGGCCTGCTGGCGGCGCGCCTGGGCGCGCAGGCGCCGGCGCACACCGGCCTGCTGCTGGGTCTGTATTACGGCGGTACCGGCTGGGGCATCAGCGCCTCGGCGCTCGGGGTGCCGGCGCTGCTGCATGCGGCCGCGCATGTGCCGCACGGCTGGGCCTGGGCCTGGTGGGGCATGGCGCTGCTGTGCCTGGTCGGCACGGCCGTGCTGGCGTGGCCGGCGCGTCTGCTGCGGGAGCGCCACCCCGCCGGCAATGCAGGTGCTTCACCCGTGTCGCGTGCGCCGAGCGCGCCGCTGCCCTGGCGCCCGATGCTGCCGGCGCTGGCCGGCTATACGCTGTTTGGCGTCGGCTACATCGGTTACATGACCTTCGTCATCGCCCTGCTGCGCGAGCAGGGCGTGAGCGCCGGCGCCATCACGCTGTTCTACGCCCTGCTGGGCCTGGCCGTGGTGGCCTCAGCGCGCATCTGGGCCGGGCTGCTGACGCGCGCCCAGGGCGGCGGCGCCCTCGCCTTGCTGAACGCGCTGCTCGGCGTGGCCACGGTGCTGCCGGCGCTGACCGGCGCCTGGCCGGTGGTGCTGGCCTCGGGCCTGCTGTTCGGCGCGGTGTTCCTGTCGGTGGTGGCCTCGACCACCGCCTTCGTGCGCCACAACCTGCCGGCCGAGCTGTGGGCGGCCGGCATCAGCGCCTTCACCATCCTGTTCGCCTTCGGCCAGATCGTCGGCCCCACGGTGGTCGGCTGGATCGCCGACGGCCCCGGCGGGCTGGCGCGCGGCCTGCTGTATTCGGCCGCGGCGCTGTGGCTGGGGGCGCTGCTGGCGTGGCGCCAGCGGCCGCTGGCCGTCGCCGACACCGGCGCCAACAGGTCCTAGAGTAGTCCCTCGGCCTTCATGGCGGCCTGCACCGCCGGGCGCGCGCCGACACGTTTGCGGTAGGCAAGCAGATTCCGGTTGAGCGACAGCTCGATCTGCATCGGCTGGGCCCAGTTGGTGATGGTGAACAGGTAGCCGTCGGCGACCGTGAAGTCCTCGCCCATCAGGTATGGCTTGCCGGCAGTTCGCCATCCAGCCACTGCAGGCGCTCGGCCAGCTTGTCCTTGAACAAGCGCTTGGCCTCTTCCGGCATGGCCGGGTTGAACAAGGGGCTGAAGCTCTTGTGCAGTTCGGTCCCGATGAAGTTGAGCCAGCTCTGCAACTGGTAGCGCGCCAGCTTCTTGTCCGGCACCTGGTCGGCGATGTACTGCACGATCGCCGGGCCTTCGCGCAGCCCGGTGCCGTCGTCCAGCACCAGGTACGGCACGTAGCCGAGCGGATTGAACTGGCGGTAGTCGGAGCCATCGGGCAACTGCTTGGTCTTGGTGGGCGCCGCGATGGCCTGGTACTCGAGGTCGGATTCTTCCAGCGCGATGTGGGGCGAGAGCGAGCAGGCGCCGGCCGAATTGTAGAGTTTCATGAGATTGATGATAAATCGAGTGAGATAAGAGTAAATTGGCGTGTGATTGCGTCGAATGGTGTGGGATACCAAAATTGACCGCAATCTTTGTGCACACTGGATCTGGGCTCGGTGAGGCCACGGCATGCTAGGGATTGGACGGGTCTGCAAGGCCGTGGCTTGGCTCGGCCTTATCCGCGACGCGGCAGGGTGGCCTGCTCCAGCAGCGCCAGGTAGCGCAAGGCATGGCTGTTGACGCCGACCGAAATTTGACCCACCTATGGAGGTGATGCCGATCCAAATC
>CAZHSD010000005.1:101168-161312 GCA_964534975.1 uncultured Ottowia sp. | reverse complement strand
CAGGCGCAGCACGCCGTGCGCCGCCGGGTGCTGGGGCCCGAAGTTCAGGGTGTAGTTCTTGATTTCCGCCATGATCAGTGGGCTCCGCCGCCGTAGTTGTCCTCGCGGATCACCCGCGGCGTGACCTCGCGCGGCTCAATCGTCACCGGCTCGTAGATCACGCGCTGACGCTCGGCGTCGTAGCGCATCTCGACGTGGCCGGAAAGCGGGAAGTCCTTGCGGAACGGGTGACCGATGAAGCCGTAGTCGGTCAGGATGCGGCGCAGGTCGGAATGGCCCTCGAACATGATGCCGTAGAGGTCGAACGCCTCGCGCTCGAACCAGTTGGCGCCGCTCCAGATGTCGGTGACCGAGCGCACCACCGGAAACTCGTCGTCGGCGCAGAACACGCGCACGCGCAGGCGCTGGTTCAGGCTGACCGACAGCAGGTGCACCACGACGGCGAAGCGCGGACCCTCCCAGGTGCCACCACCGTAGGTCGAGTAGTCGACGCCGCACAGGTCGATCAGCTGCTCGAACTGGCAACCCGCCGCATCGCGCAGCGTGCTCATGACCTCGTGGTAGTGCGCCGGCGACACCGTCGCCGTGACTTCGCCCAGCGCGAGCTCGACCCGCTCGGCCTGCGCGCCCAGCACGCCGGCGATGGTGTTCCTCAGGGTTTCGGGGTGAATGGCGATGTTGGTCATGCTCACACCCGCGCGATCGTGTGGGTGCGGCGCACCTTCTGCTGCAGCTGGATGATGCCGTAGATCAGCGCCTCCGCGGTCGGCGGGCAGCCCGGCACGTACACGTCCACCGGCACGATGCGATCGCACCCACGCACCACCGCATAGCTGTAATGGTAGTAGCCGCCGCCGTTGGCGCACGAGCCCATCGAGATCACCCAGCGCGGCTCGGCCATCTGGTCGTACACCCGGCGCAGCGCCGGCGCCATCTTGTTGCACAGCGTGCCGGCGACGATCATCAGGTCGGACTGGCGCGGGCTGGCGCGGAACACCTCGGCACCGAAGCGCGCCAGGTCGTAGCGTGGCGCCGCCGCGTGCATCATTTCCACCGCGCAGCAGGCCAGGCCGAAAGTCACCGGCCACAGCGAGCCGGTCTTGGCCCAGTTCACCGCCGCATCGATGCCGGTGAGCAGGAAGCCCTTTTGCTGAAGTTGGTCATTCATAAGCGATTTTCCCGTCGCGCGGCCGGCGGCCGCCGAGCGCCACTCATTCCCAGTCGAGCGCGCCCTTCTTCCATTCGTAGACGAAGCCCACCACCAGGATGGTCAGGAAGATCAGCACCGCCACGAAACCGGTCAGGCCGACCTCCTTCAGGGACACCGCCCAGGGAAAGAGGAAGGCGATCTCGAGGTCGAACAGGATGAACAGGATGGCGACCAGGTAGTAGCGCACGTCGAACTTCATGCGCGCGTCCTCGAAGGCCTCGAAGCCGCATTCATAGGGCGCGTTCTTGGCCGGGTCGGCCTTGTGCGGCTTGAGGAAGTTGCCCATGCCGAGGCACAGCGCCCCGACAGCCAATCCCACCAGAACGAACAGCAGGACGGGGAGGTAGTCGGCAAGAATCATCGGCTTGTATCGCTTTGTCGTTGGAGTGTCGGCCCACCCCTGGCATGTGTGTCTGGTGCCGTCGGCGAGACTCGAACTCGCACAGCTTTCGCCACTACCCCCTCAAGATAGCGTGTCTACCAATTTCACCACGACGGCAGATGATCGAACTCGATCTTGATCAATGTTTAGCGCATCAGATGCAAGCTCCCGAGCAACGATGAGTTTAGCCTGAAAAGACCCCGTTTCCGACCGCAGCAAGGGCTTTCGAAAACAGCTTTCAGGCGGCTTACTTGCCCGGGATCTGTGCGGCGCCGGGGGCCGCTGCCGCAGGCGCCGACTCCGTTGCGGCGCCAGCCGCCGGCACCGACGCATCGGTGCCCGGAATCGCCGCGGCAGCGCCCGGGATGGCGGCCGCGGCGCCCTCGGCAGAGGCCGCCGGCGCGACCGCCGAAGCCGCCGGGGCCGCGGGGGCCGTCACCGCCGCGCGCTCGAGCACGCTGGAGCCCGTGTCCGGCGCCAGCCGGACGCTGAAGCCGAAGTAGGCCAGCGCCAGCGTGCTGGCGAAGAACACCGTCGCCAGCACCGCCGTGGCGCGCGAGAGAAAGTTGGCGCTGCCGGTGGCACCGAACAGGCTGCCCGACGAGCCGCTGCCAAAGGCCGCGCCCATGTCTGCGCCCTTGCCGTGCTGCACCAGGATCAGGCCGATCATCACCAGCGCCGACACGATCTGCAGCACCAGCACCAGGTTCAATACAACATTCATTCGATCACTCCAAGATATTGATCATGCGCGCCTGCGCCCTCATCCGGCCGCGGCGACGATCTTCAGAAAATCCGCGGCCTTGAGCGAGGCGCCGCCGATCAGCCCGCCGTCGATGTCGGGCTGCGCCAGCAGTTCGGCCGCGTTGCCGGCGTTCATGCTGCCGCCGTAGAGGATGCGCACGCGCTCGCCGTCCTCGCTGGCCGCCTGCAACTTCGCGCGCAGCACCGCGTGCACCGCCTGCGCCTGTTCGGGCGTGGCGGTCTTGCCGGTGCCGATCGCCCAGACCGGCTCGTAGGCCACCACGATGTCGCCGACGGCGCCGCCGTTGAGGTGCAGCACCGCCGCCAGCTGGCGCCGGACGATGAACTCGGTCATGCCCTCCTCGCGCTCGCGCAGCGTCTCGCCGACGCAGACGATGGGCGTGATGCCCGCGTTCAGCGCCCGCTTGACCTTGATCGCCACGTGCACGTCGGTCTCGGCCTGGTGCTGGCGGCGTTCGCTGTGGCCGCACAGGCAGTAGCGCACGCCGAACTCCTTCAGCATGCTGGCCGACACATCGCCGGTGAAGGCGCCGTCCTCATGCTGGGACACGTTCTGCGCGCCCAGCGCGATCGCGCTGCTGCCCGCCAGCAACTGCTGCACCTGGCCCAGGTACGCCCCCGGCGGGCACACCACCACCTCACAGGCCGGCTGGCCGATGTCGGCCAGCAGCGCCGACACCAATGCCTGGTTGGCGGCCAGGCTGCCGTTCATCTTCCAGTTGCCGGCGATGAGTTTTCTTCTGCTCATGGTCAACTCCAGCTCAATACGATCTTGCCCACGTGCTGGCCGCTTTGCATCAGCGCGTGCGCCCTGGCAGCACCGCTGGGCAGGCCGTCGGCGGCTTCGGCGGCCGCGAACACGGCATGGATCACGGGTTTGACGCGGCCTTGCTCCAGCCACGGCCAGACGTTCTTGCGCAAGGCCTGCGCGATGGCACCCTTGAAGGCCACCGGGCGCGGGCGCAGCGTGCTGCCGGTGATCAGCAGGCGCTTGCGCAGTACCAGGCCGGCATTGAAGTCGGCCCGGGTGCCGCCCTGCACCGCAATGATCACGATGCGGCCGTCCTCGGCCAGGCACTCGACCTCGCGCTTCACGTAGTCGCCCGCGACCATGTCGAGAATCACGTCGACGCCCTGGCCGCCGGTGAGCCGCCTGGCCGCTTCGGCGAAGTCGGCCGACTTGTAGTTGATGGCGTGGTCGGCGCCCAGCTCAAGGCACGCGGCGCATTTTTCGTCCGAGCCCGCGGTCACGATCACCGTGGCGCCCGCGGCCTTGGCCAGCTGGATCGCCGTCACGCCGATGCCGCTGGTGCCGCCCTGCACCAGCAGGGTCTCGCCGGCCTGCAGCCGGCCGCGGTCGAACACGTTGCTCCAGACAGTGAAGAAGGTCTCGGGCAACGAGGCCGCCTCGACGTCGCTCAGGCCCGCCGGCACCGGCAGGCACTGCGGCACCGGGGCAACGCAATACTCGGCGTAGCCACCGCCGGCGACCAGCGCGCAGACGCGGTCGCCCGGCCTCAGCCCGGCGGCCCGCAAGGCGACCTCGTCGCCGGCCTCGATCACGCCGGCCACTTCCAGCCCGGGCAGGTCGGACACGCCGGGCGGCATCGGGTAATGGCCGGTGCGCTGCAGCACGTCGGGCCGGTTGACGCCCGAGGCACCGACGCGGATCAGCGCCTCGCCCGCGCCGGCCACCGGCAGCGGCCGCTCGGCCGGCACCAGCATCTCCGGGCCGCCATGGGCGCTGATTTCAATGCACCTCATCATGGTCGACTCAGCTCGCCACTGGCGTCGATCGCAGGCCGGACCTGACGGACCAAGGCCCCATCACGGTTCTTGCTGCTCCTGATCGGAGGCCGCGGCGGCCTCCTCCGCCGCTGCCGGGCGCTCGTCACGCTCGGCGCGCGTGCGCTCACCCCGCTCCTCGCGCGGCTGGCGCTCGCCACGATCCTCACGCGGCGGCCGGTCGTGACGCTCCTCGCGCGCCGGGCGCTCCAGCAGCGCCTTCATCGACAGCTTGATGCGACCCTTGTCGTCGGTCTCCAGCACCTTGACGCGCACCACCTGGCCTTCCTGCAGGTAGTCGCTGACCTTCTCGACGCGCTCGTGCGCGATCTGGCTGATGTGCAGCAGGCCGTCCTTGCCGGGCAGGATGTTGACCAGCGCGCCGAAGTCCAGCAGCTTGGTGATCGGGCCTTCGTAGACCTGCCCCACCTCGGCCTCGGCGGTGATCTGCTCGATGCGGCGCTTGGCGTCGTCGGCCTTGGCGGCGTCATTGCTGGCGATGGTGATGGTGCCGTCCTCGGCGATGTCGATGGTGGTGCCGGTCTCCTCGGTCAGCTGGCGGATGGTGGCGCCGCCCTTGCCGATCACGTCGCGGATCTTCTCCGGGTTGATCTTCATGGTGTAGAGCTTGGGCGCCCACGAGCTGATCTCGGCGCGCGCCTCGCCCATCGCCTGCTGCATCTTGCCCAGGATGTGCATGCGCGCCTCCTTGGCCTGCGCCAGCGCGACCTGCATGATTTCCTTGGTGATGCCCTGGATCTTGATGTCCATCTGCAGCGCGGTGATGCCGCTGGTGGTGCCGGCGACCTTGAAGTCCATGTCGCCCAGGTGGTCCTCGTCGCCCAGGATGTCGGTCAGCACCGCGAAGCGGTTGCCTTCCTTGATCAGGCCCATGGCGATGCCGGCCACGTGCGCCTTCATCGGCACGCCGGCGTCCATCAGCGACAGGCAGCCGCCGCACACCGAGGCCATCGACGAGGAGCCGTTGGACTCGGTGATCTCGCTCACCACGCGGATGGTGTAGGGAAACTCGTCGCGACCCGGCAGCAGCGGGATCAGCGCGCGCTTGGCCAGGCGCCCGTGGCCGACTTCGCGGCGCTTGGTCGAGCCCATGCGGCCGGCCTCGCCGGTGGCGAACGGCGGCATGTTGTAGTGGAACAGGAAGTGGTCCTCGAACTCGCCGGCCAGCGCGTCGATGCGCTGCGCGTCGCGCTCGGTGCCCAGCGTGGTGACCACCAGCGCCTGGGTCTCGCCGCGCGTGAACAGCGCCGAGCCGTGGGTGCGCGGCAGCAGGCCGCTGCGGATCTCGATCGGCCGCACGGTGCGCGTGTCGCGGCCGTCGATGCGCGGCTCGCCGGCCAGGATCTGGCTGCGCACGATGCGCGCCTCGATCTCGAACAGCAGGTTGTCGAGCTTGACGGCATCGAAAGCCGCGCCCTGCTCGCTCAGCTCGCTCTTGACGGCGGCATAGGCCTCGCGCACGGCCTGGGTACGGGCCTGCTTGCTGCGGATCTGGTAGGCATCGCGCAGCTTGCCCTCGGCCAGCGCGCCGACCTTGCCGATGAACTCCTCATCCTTGGCCTCGGGCGCCCAGGTGCCGTTGTCGGCCCACAGCGGCTTGCCGGCTTCGCGCACCAGTTCGTGGATGGCGTTGATGGCGATCTGGCTCTGCTCATGGCCGAACACCACCGCGCCCAGCATCACGTCCTCGTCGAGCTGGTCGGCCTCGGATTCGACCATCAGCACCGCGGCCTCGGTGCCGGCGACGACCAGATCCAGCTTGCTGTTCTTGCGCGCGCTCGGCCCGGGGTTGAGCACGTACTCGCCGTTGATGTAGCCCACGCGCGCGGCGCCGATCGGGCCGTTGAACGGGATGCCGCTGATCGACAGCGCGGCGCTGACGCCGATCATGGCGGCGATGTCGGCGTCCACCTCGGGGTTCAGCGACACGGTGTGGATCACCACGTGCACCTCGTTGAAGAAGTCGTCCGGGAACAGCGGCCGGATCGGGCGGTCGATCAGGCGCGAGGTCAGCGTCTCCAGCTCGCTCGGCTTGGCCTCGCGCTTGAAGAAGCTGCCCGGGATCTTGCCGGCGGCGTAGGTCTTCTCGATGTAGTCCACCGTGAGCGGGAAGAAGTCCTGCCCCGGCTTCGGGGTCTTGCTGGCCGCCACGGTGGCCAGGATCACGGTGCCGTCGATCTCCACCAGCACGGCGCCGCTGGCCTGGCGGGCGATTTCGCCGGTTTCCATGACGACCGTCTTGTCGCCCCACTGGAAGGACTTGCTGACTTTGTTGAACATGCTCATGTTCTCTCCTTTTTATAGCTGACGACGCAGACAAAGTCTGCGCTGAAGCCCGATTGATTCGGAACACGATGCCATTCCATGAGAAGCCGCTGCCGGCGCGGCGGGCCCCTGATGGAATGACACAGCTTCAGCTTCCGAACAAAAGCGCTCCGGGTTGAAAAAGACAAAAACGCCTGAGCCCCTGTGAAAGGCGTCAGGCGTTCGTCGCGGGCATGCGCTTACTTGCGCAGACCCAGTTTCTGGATCAGGGCCAGGTAGCGGTCGGCATCCTTGCCCTTCAGGTAGTCCAGCAGCTTGCGGCGGCGGCTGACCATACGCAGCAGGCCGCGGCGACCGTGGTGGTCCTTGGCGTGCTGCTTGAAGTGCGGCGTCAGTTCGTTGATGCGAGCGGTCAGAATGGCCACCTGCACCTCGGGGCTGCCGGTGTCATTGGCGGCGCGCGCGTTGTCCTTGACCACGGACGCCTTGTTGTCCTTGGAAATCATGCTCAATCCTTGTCGTTCCAAATGATTTGACTTGCGCGGCGCGCCGGAACTGCATGCCGCGTGCGCTCTGCTAAAAGCAAAGCCCGTCGATTATAGCTGCTGCCGGCCCGGTCCACACGGTTCCTGGCGGAGTTCATCTTCGCGCTCCACGGCAGCCCGCTGCGCTGTTCTGCCAACCGTTCTCTGTACCCGCAGATCGGCCTGGGCGCCCTCCCTGACGGCCGAGACCTGACATCCGTCGCTGACGTGATGGCTGCCGAGATCCCGCCGGATCGTCGCGCACGCAGCGAGCCTTCAGCGGCGCGCGGCCAGCGCCACCGCCGCCAGCACCAGCGCGCAGCCGCCGGCCTGCCAGGACGATATCGACTCCCCCAGCACCGTGGCCGCCAGCACCAGGGCAGACACCGGCATGACCGCGGTCATCAGCGAGGCTTCGGCGCCCACCAGGCGCGCCGCGCCGGCAAACCACAGCCAGAAGCCGACCACCCCCGGCACCAGCGCGTAATAGACCACCGCGCCCACTGCGGTCGCGCTGACCGGGGCGCTCCAGGCGCGTTCGAACAAGGCCGGCACCGCGCAGGCCAGCAGGCCCAGGCCGTTCATGGTAGCCGACAGCGCGAGCGGCGCCACCGGCACGCGCAAGCGCTTGTTGATCAGGATGAAGGTCGCCTCGCACACGACGGCGCCCAGCACCAGCACGTGCCCCAGCAAGGCCTGCGGGTGCGCCGGCAGGCCGTCGCCCGTCACCAGCGCCTGTGGCAGCGAGATGGCCAGCACCCCGGCGCTGGCCAGCGCCACGCTGGCCAGCAGTGCCGCACTCGGGCGCTCGCCCAGGGCCAGCACGGCCACCAGCGCCGCCACGGCCGGCAAGGAACCCGCCACCACGCCGGCATCGGCCGCCGGCGCGTAGCGCGTGCCCAGGATCAGCAGCACCGTGTAGCCCACGCTGCCGGCCACCGCCTGGGCCAGCAGCAGCGCGGCGTCGCGCCGATCGGGCCTGGGCCAGGCGGTGCCCGTGGCACGCAGCAGCACCCAGAACACCGGCGCGGCGACGGCGAAGCGCAGCACCGTGGCGGTGAAAGGCGGCAGCCCCGCCGCGATCAGCCGGCTGGCCACCACGGTGCTGCCCACGGTCGCCATCGCCAGGCCGCACAGCAACAGCCCCAGGGCGCGCTGGCGGCGCACTTCGAAAACGCTCATCTCGGCTCCTCCGATCGCATCGGAACGCGAGCATCGCGCCGCGCGGCGCCGGCGTCTTGAACGAAATTGCGGCTGGCCGCCGCGGCTCAGCGCTGCGCCGCTGCGTAGGCGCCTGGCGTATAGCCGCGAAAGCGCCGGAAGGCACGCGTCAGGTGGCTCTGGTCGGCAAACCCCGCGGCCACGGCGGCCTGCGCCGGCGCCATGCCGCGCGCGAGTTGGTGCTCGGCCCGCGCCAGACGCTGCTGCTGCGCCCAGGCGTGCGGCGGCAGCCCGTGGGCAGCGGCAAAGGCCCGCAAAAAATGATAGCGACTCAGGCCCGCCCGCTGCGCCAAAGCGGCCAGACTGGGCGTCGGTGAACCGGCGTCGGCCAGTTGCTCGCGGGCGTCGGCAAACACACGCACGCCAGGGCCGGTCCGTTCGGGTTCGCGCGCTGCCGTCGCGGGTGCGTGGTGCAGCAGCGCCACCAGGCGTTCCTCGACCGGCAGGGCTTCGCACGCCGTGCGCGCCGTGTCAAACAGCGCATCGAACAGGCGCACCAGGCGGCCGTCGGCCATGACCGGATGCAGCCAGTGCGGCATGGCCGGACCAAGCTCCCACAGCGCCGGGGCGAAATAGACCATGCGCCAGCGCCGCGGCGCACCTTGCAGCGGGGCGCCGTCGTGCACTTCGCCGGGGTTGACGGTCATGATCTGGCCGCGCACCGCCTCGACCGGCCCGCGGCCGCTGCCAGAGCGCTGGCCGCCGGCATCGAGCACGCCGATGCCGTATTCGGCGTGGGTGTGTCGATCGAAGCGGCGCTGGGTGTGCGCCACCGCCAGGCGCAGCCCCGCGAGCGGGCTGCGCATCAGCCGGAACTCCGGCGTCAGCGCTTCAGCCATGCCGCCAGCCGCTGCACGCCCTGCTCGAGCCGCACCGCGTCCTTGGACGCAAAGCACCAGCGCAGCCAGCCTTCGGCCTCGGGCCCGAAAGCCACGCCGGGCGCCAGCCCGATCCCGGCCTCGACCACCAGCCGCTTGGCCAGTTGCAGCGAATCGTCGAAACCCGCCAGTTGCAGGAAGGCGTACATGCCGCCCGGCGCCGGGCTGGTGCGCACGCCCGGCACGCGCTGCAGCGCCGGCACCAGCACGTCGCGGCAGGCCTTCAGGTGCGCCACCAGGCGTGGCGTGATGGCCTCGGTGTGCTCCAGCGCGGCCAGTGCGGCACGCTGCACGAACACGGGAGCACACGAGGTGTTGAACTCCAGCAGCTTGCCCACCTGGGGCGTCATCGACGCCGGCATGACCAGGTAGCCCAGGCGCCAGCCGGTCATCAGGAACGCCTTCGAGAAACTCTGCACCACCACCAGGCGATCGTCCGGCTCGGCGATGTCCAGAAACGACGGCGCACACACCACGCCCGCGTCGGCGCGGTAGTACAGCCGCTCGTACACCTCGTCCGACAGGATCCAGGTGCCGGTGCGGCGGCAGTGCGCCAGGATGGCTTCCTGCTCCGCTTTCGTCAGCGTCCAGCCCGTGGGGTTGTTGGGCGAATTGAGCACCAGCAGCCGGGTCGCCGGCGTGACGGCGGCCAGCAGTTCGGGCAGATCGAGCTGCCAGGCGCCTTGCACGTCGGGCCTGAGGGCCACGCAGCGCAGGCGTGCACCCAGAATGCGCGGCTGCGCCGTCAGGTTGGGCCATACCGGCGTGACCGCCACCACCTCGTCGCCGGCGTCGATCAGCGCCTGCATGGCCACGATGAGCGCATTGACGCCGCCGGACGTGATGGCCAGCCGGTCCGACGCCAGATCGCCGTGCAACCGGCTGGTGTAGGCCGCCACCGCGGCGCGCAGCTCGGGCAAACCCAGGTTGTGCGTGTAGAAGGTCTCTCCCGCCTGTAAGGAAGCGATGCCGGCCGCGCGGATCGCCTCGGGCGTGACCTCGTCGCTCTCACCGAACCAGAATGGCAGCACGTCCGCGCGTCCCAAGCCGGCGTTGGCAACCTCACGGATCTTCGACTCTTCGAGGGACAGGATGGCTTGACGCATGGTTGGCCCGGCTCTTCTGATCGCAGCGGAAGCGGCGAGCATCGCACATTTGGTGCCGCGCCGCGTGGCCCGTTATCGGCGCCTTAACAGGCCAAGTTTCACGCCAGGGCTGACCCCGTCGACCGGCGTTGTGCGTCTTGTCACCACCGCGCTTCCCGCCGAGGCCAGGCGGCGCGCCAAGCCGTCCAGGCCAGCGGCGCCGAAGCTCAGCCAGGCCAAAGGCGACTCGGTGGTGCAATGGCAGCGCCGCGAGCAAACGTGCCTGCTACGCGGCACCTGCCGCCCCGGCTGCGCACGCTGAGCCGCGTCGGCGCAGCAGCCGGCCAAGCTCGTCTCGGCCGGCTCCGGCGCGAGCGGGCCGCGCTGCTCAAGCGACCACCAGCTTCGGCACGTCCACCGCGTCGGGATCGAGCAGCAGGTCTTCCAGCTGGTCACCATCCCTGATCGGCGCTGCCGGCCGTGCCAGCAATTGCTGCACGAAGGGCGGCAGCGTCAGCAACGCATGGTGCATGCCGCCGCTGTAGAGCTTGAGGTCCCGCAGGCCATGCCGGGCCAGTCGCGCATCCACCTCGGCCGCCGTGAGCGCCAGCGGATCGGCCTGGTCCGAGGCCATGGCCATGCCCCACAGGGTGCCGTACAGCGGCACGTACTGCAGGTACGGCCGCACGACGCCGAACACGCTGCGCAGCGAGGCGACGATGCGCATCAGGCTGTCGCCCCGGTGGATCGGTGACTGGATGTGCAGCGACACCACGCCGCCCGGGCGCAGGGCGCGCTGGCAGGCGCGGTAGAACTCGGTCGTATACAGGGCCACCGCGGGGCCGAACGGATCGGTCAGGTCCAGCACGATCTGGTCGAACTGGTCCTCGCATTCCTCCAGGTAGGCGCGGCCGTCGCCCAGGCGCACTTGCAGGCGCGGGTCGTCGAAGGCGCCGCGGTGCACCGCCGGCAGCCACTGGCACGCCATGTCGATCACGTCACGGTCGAGCTCGGCCAGCACCACCCGCTCCATGCTCGGATAGCGCAGCAGGTTGTGCACCGAGCCGCCATCGCCGCCGCCGATCACCAGCGCCTGGCGCGGCGCGCCGTGCGTGATGGCCGGCAGGTGGATCATTGGCTCGTGGTAGAAGAATTCGTCGCGCTCGCTGGTCATGAAGCAGCCGTCGATGCGCATGGCGCGCCCGAACAACGGCGTCTGCACGATCTCGATGTGCTGCATGGGCGAGCGGCGCTCGGCCAGCAGTTCGGTGGTGCGCAGGTAGAAGCCGAAATCGGCCGAGAGCTGCTCGACCGCGAAATCCTGCCGCTTGCCCGTGGGCGGGTGCTGCGGTGCCGGTGCGCTCATGCGCGCACGACGCGATGCAGGTGCGGATCGGCCGGCTGGAAGGCCTGCATCAGGGTCTGGAACAGGCGCTCGGCCTTGTCGGAGTTGTCGCAGCTGTAGCTGCAGACGTAGACATCGAGCGTGACGTAGTTGTCTTCCGGCCAGGTATGCAGGGCCAGGTGCGATTCGGCCAGCACCACGGCACCCGTGACGCCCTCGCCTTCGCCAAAACTGTGGAACAGGCTGCCGACGGTGGTCAGGCCCGCATCAAGCACCGCTTGTTTGCAGAACGCCTCCAGGTGGGCGGCATCCACCATCAAGCGCTGGTCGCCGCGGCAACCGTAGAGATCACCGATCAGGTGCAGACCGGGCGCCTGGCGCGGAGGCGGCTTGCTGTCGCGCAGCGAGGCACGGGATGCGACGACGGGGGTGGGGGAATCGGCGTGAGGAAGAACGCGCATGACACATCTCCACAATCAAGGTGGCCAACAGGACGTGTGCCAAGACTTCCGGCACCCGCCACGGAAACCGCTGACCAGATCCGAACGAGTCGAGACCTGCGCGGAAACGAAAGTCCGCCTCCCCACAGTACCCCCCTCACAATGAGGCAGCCTGTGTCAGAGGCGGAAGATGGCCGGCTGGCAATGCAACCGACAGCCGACTATTATAACCTGTGGTTGGGTAGTCATGTCAACAAATCATGTGCCGGGCATGATTTTGAGCCCGCCAAACCCGGGCAACGGCCGTGCCGGCCGCCTGCGCGCTGCGCGCAAGCCAGCGGAATCCCGGATCCACCCGCGAGCGACAGCGATCGCTCTCATTTCGAAAGCACAATCGGCATCGGCCGGGCGGCCGACCGCCGCGCCACTGCTATCATGAAGTTTCGTGACAACAGCGGGCGGTGGCACACGCCGGTCGGTGTTGCGCCGTCGCACGCGCTGCCGGTTGCCGGGGGCGTTCCGCTCAGCCTACCATTCACGCCCTGCCCGCCAGATGGATCTGGTCTATCTGCTGCTACTGCCCTTCGCCGGAAGCCTGGTCGCCGCCCTGATGCCGACGCACGCGCGCACGGCGGCGGCGGTGTGGGCGGCGCTGGTGGGCCTGGCCGCGGCGGTGTGGGTGGCGCTGCTGTTCCCGCAGCTGCAGGGCGACGCCGTGCTGCGCGAGGAGTACCGCTGGATCCCGTCGGCCGGCATCAACCTGGTGGTGCGCATGGACGGCTTCGCCTGGATGTTCGCCATGCTGGTCACCGGCATCGGCACCCTGGTGGCGCTGTACGCGCGCTACTACATGTCCAAGGACGACCCGGTCCCGCGCTTCTTCTCCTTCTTCCTGGCCTTCATGGGCGCGATGCTGGGCGTGGTGCTGTCGGGCAACCTGGTGCAGCTGGTGTTCTTCTGGGAGCTGACCAGCCTGTTCAGCTTCCTGCTGATCGGCTACTGGCACCACCGCAAGGACGCACGGCGCGGCGCGCGCATGGCGCTGACCATCACCGCCGCCGGCGGCCTGGCGCTGCTGGCCGGCGTGCTGATGCTGGGCCACATCGTCGGCAGCTACGATCTCGACGCGGTGCTGGCGGCGGGCGAGCGCATCCGCGCGCACTCGCTCTACACCACCATGCTCGTGCTGGTGCTGCTGGGCGCGCTCACCAAGAGCGCGCAGTTTCCGTTCCACGTCTGGCTGCCGCGCGCGATGGCGGCGCCGACCCCGGTGTCGGCCTACCTGCACTCGGCGACCATGGTCAAGGCCGGCGTGTTCCTGCTGGCGCGGCTGTGGCCGGCGCTGTCGGGCACATCGGAGTGGTTCTGGATCGTCGGCGGCGCCGGCCTCGTCACCCTGGTGCTGGGCGCCTACATCGCCATGTTCCAGATCGACCTCAAGGGGCTGCTGGCGTATTCAACCATCAGCCACCTGGGCCTGATCACCCTGCTGCTGGGCCTGAACCGCGATCTGGCCGCGGTGGCGGCGGTATTCCACATCATGAACCACGCGACCTTCAAGGCCTCGCTGTTCATGGCTGCCGGCATCATCGACCACGAAACCGGCACGCGCGACATCCGGCGCCTGTCGGGACTGTGGAAGGCGATGCCGATCACCGGCACCCTGGCCTTCGTCGCCAGCGCGGCCATGGCCGGCGTGCCGCTGATGAACGGCTTCCTGTCCAAGGAGATGTTCTTCGCCGAGACCATCGACCTGAGCACCATGCCCTGGCTGGACGTCGGCCTGCCGGTGGTCGCCACCGTGGCCGGCATCTTCGCCGTGGTCTATTCGCTGCGCTTCGTGGTCGACGTGTTCTTCGGCCCGCCCGCGCGCGAGCTGCCGCTGGCGCCGCACGAGCCGGTGCGCTGGATGCGCATGCCGATCGAGGTGCTGGTGCTGGTGTGCATCGTGGTCGGCATCTTTCCGCAGTGGTCGATCGGCCCGGCGCTCGACCTGGCGGCGCGCCCGGTGGTCGGCGGGCTCATGCCCCACTACAGCCTGGCGATCTGGCACGGCGTCAACAAGCCGCTGCTGATGAGCCTGCTCGCCCTCGCCGGCGGTCTGGTGCTGTTCCTGCTGCTGCGCCCCGGCCTGGAAAGCGGGCGCATCGAGCGCGTGCCGCTGCTGCAGGACATGGATGGCGAGCGGCTGTTCCAGAGCCTGCTGTACCGGCTCGATCGCGCCAGCCGCCGCGCGCTGGCGCTGCTGTCGACCTACCGGCTGCAGCCGCAGATGCTGCTGATGGTGCTGACCGCGATCGCACTGGCCGCCGGCGCCCTGTGGCGCGGCGGCGTGACCTGGGGCGACCGCACCCGCGTGCCGGGCAGCTTCGAGTTCGCGCTGCTGTGGGTGCTGGGCTGCGCCTGCGCGCTGGCCACCGCCAACCAGGCCAAGTTCCACCGGCTGGCGGCGCTGATCCTGATCAGCGGCGTCGGGCTGGCGGTCAGCCTCACCTTCCTGTGGTTCTCGGCGCCCGACCTGGCCCTGACCCAGCTGACGGTGGAAGTCGTGACCACCATCCTGTTCCTGCTCGGGCTGCGCTGGCTGCCCAAGCGCCTGCAGGGCGAGGCACGCCACCTGGGCCTGCGCGTGCACGCGCGGCGCGCGCGCGACCTGACGATCGCCATCGCCTCCGGCCTGGGCCTGGCGGCGCTGGCCTACGCCATGATGACGCGCGAGGCGCCGCAGAGCATCTCGCCCTTCTTCATCGACCGCGCCCTGCCCGAGGGCGGCGGCACCAACGTGGTCAACGTGATGCTGGTCGACTTCCGCGGCTTCGACACCATGGGCGAGATCACCGTGCTGGGCATCGTGGCGCTGACGGTGTACGCGCTGCTGCGGCGCTTTCGCCCGCCGCGCGAGTTGGTCCAGCTGCCGCCGCAGCAGCGTGCGGTGCCGCCCGACCTGGTCAGCGACCTGATCAATCCGCGCACCGCGCAGGACACCGCGCTCGGCTACGCGCTGGTGCCGGCGGTGCTGGTGCGCCTGCTGCTGCCCATCGCCGCCGTGATCGCGGCCTACTTCTTCATGCGCGGCCACAACCTGCCGGGCGGTGGCTTCGTTGCCGGGCTGGTGCTGTCGATCGCCTTCCTGACGCAATACATGGTGGCCGGCACGCACTGGGTGGAGGCACACCTGCAACTGAGCGTGATCCGCTGGATCGGGGTCGGGCTGCTGCTGACGCTGGGCACCGGCCTGGGCTCGCTCTGGTTCGGCTATCCGTTCCTGACCTCGCACACGGCGCATTTCACGCTGCCGCTGCTGGGCGAGATCCACGTCGCCAGCGCGCTGTTCTTCGACGCCGGCGTGTTCGCCACGGTGGTCGGCGCCACCTTGCTGATCCTGACCGCGCTCGCCCACCAGTCGGTGCGCAGCCACCGGCGTGCGCCGGAGAAGACCGTCACCGCCACCACCGGTCCAAGGGAGGTCGACTGAGCCCATGACCTCGCTGCGCTCGATGACCTGCGGCTTCGCCGTCGATGACGACGCCTGCGGCGCCATGACTTTGATCATGCGCCCGCAGGGCGTGTCATTGAAGGCCGCAGGCCGAGGTCATGCGCCGCAGGCGCAGTCATTCGTCGTGGCCCACCAGAGCACGGAGCCGCCGACATGGAAATGATTCTGGCGATTGCCATCGGCGTGCTGGGCGGCTCGGGCGTCTGGCTGGTGCTGCGCCCACGCACCTTCCAGGTGCTGATGGGCCTGGCGCTGCTGTCCTACGCAGTCAACCTGTTCATCTTCGCCATGGGCAGCCTGTCGATCGACCGGGAGCCGATCGTGCAGCCCGGGCTGGTGCCCAGCCTGGAGAACTACACCGACCCGCTGCCGCAGGCGCTGGTGCTGACCGCGATCGTGATCGGCTTTGCCACCACGGCGCTGTTCCTGGTGGTGCTGCTGGCCTCGCGCGGCCTGTCCGACACCGACCACGTCGACGGCGAGGAACCCGACGACGGCACCGCCCTGCTGCCGCGCCCCTCGTCGGCCTATGCCAAGCCGTCGGAGCCGCCGCGATGAGCTTCACCGCACTGGTCGAATGGTCGATGCCGCACCTGGTGGTGATGCCGATCCTGCTGCCGATGGCGACCGCCGCGCTGATGCTGCTGCTGGGCGACACGCGGCGGCCGCTGAAGGCCGCCATCAACGTGCTGTCGTGCCTGCTCGGCGTCGTCATCGCGATCGGCCTGGTGGTCTGGGTGCAGCACGGCGGCGAGGTGCAGGCGGTCGGTGTGTACCTGCCGGCCAACTGGCCGATCCCCTACGGCATCGTGCTGGTGGCCGACCGCCTGTCGGCCATGATGGTGCTGCTGGCCAGCGTGCTGGGCCTGGCCGGGGTGCTGTACGCCAGCGCGCGCTGGCACAAGGCCGGGGTACATTTCCACCCGCTGTTCCAGCTGCAGTTGATGGGCCTGTACGGCGCCTTCCTGACCGCCGACCTGTTCAACCTGTTCGTGTTCTTCGAGATCATGCTGACGGCGTCCTACGGGCTGCTGCTGCACGGCTCGGGCTGGGCGCGGGTGCGCTCGGGACTGCACTACATCGCCATGAACCTGATGGCCTCGTCGATGTTCCTGATCGGTGTCGCCATGCTGTACGGCGTCACCGGCACCCTGAACATGGCCGACATGGCGATCATGGTGCCGGCGATTCCCGAGCACGACCGCGGCCTGCTGCACGCCGGCGCGGCCATCCTGTCGGTGGCCTTCCTGGTCAAGGCCGCCGCCTGGCCGCTCAACTTCTGGCTGCCCTCGGCCTATTCCAGCGCGGCGGCGCCGGTGGCGGCGCTGTTCGCCATCATGACCAAGCTGGGCGTGTACGCCGTGCTGCGCGTGTGGACGCTGCTGTTCCCGCAGGAGGCCGGCGTCTCGGCGCTGTTCGGCGGACCGGTGCTGGTCGGGCTGGGGCTGGTGACGCTCAGCTTCGGCGCCATCGGCATCATCGCCACCCAGCACCTGGCGCGCATGGCGGCGTTCTGCGCCATCCTGTCGTCGGGCACGCTGCTGGCCGCGCTCGGCTTCGGCCAGCCGGCCGTGACCGGCGGCGCGCTGTACTACACGCTCGGTTCGACCCTGGCCATCAGCGCCTTCTTCCTGCTGGTCGAACTGGTCGATCGCGCGCGCGAGGTGGAGGAGGAGCCGCTGTATGTCAGCGAGGTCGAGCCCGACGACGCGTTCGCGTTTCCGGTCGATCTGGTGCCGACGCGCAACGTCAACCTGGACGACGACGAAGAGGCGCTGATCGGCCGTGCGATTCCGGCCGCCATGGCCTTCCTGGGCCTGGCCTTCATCGTCTGCGCGCTGACCATCGCCGGCCTGCCGCCGATGGCCGGCTTCGTCGGCAAGGTGGTGATGCTGTCGGCGCTGCTCAATCCCGCCGGCTTCGGCGAGAGCGCGGCGGTGTCGGTGGCCGCCTGGATCCTGCTGGCGCTGCTGGTGATCAGCGGTCTGCTGGCCACCATTGCCATGTCGCGCGCCGGCGTGCGCTACTTCTGGGCCACCTATGATCGGCCGGTGCCGCGCCTGCGCATCATCGAGACGCTGCCGATCGGCGTGCTGCTGCTGCTGGTGGGCGCGCTGGTGTGGCAGGCCGATGCGGTGCTGCGCTACGTCAACGCCACCGCCCGCGGCCTGCACGACCCCAAGGAGTACATCGGCACCGTGGTGTCGGCCAAGCCGGTGCCGTCGCCGGTGGCCACGGACGAAGGAGGATTGCGCCGATGAAGCGCCTGCTGCCCTGGCCCCTGCTGTCGCTGTCGCTGCTGGTGATGTGGCTGGTGCTGAACCGCTCCTACAGCCTGGGCCAGGTCATCCTCGGCACCGTGCTCGCGGTTGGCGCGCCCGCGCTGCTGGCGCCGCTGCGCCCGGCGCGCCCGCGCGTGCGCCATCCGCTGGCGGTGATCCGGCTGATCCTGGCCGTGGGCCACGACGTGGTCGAGTCGACCATCGACGTGTTCTGGACCCTGCTGCGCAGCCAGAGCCACCCGATCAACAGCCGCTTCGTGGTCATCCCGCTCGAGATCCGCGACCCCACCGCGCTGGCTTCGCTGACCATGATCACCACCGTGGTGCCCGGCACCGTGTGGTGCGAACTGGCGCGCGACGGCAGCGCCATGCTGCTGCACGTGTGGAATGTGCCCGACGAGGCCGAGTTCGTCGTCTTCTTCAAGCGGCGTTATGAGCAACCGCTGAAAATCATCTTCGAGTCATGAGCCCACTGCTGTCCACCGCCATCTCGATCACGCTGGGCGCCTACGGCGTCGCCATGCTGGTGGCCATGGGACGCATGCTGTTCGGACCCACCGCCCAGGACCGCGTGCTGGCGCTCGACCTGATCTACACCATCGGCATGCTGGTCGCGCTGGTCATCAGCATCCGCTCGGCCAGCAGCGTGTACTTCGAAGCCGCCCTGCTGATCGCCCTGTTCGGTTTCGTCAGCACCGCCGCCATCGGCAAGTTCCTCTTGCGTGGGGAGGTAATCGAATGAGCGTGAAGGACGAGGGGCCCCACGCAGTGGGGATCGGCCAAGCGAATTCGATTGGGCGGCCGACCACACGAAGGCTGCGAACGTCAATCGCGGCTCGGAGGCCGCAAGAATGAGCGTGAAGGACGAGGGACCCCACGCAGTGGGAATCGGCCAAGCGAATTCAATCAGGCGGCCGACCACACGAAGGCTGCGAACGTCAATCGCGGCTCGGAGGCCGCAAGAATGAGCGTGAAGGACGAGGGCCCCGCGCAGCGGGGATCGGCCAAGCGAATTCGATTGGACAGCCGACCACACCAGCGCATGGATTTCCACCGCTCATTCAAAGGCCGCCAGAATGATGATCGCTGAAGCCCTGCCGCTGTGGATCGAAATCGTCGTCGCCGCGCTGCTGCTGATGAGCGCCGCGCTGGCGCTGGCCGCCGCCTGGGGCCTGGTGCGGCTGAAGAATTTCTTCCAGCGCATGCACCCGACGGCGCTGGTCTACGTGGGTGCGTCCTGGTGCGTCACCCTGGCCTCGATCATCTACTTCTCGGCGCTCACCCGCGGGCCGCAGCTGCACGTGTGGATCATCATCATCCTGCTGTCGATCACGGTGCCGGTGACCACGGTGCTGCTCAGTCGCGCCGCGCTGTTCCGCCACCGGCAGGCCGGCAGCACCCAGGTACCGCCGGCGCTGCATCCCCAGAACGAACCACCGGCCGGCGACAAGCCCTGAGCGCTGCTGCCGGCGTCAGCCCGGCCGCACCATCTTGCAGCCGTGCGGCATCGCCGCGGCATCGGCGTCGATGCGCCGCACCACCCGAAAGCCGTAGCCCGAGCCCTCGACGTCGAACGGCACGCCGGGTGCACCCTGCCGATCCATCACGCCCACCGCCAGTGGCTGCTGGAACTGATGATCGGCCGCGCGCATGCGCCCGCGCTGGCCGGCCAGCACGACGTCGGCGCGCTCCAGCTGCGTCGCCACCGCCAGCGGCTCGGTATCCTGGGCGCGCTCGATGGCCTGCGCCAGCGCCTCGATCAGCAGCTGCATGCGCAGGTGCACGTAGTCGTCCTGCGGGCGCGGAAAGCGCTCGCGGAAGGACCGGTAAAAGGCCGCGCTCTCCGCGGTCGGCAGGTTGGGCAGCCAGTCGGCCACCGCCACCACCTTGCCGAGGCCGGCCTCGCCGATCGCCGCCGGCGCACCCAGCGCATTGCCGTAGAAAGTGTAGAAGCGTCCGTCAAAGCCGACGTCGCGCGCCGCCTTGACCAGCAGCGTCAAATCGTTGCCCCAGTTGCCGGTCAGCACCGCCTGCGCGCCGCTGTTGCGGATCTTGGTGGCGTAGGGCAGGAAATCCTTGATGCGGCCGATCGGGTGCAGCTCCTCGCCGGCGATCGCCACATCGGGCCGCAGTTCGGCAAGCTGGCGCCTGGCCTCGCGCAGCACCGCGTGGCCGAAACTGTAGTCCTGGCCGATCAGGTACAAGCGCTCGAGCTCCGCGTCGGCCTTGATGAGCTCCATCAGCGCCGTCATGCGCATGTCGGCGTGCGCATCGAAGCGGAAATGCCAGAAGCTGCACAGCTCGTTGGTCAGGATCGGATCGACCGCCGAGTAGTTGAGGAACAGCACGCGCCAAGCCGGTTCGCGCTGGTTGTGCTTGTTGATGGCGTCGATCAGCGCCGCCGCCACCGAGGACGAGTTGCCCTGCAGCACGAACTGGATGTCGCCATCGACCGCCGCGCGCAGCATGGCGAGCGATTCCTCGACCTGGCCCTTGTTGTCGAAGCGCACCAGTTGCAGCATGCGCGGCCCCTCGGCGGTCGGCACGCCGCCGCGCGCGTTGACGCGCTCGACGGCCCAGGCCAGGTTGCGAAACACCGCTTCGCCGGTATTGGCGAACGGCCCGCTGAGCGACTCGATCAGCGCCAGCTTGATCGGCGCCACCGCGCCTTGCGCGGCCGCCAGCCAGGAGACGCCGCCGAGCGCGGCCAGGCCAGCGCGCAGCAGCGTGCGTCGGGATCGGGAAACCATCGGGGTGAAACTCCAGGAAATGGCTTGGAAAGCGACCGGAGCGGCTGCAACCGGTCATGACAACCATGGCGCCGCCGCAAGGGGCGGCAGATCGGCGCCTGGGGCGGCGCCTGCACGTGAACGACCGATGTTAGCGCCTGCCATCGGTACGAGTGCACGGCATCGCGCCCGCGGCGCGGCATGGGCCGGCGCGCCCCAACCTCAGGCGGCCGCCAGCGCCTCCAGCGGCCAGCGCGGCTTGACGTCGAAGCCGTAATCGGCGCGCGGCACGTCGACACCGGCCTGGATGCGCATGGCTGCCGCCAGCGCGACCATGGCGCCGTTGTCGGTGCACAGATGCAGTTCCGGGTAGTGCACGCGCAGTCCGCGGCGCGCGCAGGCCTGGTTCAGTTGCTCGCGCAAGCGGCTGTTGGCCCCCACGCCGCCCGCGACCACCAGCCGCCGCAGGCCGGTCTGCTCCAGCGCCGCCAGCGACTTCTTCACCAGCACCTCGACGATCGCCGCCTGCGTGCTGGCGGCCAGGTTGGCGCGCATCAACTCGCACGGCGCGCTCTCGAGTTGGCGCGCGCGCGTCAGCACGGCGGTCTTGAGGCCGGCGAAGGAAAAATCCAGATTGCCGCTGCGCAGCAGCGGCCGCGGCAGCTGGTAGGCGCTGTCGTCGCCGAAATCGGCCAGCCGCGCCAGCGCCGGCCCACCCGGATAGCCCAGGCCCAGCAGCTTGGCCGACTTGTCGAAGGCCTCGCCGGCCGCGTCGTCGATGGTCTCGCCCAGCAGTTGGTAGCGGCCGACCCCCTCGACCCGCACCAGCTGCGTGTGGCCGCCGCTCACCAGCAGCGCCACAAAGGGAAACTCGGGCGGATCGTCGCTCAGGAACGGCGACAGCAGATGCGCCTCCAGATGATGGACACCCAGTACCGGCTTGGCCAAGGCCGCGCCCAGCGCGCAGGCAATGCCGGCACCCACCAGCAGCGCCCCGGCCAGGCCGGGTCCGCGCGTGTAGGCGACGACGTCAATGTCGGCGCGCGATCGCGCGGCGTCCTTCAACACCCGATCGGTCAGCGGCAACACGCGCCGGATGTGGTCGCGACTGGCCAGTTCGGGCACCACGCCACCGTAATCGGCGTGCATCGCCGCCTGGGTGTGCAGCGCGTGCGCCAGCAGCACCGGCACCGCGTCACCATCGGCGCGCGCCAGCGCGACGCCGGTTTCGTCACACGAGGACTCAATGCCGAGCACCAGGACAGCCATGCCCGGATTATCGGCGCCCGACTCAGCCCATGTTGCCGGCGATGTAGTTCTCGAGTTGCTCGATGATGAAGCGCTGCTCCTGCAACTCGGCATTCACCAGGTCGCCGATCGAGACCAGGCCGACCAGTTCACCGCCATCGACCACCGGCAGGTGGCGCAGGCGGCCCTTGGTGATGATGCCCAGGCATTCCTGCACCGTCTGGCGCGGGCTGACCACGTACAGGCGCGCGGTCATCACGTTCATCAGCAGCGTGTCGGCCGACGACAGGCCCTGCAGCACCAGCTTGCGGGCGTAGTCGCGCTCGGTGAAGATGCCCAGCAGCGCGTCGCCCTGCACCACCAGCACCGAGCCGATCTGCCGGTCGGCCATGATCTGCAGCGCATCGCGCACGGTGGCGGTGGGAGGCAGGGACGCCAGCGTGATACCTTTTCTGGCCGACAGAATGTCCGCGACAGTCAACATGACGGAACTCCTCCAGGCGAATGAACGTGTTTGGACGCTTATCCTGCCACAAGCCTGCCCGCTCGCGCCAGCCCCGATCGCATGGAACTGCGTCTGCGGTGCCGACGCCAGCAGGCAATGCAGACACAATTGGTTCCATCCGTCACACCCCGATGGTTTTTCGTCGCTGCACGGCCAGTCCGCTGCCGTGATCGCATCGAACTCGGAAAGCCCACCATGACCGCACCCGCACTCCGCCTGATCTCATCGATGGCCACCAGGAAGGTGTTGAGCGAGCTGATCGCGCTGTATTGCCAGACGCAGCCGCAGCCGCCGATCGAGCTGGAATCGGTGGGCGGCGTGGATGCCGCCAAGCGGGTGGCTGATGGCGAAGCCTTCGATGCCGTCGTGCTGGGCGCCGACGCGCTCGATCGGCTCATCGCCGGCGGCCATGTGCTGGCGGGCGGCCGGGTCGACCTGGTGCGCTCACAGGTCGCGGTCGCGGTGCGCAGCGACCAGCCCCATCCGGACCTCTCCAGCGAAGCTGCGGTGCGCGCGGCGGTGCTGGCGGCGCCGACCATCGGCTACTCCACCGGCCCCAGCGGGGTGCAGCTGGCACGCCTGTTCGAGCGCTGGGGCATCGGCGGGCAAATCGCCGGCCGGCTGGTCGTGCCGCCGCCGGGCGTGCCGGTCGGCTCCCTGGTCGCGAGCGGCGAGGTGACACTCGGCTTCCAGCAGCTGAGCGAACTGATGCATTTGCGTGGCATCGACGTCGTCGGCCCGCTGCCGGAGCCATTGCAGATCGAGACCATCTTCGCCGGCGGCGTGGTGGCCGGTTGCAGCCGACCCGGGCTGGCGCGCGCGTTGCTGTCCTTCCTGGCCTCGGATGCGACGCGCGAGATCAAGCGCGCCAACGGCATGGACGCCGCCTGAACACGGCCGGCGCGGACATTGCCGGCGATCCGCTCCGTCGACCGTGGGTGCCGGCAATGCGGGGCGTCAGCGAACGGCAGTGCTTGGATGGGACAATCCGGGGCCGCAAGCCGGCCACCCGCGAAGCGCCAGGCCCGGGATTAGGACAATCCACACGCGGCTTGCCGAGCCCGTCGCAACTGCACTATTCTTGACTCCCATCAATTGAGCTTAGGACCACAGTCAACACAATCCCGAACCATGGCCATCAGCCACTACCTCAAGGACATCGGCCGCGGTGCCGATGGCGCGCGTGACCTGACACGCGCCGCAGCGGCCGATCTGCTGGGACGGATCCTCGACGGCCACTGCTCCGAGTTGGAGATCGGCGCCTTCTGCGTCGCCATGCGAATCAAGGGCGAGACCCCGGATGAACTGGCCGGCTTCATCGACGCGCTGGATGCGCGCTTGGCCAGGCTGCCCGCCAGCGAGCGTCCGGTGGTCGTGCTGCCCAGCTACAACGGCGCCCGCAAGCTGCCGGTGCTGACCCCGCTGCTGGCGCTGCTGCTGGCGCGCGAGGACCTGCCGGTGCTGATCCACGGCTGTGCCACCGAGGATCGCCGCGTCACCAGCCAGCAGGTGCTGGCCGCCGCCGGCATGCAGCCGCAGGCGGCCAGCGCCCGGATCGCCTGCGGCCAGCTGCACTTCGTCGCCACCGAGAGCCTGCACCCGGGGCTCAAGCGCCTGCTCGACGTGCGCCGCGCGATCGGCCTGCGCAATCCGGCGCACAGCCTGGTGAAACTGATCAACCCGGTCGATGGCCCGGCGCTGGTGGTGGGTTGCTACACGCACCCCGAGTACGCCGTCTCGATGGCCGCGGTGCAGCAATTGATGGGCACGCCGACGCTGCTGCTGCGCGGCACCGAAGGCGAACCCGTGGCCGATGCGCGCCGCACGCCGCGCATGGACTTGCTGCTGCACGGCGAGGCGCGCTGCGTCCAGGAAGCCCAGTCGGGCTCGCTGACCACGCTGCCCACCCTGCCGAGCGCCATCGACGCGGGCAGCACGCAGCGCTTCATCGCCGACGTGATGGCTGGCCGCGTGGCCGCGCCGGCGCCGATCCTGGCGCAGGTGCGCCACATCGTGCGCGCCTGCGAGGCCATCGAGGCGGGGACGCAGCCCGATCAGCCGGGACGGAGGGTGGCATGAGCGCGCAGGTCGGCCAGCCCGGTCGGGTCACGCTGGTCGGCGCCGGGCCCGGCGACCCCGAATTGCTCACCCTCAAGGCGGTGCGCGCGATCCAGGCCGCCAGCGTGATCCTGGTCGACGACCTGGTCGGTGAAGGCGTGCTGGCGCACGCGCAGCCGGGCGCGCGCATCACCTACGTCGGCAAGCGCGGCGGCTGCAAGAGCACGCCGCAGGCGGTGATCGAGCAGCTGATGCTGGAAGCGGCCCGCGCCGGCGAGAACGTGGTGCGCCTCAAGGGCGGCGACCCCTTCATCTTCGGCCGTGGCGGCGAGGAGGTCGAGAGCCTGCGTCGCGCCGGCATCGAGGCGCAGATCGTCAACGGCGTCACCGCCGGCCTGGCGGGCATGACCAGCCTGGGCGCGCCGCTGACCCACCGCGAGCACGCGCAGGGCGTGGTGTTCGTCACCGGCCACCCGCAGAAGGACGGCGCCGGCGTCGATTGGGTGCGCCTGGGCGAAGCGGCGCGCGAGCTGCGCCTGACGCTGGTGATCTACATGGGCATCAGCAGTGCGGCGCGCATCCAGGCCGGCCTGCTCGCCGGCCTGCCGCCCGAGACACCCGTGGCCGTGATCGAGCGCGCCACCCTGCCCAGGCAGCG
This sequence comes from uncultured Ottowia sp., assembly GCA_964534975.1. Taxonomy (GTDB): domain Bacteria; phylum Pseudomonadota; class Gammaproteobacteria; order Burkholderiales; family Burkholderiaceae_C; genus Ottowia. Next base: position 136,415 of record CAZHSD010000005.1, on the reverse strand, counting down.
CCAATGCATCACCACGCTGGGCGAGCTGATCGACAGCCTGGCGGCGACCGGCCTGGGCAGCCCGGCGGTGATGGTGGTCGGCGACGTGGTGCGCGGCGTGGCGGCGGCGCGCGCGCAGCCGATGCTGGCCGAGGTTGCCTGAACCCAGAAACGGCAGTTGGATGCGCCCGAGCATGCCGTGATGGGCGTGCCAGGCAAGGCGCGAGGACGACGCAGGCTGCTGCCTGCTAGGACGAGCAACGCCGCAGGGCGCGGCCAGCGCGACGTGATCGGGCGCATAGCGCACTCACCCGAGAGGCAAACGTCATCGAAGGCAGGATAGTGATCCATTCGTGCGGGGTTCGTGAACGGCGTCAGCGGTCAACTGCCGTTCCTAGATTGATGCCAGTGGCTGGCCCCGGCGAGCCGGGCGCCGCTGCCCCAGCCGCCTTTGACGCCATCATCCTGGGCGCCGGTGCCGCCGGCCTGTTCTGCGCTGCGCGCGCCGGCCAGCGGGGCCAGCGCGTATTGTTGATCGACCACAGCCCACGCCTGGCCGAAAAGGTGCGCATCTCGGGCGGCGGGCGGGCCAACTTCACCAATCGCGAGCTCGACCCGGCGGCGCCGCACAAGCATTTCCTCAGCGGCAACCCGCGCTTTTGCCGTTCGGCGCTGGCGCGCTTCACGCCGCTTGACTTCATCGCCGTGCTCGATCGCCACGGCATCGGCCATCACGAAAAGCACAAGGGCCAGCTGTTCTGCGACCGCTCGGCCCAAGACCTGATCGACGTGCTGCTGGCCGAATGCGACGCCGCCCGCGGCGCCGGCGGCCTGGTCGAGCGCTGGCAGCCCTGCGCCGTGCGGCGCGTGCAGTACACCGGCGCCGACGCCGACAGCGGCCAGTCGGGCCGGTACCTGATCGAGACCGATCGCGGTGCGGCCGGCGCGCCGGCACTGGTGGTCGCCACCGGCGGCCTGTCGATCCCGAAGATCGGCGCCAGCGACTTCGGGCTGAGGCTGGCGCGCCAGTTCGACCTGCCAGTCACCGCCACCCGCCCCGGCCTGGTGCCCTTGACGTTCGATCCGGCGCGGTGGGCGCCGTACGCGCAGCTGGCCGGCCTGTCGCTGCCGGTGCGCATCGGCACCGGCGAGAAGAAGCAGCGCATCAGCTTCGACGAAGACCTGCTGTTCACGCACCGCGGCCTGTCGGGGCCGGCGGTGCTGCAGATCTCCAGCTACTGGCGGCCCGGCACCCCGATCCGGATCGACCTGGCGCCGGACGTCGACCTGGCAGCGCAACTGCTGGCCGCCAAGGCGCGCTCGCGCAAGCTGATCGCGAACGAGCTTGGCGCCTGGCTGCCGCAGCGGCTGGCCGAGGCCTGGGTGGCGCCGCAGGAAAGCTGGCGGCGGCCGATCAACGAGGCGTCCGACCAGGCGCTCAGGCAACTGGCCGACAGCCTGCAGCGCTGGCAGATCAGCCCCACCGGCACCGAGGGATATCGCAAGGCCGAAGTCACCGTCGGCGGCGTCGACACCGACGCCCTGTCATCGCAGACCATGGAAGCCAGGTCGCAACCCGGCCTGTACTTCATCGGCGAAGTGGTCGACGTCACCGGCTGGCTGGGCGGCTACAACTTCCAGTGGGCCTGGTCCAGCGCCGACGCCTGCGCCCAGGCGCTGGCGGCACGGCCCGTGACTCAACGCGCCTGAGCCACGCATCCGGACGGCTGCCGAGAGCCATCGACGGGCGCGGAACAACCGGGACCGCCGCCGTCTCCAGCACCGCCCTCTTGCGAAAAGCTGCCATCAGCGCTGCAGCAAAGGCTATAATATTTAGCTTTGCTGGCAAACGCCTCGCCGGCCATACTAGTTGAATGTGCGGGGCACCACTTGCGGCGCATGGCGATGGACCATCGTGTGGGCGGGGCCTGATCTACCCCGGATTCACCGCATCACCCTCTGGCCGCGTACATTGGAAATTGAATGACGACGATCCGAGTCAAGGAAAACGAACCGTTTGACGTGGCGCTGCGGCGCTTTCGTCGCACCATCGAGAAGCTGGGCCTGCTGACCGAGTTGCGCGCACGTGAGTTCTACGAGAAGCCCACCGCCGAGCGCAAGCGCAAGAAGGCGGCTGCAGTCAAGCGCCACCACAAGCGCGTGCGCAGCCAGCAGCTGCCGAAGAAACTCTACTGAAGTTGCGGCTCGGGGAAACCACGGCAATCGCAGTTTCCACGCCCATCAAGAAAGCTCGCCGGGGACGCTCAGCGGGCTTTTGTCGTTTCTGGAGAACCTCATGAGTCTGAAAGACCAGATCACCGAAGACATGAAGACCGCCATGCGCGCCAAGGATTCGGAGCGCCTGGGCACCATCCGCCTGCTGCAGGCGGCGATGAAGCAAAGGGAAGTCGATGAGCGCATCACCCTGGACGACGCGGCCGTCATCGCCATCGTCGACCGGCTGATCAAGCAGCGCAAGGACAGCATCGCCGCCTTCACCCAGGCCGGCCGCCAGGACCTGGCGGACAAGGAAGCGGCCGAGATCAAGGTGCTGGAGGCCTACCTGCCGGCACGCCTGTCGGCGGAGGAAATCGCCGCCGAGGTCAAGGCCATCGTGGCCGAGCTGGGCGCAGAACTGGGTCACCCGCCTGGCCCGGGCGACATGGGCAAGGTGATGGGCGTGGTCAAGACGCGCCTGGCCGGCAAGGCCGACATGGGCGCCGTGAGCGGCGCCGTCAAGGCCGCCTTGGCATGACCGCGCCGGCGGCGCATGACCTCGGCTTCGCCATCGATGACGGCGCTCACGCGCCATGACCGCCGTTTGCTCATGCGCCGGGGGGCGCCTCATTGAAGGCCGCAGGCCAAAGTCGTGCGCCGCAGGCGCCGTCATCGTTGTTGCAAGCTGTCACCCGGCTTTGCCTGCGCGTAACCGCGGCGGCAAACCGAACGCCGTGCTGGTGCGTTAAAAGGATCGAGGCGCGGGAGCCGTTGTCCCCTCGCGCCTGGAATCCAAGCCATGCACGCACCCGACTTCACGCCCTTCTGGCGCCGCCTGCTCGGCGGCGCGCTCCTGCTGGCCGCGCCCTTGCTCGGCTGGGCGCAGCAACCGACCGACCCGCCAGGCCGCGTCGCCTACATCAGCGCGCAGGAGGGCACGGCACTGATCGCCATGGACGGCAGCGGCGCCTGGTCGCCTGCCGCGCTGAACTGGCCGGTGACCACCGGCACCCGGCTCGCCGCCGAAGCCGGCTCGCGCACCGAGCTGCACGGCGGCTGGACCGCGCTGCGCCTGCACGGCAAATCGAGCCTGGACGTGACTCGCCTCGATGACGACACGCTGCAGGTGGCCCTGACCGAGGGCAGCCTGTCGGCGCGGGTACGCGATCTGCAGCCCGGCGAGCGCGTCGAGCTCGACACCCCGCAGCTGGCGCTGGTGGCCGAGCAGCCGGGCGAGTACCGCATCGACGTCGATCCGCGCGTGGCCACCACGCGCGTCACCGTGCATTCGGGCCTGGCCACGCTGTATGGCGAAGCCGGTCAATCGACCACCATCGGCGCCGGCCAGCAGATCAGCTTTGCCGGGCGCGGCCTGGGCGTGGTGCAGTCCGCCAACGTGGCGCATCGCGACGGCTTTGACCAATGGGTGGCCGCGCGCGAGGCGCTGGAGGAGCGGTCGCGCTCGGCGCGCTACCTGTCGCGCGACATGCCGGGCTACCAGTCGCTCGACGGCCATGGCGAATGGGCGCAGGACGCCACCTACGGCAGCGTCTGGTATCCCAGCGTGATGGTCCAGGACTGGGCACCCTACCGTCACGGCCAATGGGCCTGGATCGATCCCTGGGGCTGGACCTGGGTCGACGACGCGCCCTGGGGCTTCGCGCCCTTCCATTACGGTCGCTGGGCCCAGATCGGCCCGCGCTGGGCCTGGGTGCCGGGCCCTGTGGTGCCGCGTCCCGTGTACGCGCCGGCGCTGGTGGCCTTCGTCGGCGGCAGCGGCGGCGGCACCAGCTGGGGCATCTCGCTGGGCAGCGGGCTGCCCGGCGCGGCCTGGTTTCCGCTCGCCCCGGGCGAGTACTGGGAGCCGCACTATCACGCCAGCCCGCGCTACCGCCGCCGGCTGAACCGCTGGGACGACCAGCGCGAGCGCGTGCGGCCACCGCCCGACAGCTTCTACTTCCAGCGCCGGCCACACGCCATCACGGTGGCACCGCACGACCAGTTCGGCGGCGGCGACCGCCACTCGCGCCGGCCGCGCTATGGCGACGGCAGCCGCCTGCCCTCGGGCGCGATCAAGGACAGCCGCGTGATCGCGCCGCCGCCGCGCGCCTTCGTGCCCGGCATGCAGACGCAGGCGCCATTGCCGGTGTCGCGCCCTCCCCTGGCCAGCCAACCGCGCCGGCCCCGCATCGGCGCCGAGCGCGGCACGCCCCCGCGCTTCGACGGCGAACGCCCCCGGCCCGGCCCTGACATGCGCCGCACGCCGGGCTTTGGCGAGCCGGGTGATGGCCGCCTCCGGCGTGAGCCGATCGAGCGCGAGCGCACTCCCTCCCTGCGGCCAGGCCCCGACATCCGCGCGCTGCCGCAGCAGCAACCGCAACAACAGCGGCAGCTGCAGCGCGAGCAGGAAGAGCGGGTGCGCCAGTTGCGCACGCAGCCGCGACCGGGCGGCGCGCCGATCGCGCCCACGATGTCGGTGCCACGCGTGCAGCCGATGCCGCAGCGCAGCGCACCCGGCGGTGAGCCGCAATTTGCACCCCGGCGGTGGGAGCCTGGCCCCGCGCGGCTCCCGGAGTTGCGCAGCCCACCCCGCGCGATCCAGCCCAGCCCCGCGGCGCCGCGGATGCAGCCGCGCGAGTTCAACCGGGAGCAGAACCGGGCCATGCCGATGCGTGGCCCCAGCGGAGGCAGCAGGGAGCGACCGTAGCGCCGCCGGGCCGAACTCGCGCCGGCCGGCCGCGACCCGATTGATCATCGGCGCCTGCGTTCGGCCGGTCCCTGGCCGAATCCGGGCCCGCAGGAGCTCAGTTGCCGGCCAGCTTCATTCGGTTGAGCAGCACCGAGCCGACGGTCTTGGCGCCGTGGTTGTAGGCGTCGGCGCCCACCGCCTCGATCCCCATGAACATCTCGCGCAGGTTGCCGGCGATGGTGATCTCCTGCACCGGGTAGGCGATCTCGCCGTTCTCGACCCAGAAGCCGCTGGCGCCGCGCGAATAGTCGCCGGTGACGTAGTTGACGCCCTGGCCCATCAGCTCGATCACGAACAGGCCGGTGCCGAGCTTCTTCAGCATCTCGTCCAGGTCATCGCCGGCCTGGGTCAGGCGCGAGCGCAGCACCAGGTTGTGCGAGCCACCGGCGTTGCCGGTGGTGCGCATGCCCAGCTTGCGCGCGGAATAGCTGTTCAGGAAGTAGCCCTGCACGCGCCCGCCATCGACCACGCGGCGCGGCTGCTCGCGCACGCCCTCCTGGTCGAACGGCGACGAACCCTTGCCGCCGCGGATGAAGGGATCCTCCTCGATGTCGATGTGCTCGGGAAACACCGGTTTGCCGAGCGAATCGACCAGGAAGCTGGTCTTGCGATACAGCGCGCCGCCGCTCACCGCCTGCACGAAGCTGCCCAGCAGGCCGGCTGCCAGCGGCGACTCGAACAGCACCGGGCATTCGCGGGTGGTGATCTTGCGGCTCTTCAGCCGGCTCAGGGCGCGTTCGGCGGCGTAGCGGCCGACCGCCTCCGGGCTGGCCAGATCGCGCGGCGCACGCATCGAGCTGTACCAGTGGTCGCGCTGCATGTCGTCGCCCTTGCCGGGAGATTTGGCGATTGGCGCCACCGAGATGCTGTGGCGCGATGACGCATAGCCGCCGCGAAAGCCGTGCGTGTGGGCGCTGAAGAAATGGCTTTGCTGGGCCGACACGCCGGCGCCCTCGCTGTTGGCGATGCGCTTGTCGACGGCGAAGGCGGCGGCCTCGCAGCTCAGCGCCAGTTCGCCAGCCTGCTGGCTGTCGATCGGCCAGGGGTGGAACAAATCCAGGTCGCGCTGCTCCGTGACCGGGCACACGTCGACCTCGTCCGGCAGGCCGGCGGCCGGGTCCTCGGCGGTGAAGCGGGCGATGTCGTAGGCCGCCTGCACGGTGCGCTCGATGGCCGCGCGCGAAAAATCCGAGGTGCTGGCGTTGCCGCGCCGCTGGCCGACATAGACCGTGACGCCGAGCGACTTGTCGCGGTTGCGCTCCACCGTCTCCAGCTCGCCCATGCGCACGCTCACACTGAGGCCCGCGCCCTCCGAGGCCTCGGCGCCGGCATCGCTGGCACCGAGCTTCTTGGCGTGCGCCAGCGCGGTGTCCACCAGGTCTTCGAAGAACGCGCGTGAATAGCTGAATCCGGGCAGCGGCTGGGCGGTGTCTTGCATGGTGCCGGCTATCATACTTGCGGACTTTTCCCCTGATCCAGTCATCCACCCGCATGTCACGCAAACCCAGGAAAGGCTATTTCGTTCGCGGCGAATTCGTGGCCGAAGGCAGCGAGCTGGACCAGGAACTCCAGCGCGAGCAGCGCGGCGACGGCCCCAGCAAGACCGAGCTGAAGGCGCACAGCGCCGAGCTGCAGGCGCTGGGCGAGCAGCTGCTCGGCCTGCGCGCCGACCTGTTCGAGCCGCTCGAGCTGCCCGCCAGGCTGGTCGACGCGCTGGATGAGCTGCGCCGCATCGCCGATTTCGAGGGCAAGCGGCGCCAGGGTCAGTACGTCGGCAAGCTGATGCGTCAGCTGGACGAGGGGCAGATCGCGGCCATCCGCGCCGCGCTCGAGGAGCAGCGCAAGGGCTCGGCCGCCGAAACCCTGCGGCTGCACGCGGCCGAGCGCTGGCGCGAGCGGCTGATCGACGCCGACGCGGCGGTGAATGCCTGGGTGACGCAGTTCCCCGCCACCGACGTCCAGCAGCTGCGCGCGCTGGTGCGCCAGGCACGCAAGGACACGCCAGCGCCCGAGGCGGCGCAGCAAGCGCAGGCCAAGGGTCGGGCCCCACGCCAGAGCCGCGCCTATCGCGAACTGTTCCAGCTGATTGACGCCGCGCTGGCGCAAGCCGAAAGCCAGGCGCCCCAGGTGCAGCCGATCGACGCTCAGGATGCCGGCTACGGCGACGACAGCCGGGCCGGTTGACGCATGACAGAATGACGGCGCCGCGCGCGACGGCCAGACGGCGCTGCGCGCCACGACTGAAGCCGTCATTTCGTCATTGCCGCCGCGCCAGCGGCGCAGCCATTTCGTCATCCCATGAGTGAACCACACGACCCCATCACCATCGGCATCGTCTCCATCAGCGACCGCGCCTCCAGTGGCGTCTACCAGGACCAGGGCCTGCCGGCGCTGCAGGACTGGCTGACGCGGGCGCTCAAGAACCCGATCCGTTTCGAGCCGCGCCTGGTCCCGGATGACCAGGACGACATCAGCCGGACCCTGATCGAACTGGTCGACGCCGGCTGCGCGCTGGTGCTGACCACCGGCGGCACCGGCCCGGCACCGCGCGACGTCACGCCCGAGGCCACGCTGGCGGTGGCCGACAAGCAGATGCCGGGCTTCGGCGAGCAGATGCGCCAGATCAGCCTGCGCTTCGTGCCGACGGCGATCCTGTCGCGCCAGGTGGCGGTGATCCGGGGCCGGAGCCTGATCATCAACCTGCCCGGCCAGCCGAAGGCGATCGCCGAAACCCTGGAAGGCCTGAAGGACGAGGCCGGCAAGCCGCTGATGCACGGCATCTTCGCCGCCGTGCCGTATTGCGTCGACCTGATCGGCGGGCCCTATCTGGAGACCGACGACGCCGTGTGCAAGGCGTTTCGGCCCAAGAGCGCGGTGCGGCCGCCGCGCGGCTGAATCCGGCGGGCGTCGGCCGATTCCGACAGTCAGGGACGCCACCGGCCGACCGGGACCACGCCGGCCGGCCGAGATACTGTGCTTATCCGCCGCCGCGGCCACGACACGGCGCCAGCCATCTTGGACGGGCCGCGGCCGATCATCGAAAGGAGTTCTGCGATGAAGATTCGACACCTCAGCCTCGCCGCCCTGCTGGCGGCCACACTGGCCGCCGCGGGTTGCTCGACCAGCCCCACCAACGCCCAGATCGGCACCGGCGTCGGCGCCGTGGCCGGCGGTGTGATCGGCAGCGCCGTGGGCGGCACGGCAGCCACGATCGGTGGCGCCGCGGTCGGCGCCGTGGTCGGCCACGAAGTGGGCCGGCGCAGCAAGTAGTCGAGCGAGCGCGCGGCAGCCAGCCCGTCAGCCAGGTTGTTGTGGCGTGGCCGCTCCGCTGCGGCCCGCATGTTCCCTACTTGCCGACCAGTTCGTTCAGCTTCTCGGCCTCGAAGCTTTCGCTGCGCGCGGCATCCTGCGGCAGACAATCGGGATCGATCCGTCGCGCCAGTTGCTCGACCACCTGCCACAGCAGCGCGATCTGGTGCTCCTGGCTGGCGGTGCCGTCGATCAGGCCGCGCAGTGCCTGGCTGACCGGGTCGTCGTTCTGCGTCACGCCATAGGCCGAGAAACCCAGCTTGGCCGCCGTTTCCTCGCGCTTGGCCGCGTCCTCGGCCTGGATCACGCGCGCCGGGTTGCCGACCGCGGTGGCACCGGCCGGCACCGGCTTGGTAACCACCGCCGAGGAGCCGATCTTGGCGCCATCGCCGACCGTGAAGCCGCCCAGCACCTGGCTGCTGGCGCCGACGATGACGCCCTTGCCCAAGGTCGGGTGCCGCTTGCTGCCCTTGGTGAGCGAGGTGCCGCCCAGGGTGACGCCCTGGTAGATGGTGCAGTCGTCGCCGATCTCGGCGGTTTCGCCGATCACCACGCCCATGCCGTGGTCGATGAACACGCGCTGGCCGATCTTGGCGCCAGGATGGATCTCGATGCCGGTGAAGAACCGTCCCCAGTGCGAGATCCAGCGCGCCAGCCAGTGCCAGCCGGCGTTCCACAGCGGGTGCGCGATGCGGTGCAGCACCAGGGCGTGAAAACCGGGATAGGAAAACACCACGTCCCATACCGAGCGCGCCGCCGGATCGCGCTCGAGAATGGCCTGGGTGTAGGAGCGTATGCGGGCGAACATGGTGCGATGGCGAGTCTAGCGTTTAGTCGGATGAGGCAACGGACGGCGCATCCGCCGCGGCAGCGCGCGCCGCGCATTGCCGCATCGCCTTGGCGATGCCGCGCAGGATGTGGATTTCCTCCGGCGTCAGGCCGGCGCGGTTGAACAGCCGCTGCAAGCGCGGCATCAGCTTCCTGGGCGCCGCCGGATCCAGAAAACCGACGTCGACCAGCGCCTGCTGCCAGTGCGCCAGCATGGCCTCGACCTGGCGCGCGTCGGCCCGCACCGGCACCACCGTGGGCGCGGGCGGTTCAACGCCGCAGGAACCGCCAAAGCGCGCCGCCAGCGCCATGCGCCAGTCGTAGGCGATCAGCTGCACCGCGGCCGCCAGGTTGAGCGAGCCGTAGTCCGGGTTGGTCGGTACGCTCAGGGCCACGTGGCAGCGGTACACGTCCTCGTTCCTCATGCCATAGCGCTCGGAGCCGAACAGGAAGGCGACGCCCTGCGGCGGCCCATCGGGCGGGGCCGCGGGCGCGCCAGCGCCCTGCCCTGCGCCGGCGTCCGGATCGGCCAGCAGTTGCTCGAAATGCGTGCGCGGCGCGCGCGTCGGCGGACCGAAATCGCGCGGCGTCATGGCGGTGGCGCACAGGTGCGTGATGCCGTCCAGCGCCTGCTCCAGCGTGGCCACGCTGCGCGCGCGCGCCAGCACGTCGGCGGCGCCGCTGGCGCGCTCGATCGCCTCGGGCCGGCTCAGCACGTCGGGCCAGCGCGGCGCCACCAGCACCAGATCGTCGAAGCCCATCACCTTCAGCGCGCGCGCCGCCGCGCCGACGTTGCCGGCGTGGCTGGTCTCGATCAGGATGAAGCGGGTGCGGGGCACGTGCATGTGCCGATTGTCGTGTCAGGCTACCATGCGCGCCCGAACCCAGATCAAACCGCCCCATCAATCCCCGCCACCAAGAGCCATGAGCACCGACCGCATCGCCAACGCCACGATCCACACCCAGGCCAAGGTCTACTTCGACGGCCGATGCGTCTCGCACAGCATCGAGCTGGCCGACGGCAGCAGAAAGAGCGTCGGCGTGGTGCTGCCGTCCACGCTGAGCTTCAGCACCGGTGCGCCGGAGATCATGGAATGCGTGGCCGGCGGCTGCGACTACCGGCTGGCCGGCGACAGCGCATGGCAGTCGTGCGGCCCGGGCGAACGCTTCAGCGCGCCCGCCAGTTCCAGCTTCGAGGTCCGCGTGACCGACAGCTACCACGACATCTGCCATTTCGGCTGAGCCGCGCGCCCGCCGACCTCGCCGTCGGCTCAGGCGCGCTGCTCCGGCCGCGCCGCGGCAGCGCCGCGCCGGCGGTCGCCGCGTTCCAGCAGCAGCATCAGCAGCGCGCCCACCAGCAGCACCGCCACGCCGACCAGCGCGCCGGCCTTGACGTAGACCAGCGACGACCACAGCATGTACAGGCACACGGCGGCAAACAGCAGCGGCAGCACGGGGTACAGCGGCACCTTGAACGGGCGCGGCGTGTCGGGCTCGCGCCGGCGCAGCACGATCAGCGCCAGCGTACACAGCAGGAAGAACAGCCAGAACACCGGCGCGGTGTAGTCGACCATGCTCTCGAAGCCGCTGCGCAGGCTGGCGCCGAACACCAGCAGCGCCAGCGCAAAGATCGATTGCGCATACAGGGCGGCGGTCGGCACACCGCGCTCGCCCTGCCAGCGGCCCAGCGTGTGCAGCGCCGCCCAGTCGCGGCCGACGGCGAAGTTGGTGCGCGCGCCGACGATCATGGTGGCGTTGATCGAGGTCAGCGCCGCGACCCCGACGCTGACGGCCAGCAGCGTCTCGCCGGTGCGGCCAAAGGCCACCCGCAGCAGGTCGGCCGCCACCGCCTCGCTCCTGGCCATGCCCTGCAGGCCCAGGCCGTACACGTAGGCCAGGTTGACCATCAGGTACAGCGCCGTGATCAGGCCGATGCTGATCATGAGCGCGTGCAGGATGCGCCGGCGCGTGCCCTGCAGTTCGGCGCTCAGGTAGGCGGCCTCGTTCCAGCCGCCGTAGGTCAGCAGCACGAACACCATCGCCAGGCCCAGCATGCCCAGCGCCGGCGCGCCGGAGCCGGCCTGCCCGGCGGCATCCGCGGTCGCCGCCGGCATGCTGTGGTCGGCCACGCCCCACAGCCACAGGCCGGCCACAACCACCAGCACCAGGCCCAGCACCTCGGCCAGCGTCAGCCAGCTCTGCGCATTGGCGCTGGCGTGGATGCCGCGCGCGTTGACGCCGGTCAGCACGACGATCGCCAGTGCGCCCCAGGCCGCCGGACCATAGGCGCCCAGCGGCAGCACGGTCTGCATGTAGTCGCCGAACACGAAGGCCAGCATGGCGATCGAGCCGGTGGTGATGACCGCGAAGCGCGCCCAGGCGAACAGAAAGGCCACGCGCTTGCCGTAGGCGCGATGCAGGAAGTGGTAGTCGCCGCCGGCGTGCGGCCAGGTGGCGGCCAGTTCGGCATAGCACAGCGCGCCGATCAGCGAGATCAGCCCGCCGGCCAGCCACGCCGCCAGCATCCAGCCGGTGGAGCCGGTGAACTGCGCCACCAGCGAGGGCGCGCGGAAGATGCCGGCCCCGATGACGATGCCGACAATGATCGCCACCGCCTCGCGCAGGCGCAGCGTCGGCTGGGGCTGGACGGTCTCGGCGTCGGCGCGGCTCATTCGCGACCCGAGGAATCGGTTTCGATCTCCGACGCCGGCGCGGCGCCGTCGATGGCCGGCGCCGCGCCGGTGCGCCGCGCCGTGAAGCTCGAGCGCGCACCGCCGGCCGAGAAGTCGTACACCGCGCCGCTGAGGCTGTCACCCGCGATCCGGCCGACGAAGCGCCGCAGGTGGCCGAGCTCGTCGGTGAAGCCGAAGCTGACCTGCTCGCCGGCCACGCGGGCCTCGCGCAGCAGCGCCTCGAAATCCGGAAACTTGACTTCGCCGCTCAGCCTCTGGAAGCTCTGCTGCAGCTTCATCGGCCGCGTGACCGGGCTGCCGCCCTGGGTGAAGCTCAGCTCCCAGTCGCCGCCGGCGTTGGCCGGCACCAGCCACAGGTGCACCGAGGCCGTGCCGACGCGCGCGGTCTCGTCCGGGCGCCAGCGGCCCATGCGGAACTCATGCGACACCACGCGCGTGCCGGGCTTGAGCGCCAGTAGGCGATGGCGCAGCCGCAGGTTGAGGTGCGGCAGCAGGTACATAGTGATCACCGTGGCCTGGCTGAAGTCGGACTCGAAGATGTCGGCCTTCTCGAAGCGCGCGCGCTCAGCCACCAGCGCCTCCTGGGCGCGGCGCCGGGACAGCTCGACCATGTCCGGGTTGTATTCGATGCCCAGCGCCTGCGCACCCTCGCGCGCGGCGGCGATGACGATCTTGCCGTCGCCCGAGCCGAGATCGATCAGGTGGTCCTCGGGCTTGAGCTGCGCCATGCGCAGCATGCGCGCGACCAGCGCGTCCGGGGTCGGGATCCAGATCACGTCCTTGCCCGATTGACCGCGTTGCGGCTCGTACGGGGTCTTCTCGGCGCTCTTCTGCGCCCACAGGGGCTGGGCGCCCAGCAGGCCACCCAGTGCCACGGCACCGCCACCGGCCAGCAGCCGGCGGCGTTGCGCGCCAAACGTCTCGATCGGGGTCATGCGTCGATGTCCTCGTGGTGCTGATTCAGGAAGCCGGACGGCGGCCCAAGCCCGCAGGCCCGGCGGCCACCCGCCAGCGACCGAAAATACCACGGCATGGCCCGGGCGCCGCGAGCGAGCTTTTCTTGTCGCGCGCGGGCCGGGCGCCGCCGGCTGGGCTCAAGCCAGCTCATCCATGGCATCGGGCGGCAGCCAGCGCTGCAGGTGCAGCAGGTTCTGGCCGCGATGGGCGCGGCTGCGGGCCAGTTCCTGGCGCGCCACCGTGCGCAGGTGCACCTCGTCCGGTCCGTCCAGGAAGCGCAGCGCGCGGCCCCAGCTCCACAGCGCGGCCAATGGCGTGTCGGGCGTCAGGCCGACGGCACCGAACACCTGCATGGCGCGGTCGATCACCGTGGTCTGCAGGCGCGCGGCCACCAGCTTGATGGCCGACACGTCGGTGCGCGCGGCCCGGTTGCCCTCGACGTCCATGCGCCAGGCGGCACGCAGCACCAGCAGCCGCGCCTGGTCGATCTCGACGCGGCTCATGGCGATCCAGTCCTGCACGTTGGCGAAGTCGGACAAGTGCCGGCCGAAGACCATGCGCTCGAGCGCGCGCTCGGCCATCAATTCGAGTGCCAGCTCGCACTGGCCGATGGTGCGCATGCAGTGGTGCACGCGGCCCGGCCCCAGCCGCGCCTGCGCCATGGCAAAGCCCTCGCCCTCCGCGCCCAGCAGATTCGCCGCCGGCACGCGCACGCCCTGGAACAGCAACTCGCAATGCCCCTCGATGGCCTGGTGCTGCATCACCGGGATGTTGCGCACGATCTCCAGGCCGGGCATGTCCATGGGCACCAGCAGCATGCTGTGGCGGCGGTGCGCGGGCGCCTCGGGCGAGGCGTCCGAGATGCCCATCACGATCGCCAGCCGGCAATTGGGGTGCGCCGCGCCGGTGATGAACCACTTGCGGCCGTTCAGCACGTAGTCGTCGCCGTCACGCACGATGCGCGTGCCCAGGTTGGTGGGGTCGGACGAGGCCACGTCGGGCTCGCTCATGGCAAAGCAGGAGCGGATCCGGCCTTCCAGCAGCGGCTTGAGCCACTCGGCGCACTGCCCGTCATCGGCGAACAGGTGCAGCAGCTCCATGTTGCCGGTGTCCGGCGCGTTGCAGTTGAACACCTCGCTGGACCAGGGCACGCGGCCCATGAGCTCGGCCAGCGGCGCGTATTCGAGGTTGGTCAGGCGCGTGCCGGGCTCGTCGTCCCTCAGGCCGGGCAGGAACAGGTTCCACAGGCCGGCGGCGCGCGCCTGCGCTTTCAACGGCTCGATCACCTCCAGCGGATAGACGCCAGCCTCGGCCCAGCGCTGCCACTCGCGGTGCGAGGGCAGGATCAGGTCATCCATGAAGCGCTGCACCTGTTGCTGCAGCGTCTGCACGCGCGGCGTGTAGGCGAAATCCATGCGCGCCACTCTACGCCAGCGCAGCGCTGGCGCCAGTCATGTCGAGGACAGCGTCGAGGCTGAAAGCCTGTGGGAGCGGGCTGGCCCACGATGGATTGCTCGCGGGCAAGCGCCTTGCTACGACTGCCCCGGGTCCATCAGCCCCGTCGCCACCGTGGGATGCCGCAGCCGCAGCCGCAGCTCCCGCTTCAGGCGTCGGTTGTCCATGCGGCGCGATTCGCCCATGAAGGACAGCTGCAGCGGCGACAGCTGCTCGCGCGCCTCGGCCAGGCTGACGCGCGGCGGACGCGGCAGGCGGTACAGCTCGGCCGCCAGGTCGAAGTAGTCGCCCATCTTCAGCTCGCTGTCGTCGCTGGCGTGCACCACGCGCTGCGGCCGGCCGCGCCACAGCGCCGCCAGCACCGCGCGCGCCAGGTCGTCGGCGTGGATGTGGTTGGTGTAGACGTCATCGCTTGCCGCCAGCACCGGCGTGCCGCGCAGCAGGCGCTCGCGCGGCGTGCCGCCGGGGCGGTCGGCAGCGTAGATGCCGGGAATGCGCAGGATGCCGGCGCGCACGCCCAGCGCGCGGCCGAAGGCGCGCACCTGGCGCTCGGCCGCCACCCGACGACGCGCACGGGCGGTCTGCGGGTTCAAGGCGCGCGTCTCGCTGACCCGGGCGCCGCCGCAATCGCCGTACACGCCGCTGGTCGAGCCATAGACCAGCGCGGCCGGCAGGCTGCGCCGCGCCAGCGCCTGCAGCAGCGCCGCGGTACGCGGGTCGTCCTCACCCTCCGCCGGCGGCGGCGCCAGATGAATCACGTGGCTGCCGATGCCCGCCAGCCGGCGCAGGCTGGCGGCATCGTCCAGGTCGCCCACCAGCGGCTGGATGCCCTGTCCTCGCAGCAGGGGCACCTGCGCCGCGTCGCGCGCCAGCGCCAGCACGCGCACGCGCGGCGACAGCCGCCGCGCCGCGCGCTGGCCGACGTCGCCGCAACCGACGATCAGCACGCGCGGGCGCCGGAAGCGCATCGGCAAGGCGCCAAGAGGGCTTTGGTTTGAAGGCAAAATGACTGGGTTTCAGTGGCGGCACGGACCGCCCGAGCATACCCAAGCGCATGACCCACACCATCACCGTTGAACCCAGCGGCCGCTGCTTCGAGGCCGAACCCGACGAACCCATGCTGACCGCCGGCATCCGCCAGGGCATCGGCCTGCCCTACGGCTGCAAGAACGGCGCCTGCGGATCGTGCAAGTGCAGGAAGCTCTCCGGCACCGTGGTGCACGGCCCGCACCAGGACAAGGCCCTGAGCGCCGAGGAAGAGGCACAGGGCTACGTGCTGACCTGCTGCGGCGTCGCGCACAGCGACGTGGTGCTGGAGTCGCGCCAGGTTACCCACGCGGGCGCCTTTCCGATCAAGAAGATGCCGGCGCGCGTGGCGCAGCTGGAGCGCCTGTCGCACGACGTCATGCGCATGCGGCTGCAGCTGCCGGCCAACGACATCATCCAGTACCACGCCGGGCAGTACGTCGAGTTCCTCCTGGCCGATGGCGCGCGGCGCAGCTACAGCATGGCCAACGCGCCGCACACGCTGGTCGAGAACGGCGCGCCGGTCATCGAGCTGCACCTGCGCCACATGCCGGGCGGCAGGTTCACCGACCACGTCTTCGGCGCCATGAAGGAAAAGGAGATCATGCGCATCGAGGGGCCCTACGGCAGCTTCCACCTGCAGGGCGAATCACCCAAGCCGATCGTGCTGCTGGCCTCGGGCACCGGTTTCGCACCCATCAAGGCGATCCTCGAGCACATGCAGTTCATGGGCATCACGCGCGACACCGTGCTGTACTGGGGCGGCCGCCGCCCGCACGACCTGTACATGGACGCGTGGGTGCGCGAGCGGTGCGCCGAGATGCCGCACCTGCGCTATGTACCCGTCGTCTCCGACGCCCTGCCCGAGGACGGCTGGAGCGGCCGCAGCGGCTTCGTGCACCTGGCCGTGCTGCAGGACCTGCCCGACCTGTCGGGCCATCAGGTCTACGCCTGCGGCACTCCGATCATGGTCGAATCCGCGCGCCAGGATTTCGTCGAGAAGGCCGGCCTGCCCGAGCACGAGTTCTACGCCGACGCCTTCACCAGCGAAGCCGACAAGCTCCCGACCTGACCTGGATTACTGCGTTTTCAATAGCTGACGATGCCTGATCCTCAGGCATGAGCGGCACTTCAACTCATCATCACACCATGCAACGACGCTCTCTCCTGCTCTCCAGTCTGGCGCTGGCCGCCAGCGCTTCCGTGTTTGCCCAGACCAGCAAGCCGATCCGCCTGATCGTGCCCTACGCGCCCGGCGGGCCGCTGGACATCACGGCGCGCGCGCTGGCCGAACAGGTCAAGAATTCGCTCGGCACCGTGATCGTCGAGAACAAGGCCGGCGCCGGCGGCAACATCGGCAGCGACCTGGTCGCCAAGGCCGCGCCCGACGGCCTGACGATCGGCATTGCCGCCGTCGCCACGCACGCCATCAACCCCTGGCTGTTTCGCAACATCCCGTACGACGCCGCCAAGGATTTCGCGCCCATCACCCAGATGGTGCGCGTGCCCAACGTGCTGGTGATGAACACCGACACCGCCGCGCGGCTGAACATCAACTCGCTGGCCGACCTGATCGTCTACGCCAAGAAGCATCCGGGCAAGCTCAACTACGGCTCCGGCGGCAATGGCTCGGCCGGCCACCTGGCGGGCGAGATGTTCAAGCAGGGCGCCGGCATCTTCGCCGTGCACATCCCCTACACCGGCGGCAACCCGGCGCAGCTGGCCCTGCTGTCGGGCCAGGTCGACTTCAACATCGACAACCTGGCCACCGCCTCGGCCAACATCAAGGCCGGCAAACTCAAGCCCCTGGCAGTGACCACCGCACAGCGCTCCAGCCTGCTGCCCGACGTGCCGGCGATCGCCGAGACCATCAAGGGCTTCGAGGTCGACACCTGGTGGGGCCTGGTCGCCCCGGCCGGCACGCCACCCGAGGTGATCGCCAAGCTGAACGCCGCCTTCACCGCCGCCTTGAAGACCCCCGCCACCCAGCAGCGCTTCGCGCAGTTGATGGCCGAGCCGATGCCCACCACGCCCGAACAGTTCGGCGAGCTGATGGCACGCGAGCGGGCGCGCTACCAGCCGGTGGTGAAGCGGTCGGGGGCGATGGTGGACTAAGGATCACCTTGCAGCCACCGCAGTCCCTCGCTCAAGGCGGCTGGCAGTCGGCGCATGCGCTCTTGGGTGTAGGAGCAGCCAGTCCTACGGCTCCATAAACGCCAGCCGCGGCCCGACCGGCACCACCCGGGTCGGGTTGATGTGCGGGTGGCTCATGTAGTAGTGGCGCTTGATGTGGTCGATGTCCACCGTCGGCGCGATACCGGGCACGCGGTACAGCGTGCGCAGATAGCGCGACAGGTGTGGGAAGTCCTCGATCCGGTTGCGATTGCACTTGAAGTGGCCCACGTACACGGCGTCGAAGCGCACCAGGGTGGTGAACAGGCGCCAGTCGGCCTCGGTCGGCTGCTCGCCGACTAGGAAGGGGCGCTGGCCGAGGTCGGCCTCCACTTGGTCCAGCGCCGAGAACAGGCGCGCGAACGCCCGCTCGTAGGCGCCCTGCTCGCTCGCGAAGCCGCAGCGATAGACGCCGTTGTTGATGTTGTCGTAGACGAAGGCGTTGACACGATCGATCTCATCGCGCAATGCGGCGGGGTACAGGTCGGGGCCGCTCGCCAGATCGGCGAAGGCGTCGTTGAACATGCGCAGGATCTCGCTGGATTCGTTGCTGACGATGGTGCTGGTCTGCTTGTCCCACAGCATCGGCACCAGCACGCGGCCGCTGTAGCCCGAGTCGGCGCGCGTGTAGAGCTGGTGCAGGTACTGCGCGCCGTGCAGATGGTCGGGCAGCGCGGTGCTGAAGCCCCAGCTCTGCGTCATGACCGGCTCGACCACCGACACCGAGATCACGTCCTGCAGCCCCTTCAGGGCGCGCGCGATCAGCGTGCGGTGCGCCCACGGGCAGGCCAGAGACACGTACAGGTGATAGCGCCCGGCCTCGGCCGGGTAGCCGCTGCTGCCGTCGCGGGTGATGCGGTGGCGGAAGGCCGAGGTGGTGCGCACGAACTCGCCCTGGGTGGCGCCTGTGTCGTACCAGCCCTCGTGCCACTGCCCGTCCTGGAGATAGCCGCTCATGTCGCCTCCTTGCCAGGGTGCGCGTCGTCACCGCGCGGTGCCGACTCGAACCGATGGCGACGGGCATTGTCGGCGCTGCGCGATACCCATCGCGGGTGAAGCGTCAAAGCGGCGAGCCGGCCCGGCTGCGGGATCGCGCCCGGGCGAACGAGCATACTTGACGCTCTTCAACTCAAGGAGACTGGGGATGCAGTTCTACAAGAACGGTTTCCGGGGCGGCAACCCCGACGTCAAACAGGCCGCACCCAACCGGCGCAACCGCGGCACCCACGAGCCGCTGCCCGAGCAGGTCGACGTGCTGATTGCCGGCACCGGACCGGCCGGGCTGTGCCTTGCCGCGCAGCTGGCGCAGTTCCCCGAAATCGAGACCATGATCGTCGAGCGCATGCCCCGCAACATCATCAAGGGCAAGGCCGACGGCATCAACACGCGCACCATGGAGATGCTGCAGGCCTTCGGCTTCGCCGACAAGGTCAAGCGCGAAACCTACTGGGTCAACCAGACCGCGTTCTGGATGCCGGACCCGGCCAGGCCAGAGCACATCAAGCGCGTCGGCCGGGTGCAGGACGTGGCCGACGACAGCTCGGAGATGCCGCACATCCTGATCAACCAGGCGCGGCTGCACGAGCTGTTCCTGGAGGTGATGAAGAACTCGCCCTCGCGCCTGGAGCCCGACTACGGCTGGGAGCTGGTGGGCCTGACGGTGGACCCCGCCACCTCCGACCACCCGGTCACCGTGACGCTCAAGGACGCCAGCGGCGTGAACTGGTGGGCCACCCGCACCGTGCGCGCCAACTACGTGGTCGGCTGCGACGGCGCCCATTCGGCGGTGCGCAAGGCCATCGGCGGCGAACTGCACGGCGATGCCGCGCACCAGGCCTGGGGCGTGATGGACATCCTGGCCAACACCGACTTCCCCGACGTGCGGCAGAAGTGCCTGATCTCCTCGGCCAACGAGGGCAATGTGCTGATCCTGCCGCGCGAAGGCGGCTACCTGTTCCGCATGTACGTCGAACTCGACAAGCTCAGGCCCGACGAGAAGGCGGCGAGCCGCAAGTTCACCCAGGACGACATGATCGCCGCGGCGGGCCGCATCATCCGCCCCTACACGCTGGACGTGAAGGAGGTGGTCTGGTGGTCGATCTACGACATCGGCCACAGCATCACCGACAAGTTCGACGACGTGCCCGAGGGCTCCGACCGCAACCCCCGGGTGTTCACCGCCGGCGATGCCTGCCACACCCACTCACCCAAGGCGGGACAGGGGATGAACGTGTCGATGCAGGACACCTTCAACCTGGGCTGGAAGCTGGTGCACGTGCTGCAGGGCCGGGCCGACGCCGGCCTGCTGCGCAGCTACTCGAAGGAGCGGCTGACCGAGGCCCGGCGGCTGGTCGAGACCGACCACGAATGGGCGCGCATCATGTCGGCGCCCACCACTCAGGCCGAGCGCGACGGCAGCGAGGAGCCGCGCATCATCCGCCAGTTCAAGGCCAACCTGGAATTCACCGGCGGCACAGCGGTGAAGTACGACCAGTCGCTGCTGTTCGGCCCCGCGACCCACCAGGCGCTGGCGCAGGGCGAGGAGATCGGCCGCCGCTTTCATTCGGCGCCGGTGGTGCGCCTGGCCGACGCCAAGCAAATGCAGCTCGGCCATGTGGCCGAGGCCGACGCGCGCTGGCGCATCTATGCCTTTGCCGGAAAAGCTGACGGCTCGGATCCGGGCTCGGCAATCCACAAGCTGGCCGACTGGCTCGAGACCGACCCGAACTCCCCGCTGGTCAAACACCGTCGCCAGGACGAGGACATCGACGCGGTGATCGACTTTCGCGCCGTGTTCCAGCAGACCTTCGACCAACTGGCCTACGAACACATGCCATCGCTGCTGAGGCCAAAGACCGGCCAGCTGGGCCTGCAGGACCACGAAAAGGTCTTCTGCGTCGACCACAAGGGCGTCGGCGACATCTTCGACATGCGCGGCATCGACCGTGAGCGCGGCTGCATGGTGGTGGTGCGACCGGACCAGTACGTTGCACACGTGCTGCCGCTGGCGGCGTTTGACGAGCTGTCGGCGTTTTTCGCCGGTTTCCTGCGCTGACCACGCGCTGTCAGCGCGGCCAGCAGAGCTTTCGCGCCGCCCACGAACCCGTGGTCGGGGCGCGCGCACCGCCGCGCGCTCCTCGTGATCGTCGATCCGACAACCTGTTCGACGCACGCCGCTCCGGGCCTGCTCACGCCACCGAGACTGACTATCGCCCCACGCGAACCCGGTTTTCGCACCGCGCTTCAGGCTACCCGAGGGTTGCGGCAAGCGGGGTTTGTGCAGGCAACACCGGGGGTCAGCGCCCCCAGCTCACGCCAGCGGGCCGCAAAAGACAGGCTATTCGCCGAGGTAGGCCGCGCGCACCTTCGGGTCGGCCAGCAACTGCTTGCCGCCGCCGGACATGGTGATCAGGCCCGATTCCATCACGTAGCCACGGTCGGCCAGCGCCAGCGCGCGGCTGGCGTTCTGCTCGACCAGCAGGATCGTGACGCCTTGCGCGTACACGTCGCGCACCACCTCGAACACCTTGTCGACCATGATCGGCGCCAGGCCCATCGAGGGCTCGTCCATCAGCAGCAGCTTGGGCCGGCTCATCAGCGCGCGGCCCATGGCCAGCATCTGCTGCTCGCCGCCGGACAGGGTGCCGGCAAGCTGGTCCTTGCGCTCGTGCAGGCGCGGAAAGATCTTGAACACCTTCTCGACATCCTGGGCGATGCCGGCCTTGTCGTCGCGCACGTAGGCGCCCATCAGCAGGTTCTCGTGGATGCTCATGCGGGTGAACACGCCGCGGCCTTCCGGCACCATGGCCAGGCCCTGCTTGACCAGGTCCCAGGGGCCCTGCCCCTTGATCGACTGGCCCAGGTATTCGATGTCGCCGCCGGCCAGCGGCAGCGTGCCGGTGATGGCCTTCATGGTGGTGGTCTTGCCGGCGCCGTTGGAGCCGATCAGCGACACCAGCTCGCCCTCGTGCACCTCGAAATCCACGCCCTTGACGGCCTGGATGCCGCCGTAGGCCACCTGCAGGCCGGTCACTTTCAACAAGGTCTGGGTCATCTCAGTGTCCTCCACCGGTGCCCAGATAGGCCGCGATCACTTGTTCGTTCTTCTGCACCTCGACCGGCGTGCCCTCGGCGATCTGCCGGCCGTAGTCGAGCACCGTCACGCGGTCGCACAGGCCCATCACCAGCTTGACGTCGTGCTCGATCAACAGGATGGTGCGGTTGTCCTGGCGGATGCGGTCGATCAGCTCGCGCAGCTGCACCTTCTCGGTCGCGTTCATGCCGGCGGCGGGCTCGTCGAGCGCGATCAGCTGCGGGTCGGTGGCCAGCGCGCGGGCGATCTCCAGCCGGCGCTGGTCGCCATAGGACAGGGTGCGCGAGCGGAAGTGCGCATACCTGGCGATGCCGACGTATTCCAGCAATTCCATCGCCCGCTCGTGGATCGCGTCCTCCTCGGCCTTGAAGCCGCTGGTGCGGAAGATGGCGCCGAACAGGCCCGAATGGGTGCGCACGTGGCGCCCCACCATCACGTTCTCCAGCGCCGTCATCTCGGCGAACAGGCGGATGTTCTGGAAGGTGCGCGCGATGCCCGCCTTGGCGACCTGGTGCACCGCCTGCGGCTTGTAGGACTGGCCGGCCAGCTCGAAGCTGCCGCTGTCGGGCGTGTACAGGCCGGTGATGACGTTGAAGAAGGTCGTCTTGCCGGCGCCGTTGGGCCCGATCAGGCCGTACACCTGGCCGCGCTGGATGGTGATGCCGACGTCCGACAAGGCCTGCAGACCGCCGAAACGCTTGGACACGCCCTGGACGTGAAGTACCGTATCTGTGCTCATGGGTTGATCGGGTCCTGGCGCGGCTGGGTGGTGCCGGGAATCGCGTCGGCCGGGAAGTCGATGCCCGGCGGGTTCTGCTGCGCCGTCTGCGGCATCACCTTGCCGACGCGCAGCGGTCGCGTCCTGCCCTTGCCGTGCTCGGGCGAGGGCCACAGGCCGCGCGGGCGCAGCAGCATAATGATGATCATCGCCAGCGCGATCAGCAGCTGGCGCAGGATGGCCGAATCGAGCCGGCCATCGGTCATGCCCTGCAGCGGGCCGGCCACGTAGCGCAGCACCTCGGGCAGCGCCGCCAGCAGCACCGCGCCCAGGACCACGCCCGGCAGGTGGCCGATGCCGCCCAGCACCACCATGGCGACGATCATGATCGACTCCATCAGGCTGAACGACTCGGGCGACACGAAGCCCTGGAAGGCGGCGAACATCGAGCCCGCCACGCCGCCGAAGGAAGCGCCCATGCCGAACGCCAGCAGCTTCAGGTTGCGCGTGTTCAGGCCCATCGCCTGGGCCGCGACCTGGTCCTCGCGCACCGCCATCCAGGCGCGGCCGATGCGCGAGTCCTGCAGCCGGTAGCAGACGAACACCGTGACGATCACCAGCAGCAGGAACAGGTAGTAGTACAGCGAGACCGAGGCGATCTCGTAGCCGCCGACCGTGAGCGGCTTGCCCAGGTCGAGCCCGAACAGCTTGACCGAGTCGATCTGGGTGATGCCCTTGGGGCCGTTGGTGATGTTGTAGGGGTGGTCGAGGTTGTTCAGGAAGATGCGGATGATCTCGCCGAAGCCCAGCGTGACGATCGCCAGGTAGTCGCCGCGCAGCTTGAGCACCGGGATGCCGAGCAGCACCCCGGTGATGGTCGCCAGCAGCAGCGCCAGCGGAATCACCAGCCACAGCGAGGTGTGAAAGCCGTTCGGAAACGCCGCGCCGATGGCGGCGAAGGTGCTGGTCAGGTGCGGCGAGGCCAGCAGGCCGTACAGATAGGCGCCGACGGCAAAGAAGGCGACGTAGCCCAGGTCCAGCAGGCCAGCCTCGCCGACCACGATGTTCAGGCCCAGCGCCAGCATCACGTACAGCAGCGCGATGTCGACGATGCGCACCCAGGCGTTGCCGAAGTTCTGCAGCACCAGCGGCAGCACCAGCAGCCCGATGCCGCACAGCACGAAGACGATCAACTTGTTCTTTTGGGTCATGACAGTGATTCCATGCACCTGCGCGACAGCGCACCAATGGCCGCCGAGCGGGCCGTGCGGGCGAACGCCGTGGCCGGACCCGCGCCGGACACTGGCGTTGTCCCCCCTCGCGCAGCAGAGGGGGGAAGGCGCCGAAGGCGACTCAGGGGGGTGCTCATGCTCTGTCGGCGATGCGCTCGCCCAGCAGGCCGGAAGGACGCAGCGTCAGCACGATGATCAGCACGATGAAAGCGAAGATGTCGGTGTAGTGGCTGCCCAGCAGGCCGCCGGTCAGGGTGCCGATGTAGCCCGAACCGATGGCCTCGATCAGGCCCAGCAGCACGCCGCCGAGCACCGCGCCGCCGAGGTTGCCGATGCCGCCGAACACCGCCGCGGTGAAGGCCTTCAACCCCGGCAGAAAGCCCATGGTGTGCTGCGCCGTGCCGTAGTTGCTGGCGTACATGACGCCGGCGATCGCCGCCAGCACGGCACCGATGATGAAGGTGGCCGAGATCACCATGTCGGGCTTGACGCCCATCAGGCCGGCCACGCGCGGGTTCTCGGCGGTGGCGCGCATGGCGCGGCCGATCTTGGTGTAGTGCACCAGGTACATCAGGATCGCCAGCGACACCGCGGTGACGCTCAGGATCATGATCTGCGTCGGCGTGATGTAGGCGCCGGCGACGTTGAAGGGCGCGCTCGGCAGCAGGGTCGGGTAAGGCTTGTAGTTCGGCTTCCAGATGATCATCGCCAGCGTCTGCAGCAGAATCGACATGCCGATGGCGGTGATCAGCGGTGCCAGCCGCGGGCTGTTGCGCAGCGGCTTGTAGGCCAGTTTCTCGATCGTGAAGTTCAGCACCGCCGCCACCACGCAGGCAATCAGCATGGCCAGGATCAGCAGGATCCAGCCCGGCGTGCCCGGCATGCCGGCCTGCATCACGCCGATGACCGACCAGGCGGTGAGCGCGCCGACCATCAGCACCTCGCCGTGGGCGAAGTTGATGAGCTGAATGATGCCGTACACCATGGTGTAGCCCAGGGCGATCAGGGCGTACATGCTGCCCAGCACCAGCCCATTGATGATCTGCTGCAGCAGAACTTCCATGAATTTTTCTCCTCGGCGCGAGCGTTGTCTCCGGGTCGGCCGCTTCGTTTTACGTATGGACCGCCAAGCTCTTGTGGAGGCCCGCGTCCAACTAACAAAAAACCCGCCAGCCTTGCGCCTGGGGCGGGTTCAAGTCAAAAAATTGTAGCCGAGCGCATGTCGGCAGAAGCCTGGAAATCGCACCGGGTTTTCCCTCGGGTGGCGGTGAACCTTGCGTTAGCTCAACGCACCGGCCGCGGCCGCGTCAGGGATTGCCGGCAGCGCGATTGCGCCGCCGCAGCTCGGCCAGCTTCTCGCCGATCCGGATCTCCAGCCCGCGCGGCACCGGCTGGTAGAAGCGCGGCTCAGGCATGCCCTCGGGCAGGTAGCGCTCACCGGCCGCGAAGGCGTCCTCTTCGTCGTGCGCGTAGCGATACCCCTTGCCGTAATCAAGCTGCTTCATCAGCTTGGTCGGCGCGTTGCGCAGGTGCAGCGGCACCGGCCGCGAGGTGTCCTGCTTGACGAAGGCGCGGGCGGCACCGAAGGCCTTGTAGACCGCGTTGCTCTTGGGCGCCACCGCCAGGTAGACCAGGCATTCGGCCAGCGCCAGTTCGCCCTCGGGCGAGCCCAGGCGCTCGTAGACATCGGCGGCGTCCAGCGCCAGCCGCAGCGCGCGCGGGTCGGCCAGGCCGATGTCCTCGCTGGCCATGCGGATCATGCGGCGCGCCAGGTAGCGCGGGTCGGCGCCGCCGTCGAGCATGCGCGCGAACCAGTACAGCGCCGCGTCCGGGTCGCTGCCGCGCACCGACTTGTGCAGCGCACTGATGGTGTCGTAGAACTGCTCGCCGCCCTTGTCGTAGCGGCGCAGCCGCTCGCCCAGCACCTTCAGGATCCAGTCGTCGCTGATGGCGTCGATGCGCTCAGCGCCGGCGGCGATGAACAGCGTCTCCAGCGTATTGAGCAGGCGGCGCGCATCGCCGTCGGCGTAGGCGATCAGGCGCTCGCGCGCGGCCGGCTCGAGCACGGCGTGCGGATACTGCGCCTGCGCGCGATCCAGGATCTGGCGCAGATCGTCCTCGCCGAGCGGCTGCAGCACGTACACCGTGGCGCGCGACAGCAGCGCCGAATTGACCTCGAACGAAGGGTTCTCGGTGGTGGCGCCGATGAAGGTGAACAGGCCGCTTTCGACGTGCGGCAAGAAGGCGTCCTGCTGGCTCTTGTTGAAACGGTGCACCTCGTCGACGAACACGATGGTGGCCTGTGGCTGCAGGCCGCTGCGCGCCTTCTCGGCCAGTTCCACCGCATCGCGGATGTCCTTCACGCCGCCCAGCACCGCGCTGATCGGAATGAACTGCGCGTCGAAGGCATCGGCCATCAGCCGCGCGATGGTGGTCTTGCCGGTGCCGGGCGGGCCCCACAGAATGCAGCTGTGCGGCTGGCCGGACTCGAAGGCGATGCGCAGCGGCATGCCCGCGCCCAGCAGGTGCTGCTGGCCAACCACCTCGGCCAATGTGCGTGGCCGCAGGCGCTCGGCCATGGGCACATGGGGCGCTGTCGGTCTGGCGTGGTCGGGCTTGGCGCGCGGCATGGCGCATTCTAGGAAGAGGCTGGCTTGAGCGGCACGCCCGCTCACCAGTCAACCCGGCGCAGGCTTACTGGCGCAACACGTCGGCGCCGGCCGGCGGCTTGAACCGGAAATGGCTGGCCGGCACGACGGCGTTGAGCTCGAAGTCGCTGAAGCTCAGCACCGAGCGCTGGCCGAAACTGTCCAGGATCTCCAGCGTGCGCAGCTCGGCGCCCTTGTCGCCGGGCTGGAAGCCGACACGCACGCTTTGCAACTGGCCATCACCCGACTTCGGCACCGCCTTGATCCATTGCTGGCCATCGGCCTCGGGCTCCTCGGTCAGCGTGAAGTCGCGCTGCAGCGCCTGCAGGTCCGGCGCGGCGGCCACGATGGCGGCGGGGGTCGAGCCCAGCACCTGCTCCTGCCGGCGCGCCGTGACCTGGTTCAGGTCGACGTCGTGCAGCCACAGGGTTTCGCCGTCGGCGACGATGGTCTGCTCGAACGGCTGGCTGTAGACGAAGCGGAATTTGCCCGGCCGCTGGAACTCGAACACGCCGCTCTGCGTCTTCGCGCGCCCCGGCTGGCCTTCCTTGGCCGGCGCGGTGACGGTCTGGGTGAACGCGGCCTTGCCCGAGTGCGCGTCCTTGACGAAGCGCTCCAGGCTGTCCATGCCGCCGGCCCAGGCTGGCGGCATCGCGGCCGCAATCAGTGCAGAGGCGATGGCAGCAACGCGGGCATGGCGGATAAGAAGTTTTTTCATATGCATGAGGGGGCCGGCAGAAATTGGACGCGGAAGACGCAGAAACCAGGCGCAGGGCGCAGAAGGATTTCAGGCTCCCGCCAGTTGCAACGCAGCCGGCTCGCACCGAATGGAAGCTTTCGCGTCCTCTGCGAAACCTTTGTGTGCTCCGCGTCCGCCTGGTCAAACCGCTCCCGCATCAGGTTCATGACTCGATAAGACCGGCATTGTGGCTGCGGGTTCAGCGCCGAATGGTCAAGAAAGGCAAAGTTGCGGCGCCGGCCTACACGCTGGCGCGCCACGCCGACACCCGCTATTCGGCGCGTGCCGGCACCAGGATGTCGCGCTGGCCGCTCGAGCTCATGGCGCTCACCAGGCCGGCCTTTTCCATGTCCTCGACCAGGCGCGCGGCGCGGTTGTAGCCGATCTTCAGGTGGCGCTGCACCAGCGAGATGCTGGCCTTGCGGTTCTTCAGCACGATCTCGACCGCCTGGTCGTACAGCGGATCCTTCTCGCCGCCATCGCCGCCGTCGCCGAAACCGCCCTCCTCGCCATCCACCGTGCCGCCCTCCAGCACGCCCTCGATGTAGTTGGGCTCGCCCTGGGCCTTGAGGTACTCGACCACGCGGTGCACCTCGTCGTCGCTGACGAAGGCGCCATGCACGCGCTGCGGAAAGCCGGTGCCGCTGGGCATGTACAGCATGTCGCCCATGCCCAGCAGCGCCTCGGCGCCCATCTGGTCGAGGATGGTGCGGCTGTCGATCTTGCTCGAGACCTGGAACGCGATGCGCGTCGGGATGTTGGCCTTGATCAGGCCGGTGATCACGTCCACGCTGGGCCGCTGCGTGGCCAGGATCAGGTGGATGCCGGCGGCGCGCGCCTTCTGCGCCAGGCGGGCGATCAGCTCCTCGATCTTCTTGCCGACCACCATCATCAGGTCGGCCAGCTCGTCGATGACGACCACGATGTGGGGCAGGCGCTCCAGCGGCTCGGGGTCGTCGGGCGTCAGGCTGAACGGGTTGTAGATGAACTCGCCCTTCGCCTTGGCCTCGTCGATCTTCTGGTTGAAGCCGGCCAGGTTGCGCACGCCGGCCTTGCTCATCAATTTGTAGCGGCGCTCCATTTCGGCCACGCACCAGTTGAGGCCGTTGCCGGCCTGCTTCATGTCGGTGACCACCGGCGCCAGCAGGTGCGGAATGCCTTCGTAGACCGACATCTCCAGCATCTTGGGGTCGATCATCAGCAGGCGCACGTCCTTGGGTTCGGCCTTGTACAGCAGCGACAGGATCATGGCGTTGATACCGACCGACTTGCCCGAGCCGGTGGTGCCGGCCACCATCACGTGCGGCATCTTGGCCAGGTCGGCCACCACCGGCTTGCCG
Organism: uncultured Ottowia sp.; assembly: GCA_964534975.1. Taxonomy (GTDB): domain Bacteria; phylum Pseudomonadota; class Gammaproteobacteria; order Burkholderiales; family Burkholderiaceae_C; genus Ottowia. The sequence continues at coordinate 108,260 of CAZHSD010000005.1, read as the reverse complement.
ACGATGTCCTTACCCAGGCCCACCGTGAGCAGCGACTTGGCGTCGTTGTAGACCGTTGACCCCAGGATCTCGGACAGCCGGATCATCTGCCGCTTGGCGTTGGGCAGCTCCAGCGCCATGTAGTTCTTGCCGGGAATGGTCTCGATCACGCGGATCGACACCAGGCTGAGCGAACGCGCCAGGTCCTTGGCCAGGTTCACCACCTGCGAGCCCTTGACGCCGGTGGCCGGCTCGATCTCGTAGCGCGTGATCACCGGGCCCGGCGCCGCCGCCACCACGCGCACCTCGACGCCGAAGTCCTTGAGCTTCTTCTCGATCAGCCGGCTGGTCATCTCCAGCGTTTCGGGCGCCACACTGTCCTGGTGCGGCGGCGCGCCGTCCAGCAGGTCGACCTGCGGCAGCCGGCTGTCGGGCAGCTCGGTGAACAGGGGCTTCTGCTTTTCCTTGATCACGCGCTCGCTCTTGGGCACCTGCACCACCGCCGGCTCGATCAGCACCGGCATCGGGTGCTGCTCCTCGATCACCTCGCGCTCGTGGTGCACCACCTCCTCGCGCTCGCGCGCCGCCTGCTTGCCCAGCGCCAGGTCCTGCGCCCGCTCGCGGCGTTCGCGGCGGGTATCGGCCAGTGCGAACAGGCCAGCACCGATGCGCTCGGCGATCTGGGTCCAGGAAAAGCGGAACGCCAGCGCCGCGCCCAGCATCGCCACCGCGATGCCCAGCAGCGCCGAGCCGGTGAAGCCCAGCCACTTGACCGCGATCGGCCCGCCCAGGTAGCCCAGCACCCCGCCCGCGGTACCCGGCAGCGCGGCGTCCCAGCGGTACAGGCGCGACCACTCCAGTCCGCTGCTGGCCGCCAGCAGCAGCAGCAGCCCGATCCAGAATGCCCAGCGCGTGCCCACGACGCGCGCCCACAGCGGTCGCCGCGGCTGGGCCGCGCGCGATTCGGCATTCATCCAGCGCAGCGTGCCCGCCAGCCAGGCACGCACCGCCACCGCCACGCACCACCAGGCCGAAAAACCCAGCAGCACGTAGGCCAGGTCAGCCAGCCAGGCGCCCAGCTTGCCGGCCCAGTTGCGCACCGGTCCGCCGTCGCCGGACGTCGACCAGGCGGCATCCTGCGGCGAGTAGCTGGCCAGCGCCATGACCAGGAAGATGATGCAGGCCAGGCCCAGCACCAGCGCCACCTCCTGCAGGAAGCGCGTCGCGCCCGAGCGCGGCTCCTTGGTCTGCAGGGCCTTGTCGTTGAAGGTGTTGAGAGGGTAAGTCATGGATGAAACGACAGCTGTGCCAAGCTTACCGCAAGCGCGCGCGGCCACCGCAGCCGCGCGCCGCTCGGCGCACCCGTGCGGCCGTCAGGCCGGCGCTCAATCGGCGGCGCCGAGCGACTCCCGCACCGCGATGATGCCGTCGTCCCGCGTGCGGATGTGGCCGCGCTCCTCCAGGTCCTTCATCACCCGGCTGACCATCTCGCGCGACGCGCCGACGGTCTTGGCGATGTCCTGGCGCGAGATGCGCTCGGTGATCCACAGCTCGCCGGTGGCCGGCTGCGGCCTGGCGAGCTCCAGCAGCGCGCGCGCCACCCGGCCGTACACGTCCATCAGCGCCAGCGATTCGATCTTGCGGTCGGCGTGGCGCAGCCGCTGCACCAGCGCGCGCATGATGGCGTAGATCATCGAGCTGTTCTCGGGCAGGCAGCGCGCGAAGTCGCTGCGCCCCAGCATCAGCACGTCGGTGCGCACCTCGGCGCGCACGGTGGCCGAATGCGGCTCGTTGTCGATCAGGCTCATCTCGCCGATGTGGTCGCCCGCGTGCAGCGTCGCCAGGATGACCTCGCGGCCGCGCTTGTCGGTGCTGATCACGCGCGCGCGCCCATTCAGCAGGATGAACAGCGCGTTCGACTTCTTGCCCTTCTCGACGATGGCCTCGCCGCGTCGGAACGCCCGCTTGACCACCGCATCCGCCACCAGGCTCGCCTGGGCGTCGGTCAGCATGGCGAACAGCGGCACGCGGCGAATCAGCTCCAGATTGGACAACATCGTCATGACACGGATCTCCAGCGTCCCGGCTCCCAAGGTGTTCTTAGAATCGGGACTTTGCCACCCCGAAGCCGCACACCGCCATGGATCGTGCGAACCTCCGGGGCCATGCGGTCGTATCCTAGCGCAGTAGCGCACCAATCCAATCGCCCATGCCTGCCAAACACGCCAAAGTCCTGATCCTCGGCTCCGGCCCCGCCGGCTACACCGCCGCGGTGTACGCCGCGCGCGCCAACCTCGATCCCCTGCTGATCACCGGCATGGCCCAGGGCGGCCAGCTGATGACCACCACCGACGTCGACAACTGGCCCGCCGACCCCGAGGGCGTGCAAGGCCCCGATCTGATGCAGCGCTTTCAGGCCCACGCCGAGCGCTTCAAGACCGAGATCGTGTTCGACCACATCAACGCCGTCGACTTGTCCAAACGCCCGTTCAGCCTGACCGGCGACAGCGGCAGCTACACCTGCGACAGCCTGATCATCGCCACCGGCGCCTCGGCCAAGTACCTCGGCCTGCCGTCGGAAAGCGCCTTCATGGGGCGCGGCGTGTCGGCCTGCGCCACCTGCGACGGCTTCTTCTACCGCGACCAGGACGTGTGCGTGATCGGCGGCGGCAACACCGCCGTCGAGGAGGCGCTGTACCTGTCCAACATCGCGCGCAAGGTCACGCTGGTGCACCGGCGCGACAAGTTCCGCGCCGAGCCGATCCTGATCGACAAGCTGATGGACAAGGTCGCCGCCGGCAAGATCGAACTCAAGACCTTCCACGTGCTGGACGAGGTGCTGGGCGACGACAGCGGCGTCACCGGCATCCGCATCCGACACGTCGACACCGGCGCCACCGAGGACATCCGGCTCCAGGGCTGCTTCATCGCCATCGGCCACGCGCCCAACACCGACATCTTCCAGGGCCAGCTCGACATGGACGGCGGCTACCTCCAGACCCGGGGCGGCCTGCAGGGCTTTGCCACCCAGACCAGCGTGCCCGGCGTGTTCGCCGCCGGCGACGTGCAGGACCACGTCTACCGCCAGGCCATCACCAGCGCCGGCACCGGCTGCATGGCGGCGCTGGACGCACAGCGCTTCCTCGAGCAGCAGACGGGCTGAAGAGACGAAGGCGCGCTTCCTTTCGCCTGCCGGTCAGGCTATAATTGCCAGTTTTCCACGCTTTGCGGGCCAGTCATCGCTGCTCCGCATCGCAGGGCCACCGCCACCCTGAACTGGCGAGGTGAGGCCGAAGCGAGTCGTCCTGGCAATCCAAGCAAAGCGGATTGCGGATGGCGCCAGCAACGGCCGTGATGACTGGAGTTGAAACACTCATGGCACGCGTATGCGATGTGACGGGCAAGAAGCCCATGGTCGGGAACAATGTGTCCCACGCCAACAACAAGACCAAGCGCCGGTTCCTGCCGAACCTGCAATACCGCCGCTTCTGGGTCGAGAGCGAGAACCGCTGGGTGCGCCTGCGCGTGTCCAGCGCCGCGCTGCGACTGATCGACAAAAATGGCATCGACGCCGTGCTCGCCGACATGCGGGCGCGCGGTCAGGCCTGATCCATTAGCCAAAGGAGCACACCATGGCCACCAAAGGCACCCGCGAAAAGATCAAGCTCGAATCCAGTGCCGGCACCGGGCACTTCTACACCACCAGCAAGAACAAGAAGACCATGCCCGAGAAGATGTCGATCATGAAGTTCGACCCCAAGGCTCGCAAGCACGTCGAGTACAAGGAAGTCAAGCTGAAGTGACGCGGCCCTGCGGCCGCCACCAACCAGCCCGCTGCCGCGTCAGCGGGTTTTTTGTGCGCCGGCCGCGGCGCGCCGATGGCTAGAATTCCGGCACGGCATCGACGGAAGCGTGGCAGAGTGGTCGATTGCACCGGTCTTGAAAACCGGCAACGGGCAACCGTTCGTGAGTTCGAATCTCACCGCTTCCGCCAGCATCATCTGGGAATCAACAGCTTACGCAGCTTTTCCCATTCCATCCATCGAAGAGCCCATCAACCGAAAGCTGGTTGATGGGCTCTTGCTCTGGATAGGCTCACGCGTCGGCACCGTGCCCGGCTGGCTTGCGGACCGCCGCCGACCCCGCATCGACCCACATCGCGGCCGTCAACCGCCTCGGCCTCACCACTTGCTTTCAACACCGCGCGCCTTGAGCGCGCAGGCGGCATCAGCAGCTGCTAACGCCGGCGTCGCTCCCGGTAATTGACCGCGGCACCCATCAGCACGATCAGCAGCAGCAATGCGTACTGGCCCAGCGTCGGAATCGGCGTCACGGTGGTCGGCCGTGTCACCGGCGTGTCGATCTCGCTCGGCTCGCTCACCAGCGGACGGGCAGGATCAGCGCCTGCGGGCACACCCTGGGCAGTCGCGACGTTGTGCACCTTGCCGGCGTTCACGTCCGCCTGCGTGACTGTGTAGCTCGCCTTGAAGGTGCTGCTGTCGACCGCCCCCGGCGCCAGGTCAATGGGACCGCCACTGACGCTGGCGCCGGCCAGCTCGTCGACCACGGTCACGCCGCTCAGGGTCACGTTGCCGGTGTTGGTCACCTTGAACCCGTAGGTGATGACGCTACCCACTCCGTACGGCCCAGTGCTGGTGACGGTCTTCAGGATGGTCAGGCCAGGCATGGCAGCAGGGTTCACCACGCAGTACGGCGGTGTCGGCGTGCTGGAGCAGTCGGGCTGCCCGGCGCCATCGCGGTACACGATGTTGGCGATCGAGGCCACGGTGACCGGCGTGTCGACCGTCGCGCTGACCAGGACATCGGCGCTGCCACCGGCCGGGATGCTCGCGAGCTTGATCGAGCACGTGGCCGCGCCCTTGAGCGGCAACTTGCAGGCGTGCGTGCCACCGCTGATGCCGGTCACCGTCAGACCCACCGGGATGGATTCGACCAGCACATAGTCGCTGACCCCGGTGCCACTGCGGTTGGTCGCTTGGATCGTATACAGCAGCGCGTCACCACCGGTCACCATCTGGCCCCTCGTGGCCGCCTGGCCGTTGACCGAGGTGAGCGCCTTGGCCAGTGTCACCGCGCCAGCGGTTGGCGTGCTCACGCAGCTGCCTACCTGCGGATCGCTCTCGCAGTCGGCCGGGCCAGCGCCGGCGACGGCGCCGTTGCTCACGTTGGTGTGCGTGACTGGGCTCTCCACCTGCGCCGTCACGGTGTAGATCAGCGTCGTGTTGGCGGGCACCGTGATGCCGCTGCAATGCCACGACGGATCCGATGCCGTGGCCGCCGCGCAGGTGCCAGCCGCCGCGGTCGTGCCACTGCTCAGCGCAATGCCCGTTACCGTCAGGCCCGCGCTGGGCGTGTCGGTGAAGCTGTAGTTAGCCACCGCCGCACCGCCGCTGTTGGTGAGCGTCACCGTGTACGCCACCGCTTGCCCGGCCACAAACGGCGTGGTCACGCCATTGGCCAGCCTCTTGGCCAGCATCACCGCACCGGCGGTCGGCGTGGTCACGCAGCTGCCCACCTGCGGATCGTTCGTGCAATCCGCTGGGCCGTCACCGGCCACTGCACCGTTGCTCACGCTGGTGACCGTGATCGGGTTATCCACCGTGGCCGCGACCGTGTACACCAGCTTGCCGCCTGCGGGCACCGTGATGCCCGTGCAATGCCACGACGGATCCGGCGCCGTGGCCGTCACGCACGTGCCAGCCGCTGTGCTTGTGCCGCTGCTCAGCGCAATGCCCGTTACCGTCAGGCCCGCGCTGGGCGTGTCGGTGAAGCTGTAGTTCGTCACCGCCGCCCCACCGCTGTTGACCAGCGTCACCGTGTAGCTCACCGACTGACCAGCCGCAAACGGCGTACTCACGCCCGTCGCCAACGCCTTAGCCAGCGTCACCGCACCGGCCGTCGGCGTGGTCACGCAGCTGCCCACCTGCGGCGTGCTCGTGCAGTCGGCCGGGCCGGCACCGGCCACCGCGCCGTTGCTTACGCTGGCATGCATCAGCGGGCTTTCCACCTGCGCACTCACGGTGTACACCAGCGTCGCGCCGGCCGGCACTGTGATGCCAGAGCAGGTCCATGACGGTGCCACCATAGTCGACTCGGCGCACGCGCCCTCGGCCGTGGTGGTGCCGCTGCTCAGCGCAATGCCCGTCACCGTCAGGCCCGCGCTGGGCGTGTCGGTGAAGCTGTAATCCGTCACCGCGGTGCCGCCACTGCTGACCAACGTCACCGTGTATGTCACCGACTGACCAGCCGTGAATGGCATGCTCTCGCTTGTCAGCGCCTTGCTCAGCGTCACCGCGCCGGCCGTCGGCGTGCTCACGCAGCCGGCCGGCGTCGGCGTGACCGTGCAGTCCGGCGCCGTGCCGCCCGTCGGGTACGCCGCGTTGCTCACGCTGGTGCCCGTGATCGGGCTGTCGACCGTGGCCGTGACGCTCACCAACAGCGTGTCGTTGGCTGGCACCGTCAGGTCCGTCCAGCTCGTGGTCTGGCCCACGTTGGTGCCCGTCGGCGTCGAGCTCACGTACGTCAGGCCCGCGCTCAGCACGTCGCTCAGGTCATAGCTGGCCGCGGTGCCGCCGCTGTTGGCGAGCGTGATGGTGTAGGTCAGCGTCTCGCCCGCTTCGGCCACCCCGCTCACGCTGCCGCTCTCGGTCGTCACCGTCTTGGTCAGCGTGATCTTCGGCGCCGTGTTCACCGGCGTGGCGGTTGTCGAGGTGCAGTCGGCCTCGGCCGTGCACGTCGGATCACCCCCGCCCGTGGCCGTGGCCGTGTTGGTCACCGCCGGGCTGGCCGCCGCCGTCGGCGTCACCGGGATCGTGAAGCTCGCGCTGCCCGTCGTGGCCTCCAGGTCCCCCGCGTCCACCGTGCAGATCACCTTCTGCGTGTCCACCGTATCGGCCACGCAGCCCAGGGGCAAGGTGCCGATCGTCAGGCTCGAGGGGATCGTGTCGCTGATCACCACCGCCGCGCTGTTGGCCGTGCCGCCCGTGTTGGTCACCGTCAGCACGTAGCTGTTGGCCACCCCCACCACCATCGGCGTCGTCGTCACCGTCTTGGTCAGCGTGATCTTCGGCGCCGTGTTCACCGGCGTGGCGG
>CAZHSD010000005.1:0-101068 GCA_964534975.1 uncultured Ottowia sp. | reverse complement strand
CACCCCCACCACCATCGGCGTCGTCGTCACCGTCTTGGTCAGCGTGATCTTCGGCTTGTACGTGTTGGTGAAGCTACAGCTCACCGCATCACCCGGCATGGTGAAGCTCGCCGAGGCGGTGCCCTGCGCGGTATCGAGCGCCACCGCCGACGTGTCCACCACGACGCCGGCGCTGCTGCATGTCAGCGTCGGGGTGTAGTTGGCAAGCAGCCCAGGCGCAAACATCTCGGTCAGGGTAATGGTGTCACCCACAGTGCCGGTGGCACTGGCCTCGGTGGTCGTTGCGGGCGCAATCGAGAAACCGACGTTGGCGCTGGCGGCGCCATCGATGGTCAGGGTCACGGCGTGTCCATCGACAGCATTGGTCCAGGTCTTGCCCAGCGTGATGTCGCTCTGCTTGATGTTCTCGAAGGTGCAGGTCAGGTCGCGGCCCTGCGCCAGCGTGGCCTGGGGGATGGTGAGCGTGTTGCCGGCCAGGCTTGCCGTTGCGGCGGCATCGTTCAGGGTGTCCACGCAGCTCGCGCCCACCAGCTTCCAGCCGGCCGGCACGCTCTCGGTGATCGTCGCGTCCTGCGTCCCGTCCTGGATCAGGTAGGGTCCCGAGGTGGCCAGGTTGTCCGGGGCGGTGGTGGTGAGCGTCACCGCCGTGGTCGGCAGGCCGTTGGTGCCGGTGAAGTCGAAGCTGCCCGTGCTGCCCTGGCTGTGCTTGACAAGCGTGATTTCCGGAATGCGCACGTTGGTGAAGTCGCACTGGATTTCCGTGCCAGGCTCCACCGTGCCGGTCACGTAGCGGTTCGCCAGGTCAACCGAGACGTTGCTCAGCTGGCCGGTGCTGCTGGTCTGCACGCAGTTGGCCTGCGTCAGCACCCAGCGGTTTTCTTCACCTGCCGGCAGGACCTCTTCCAGCACGAAGCTGCCATCGCCCATGACCGGGAAATGCTGGACGCCGGTGGTGCCGGAGCCGCCGGTGGTCGCAGCGGCATAGTTGCCGGCGAGCGCCGCCGGGGTCGGCTGGCTGACGTCGATGTAGACGTTGTAGCTGAAGTTGCCGTCGCCGCCGATCGCGGTCTTGTTGACGATGCCCGTCACGTCGCGCGTATTGATGAAGGTGCAGGTCACGTCGGCGCCGACCACCAGCGAGCCGCTGACGCTGCCGCTGCGGAAATCGGTGGCCACGGTCGGGGTCGCCGACACCAGCGTGCTGCCGGTCGCGCCGTCGATGTTGTCGACGCACAGGATGCCGCCCTGATCCGCCAGCCGCCAGGCATCGAGAGTGGAGCCAGCCAGGTCCTCGCTCAGGTTGATGGCGGCACCCGGCGTGACGCCGCTGATCACCTGCGTCGTGGTGCCGCCTACCGTCCCCACGGTGAGGTCGTGGGTCGTCACCACGCCGCCCACATCCACTGCAATCGGGAACGTGCCGGTGCCGCCGACCGCCGTCTTGGCGATGGTGAGCCTGGTGTCCTTGGTGTTGGTGAAGGTGCAGATCAGGTCCTGACCCTTCTGCAGCTCGCTCGCCGGAATCGTCAGCGTGCCGGTGGCGCTATCCAGCCACGCTGGATCCGAGACGGTCGTTGTGCCGGCCTTGCACTCCGCCGCGGTCAAGGTCCAGCCGGGCGGCACGGTTTCGGTGATGCTCGCGTCCGTGTCGATGCCCGCCACCACATAGGCGGACGAGGCGACGGGCGTGCCGGTAGCAGTGGTGGTGAGCGACAGTGCCGACGGCAGGCCATTGCTGCCGCCCGTGAACGCGAACCCGCCCGTGCCGCCCTCGCTCACCTTGGCGATGGTGATCGAGGGCACGCGCACGTTGGTGAAGGTGCAATTGAAAGCGGTACCAGCGGTGGCGTTGCCGGTGATGTAGCGCTGGTCGAGATGCTTCACGACATTCGACAGCACACCGGTCGTGTTGGTCTGGACGCAGGCGATGTCGGTCAGCGTCCAGCCGGGCTTGACCTGCTCCTGGATCACGAAATCACCGTTGTCCAGGGTCGGATAGCCGCCGGAATAGGTGTAGGTACCACCCACCGTGGTCAGCGGCAGGTCGCTGCTCCTGCGTGGGCCGGTCGGCGTCGTCGTGTTGACGTAAGTATCGACGTAGAAGGTGTCGTCGCCACCAATGGATGTCTTGGTGATCAGCCCGGTGATGCTGCGCGCGTTGGTGAAGGTGCAGGTCACGTCCGCGCCGGCGACCAGCTGGCCGGTGATCGAGCCGCCCTGGTGGTTGCTGCCGAAACTCCCGGTCGCGCCGACCAGGGTGCTGCCGCTCGCGCCACCCGGGTTGTCGACGCAGCTCATGCTGGCCAGCGACCAGTCGGTGCCCGGTGCGGATTCGCTGATGGTGATGTTGGTGCCGGGAGCAAGGCTGGTCAGCGGCGTGGACGCGGCGGCTCCCGCGCCGCCCGCCGCCGTCGGCGTCAGGCTCAGGCTGGCGGGTGTCGCCAATCCGCCGCCGGACACGCTCAGCTCGAAGATTTGCTCAGCGCCGCCAAGGGTCTGCTTGACCACCGTCAGCGTCGGCGCCTTGGTGTTGTAGAAGCTGCAGGTGAGGTCATTGCCGTCGTCCAGGTGATCGGCGGCAAGACTCATCGTCGGGCTGGTGCCGCTGGCGACGAAGGCGTTGTCGGTGTTGGAGCGGCATTCCCACCGCTGGAAGTTCCAGCCGGTGGGCACGACCTCGGTGAGGCTGGCGCCCTGGGTGACGTCGGTGATGGGATAGGCGCCCGAACTGGCTTGGTTTGGCGTGCCCGCCACCGTGGTCAGGCCAAGCGGGGCCGGCAGGCCGTTTGTGCCGCCGCTGAAGTTGAAGGTGCCGACGCCGCCTTCCGACACCTTGCGGATGGTGACCGCCGGCTTGCGGACGTTGCGGAAGGTGCAGGTGGCAGAGTCGCCGGGCTGTGATCCGGTGACAGCAACAGCACCGAACTCCATGTCGGGCGTAAAGGTCATCCCGGATGGGCCGGTGCAATCAATCGCAGTCAACTGGTAGCCGGGGTTCAACTCCAGGATTTCAGCAATGGAGAACCCTGTGGGGCTCGTGGCGTGTGTGATTGCCACGGAAACCGAGCCCGTTCCCCCCGCGGTCGTGATGCTGGGGGATGCGGGCGAGAAAATGGTGCCAGGCGGATAGTCGGTGAACGCGAACTGGAACGTCCCGTCACCGCCCACCGAATCCTTCACGATCGTCAGCGAGCCATGCTCGGCATTGACGAAGGTACAGCTCACGTCCGCGCCGGCCACCAGGGTGACCGCGATCGAACCACCGTCATCGCCGCCGTTCACGTAGCTCGGAGCAGTCCAGGTGCTGCCCTCGCGCGCGCCGGGCGCGTCGTCGCAGGTGATGCTGGCGAGATAGACGTTGGTGCTCGCCGGATCGGATTCCGCAATGGTGATCGCGCTGCCGATCGGCACGCTGCTCAACGTCTGCGTCACCGGCGCGTTGGCTGCCGTGGTGGTCAGGTTGAACGGGCTCTGCCCGGTCGTGGTGAAGCCGAAGGTGCCGGTCGCGCCGCCGCTGCTGCTGAGCTTGGTCACGCGCAGGATCGGGGCCTTGCTGTTGGTGAAGCTGCATTCGAAGCTCTCACCGGCGGTCACCGCCGCAGCGGGAATCGTGTAGGTGCTGCCGGCAAGGCTGCCCACGGTCGCGCCCGCGCCGTTCACGCAGCTGGCACCCGTGAGCGACCAGTTGCCGGGCAGGGAGGACTCGGTGATGTTGATCGGCTGGCCGAGCGTCGCGACCACGAACGGATCCGGCGTGCCGCCGCTGGCCGTGTTGCCATCCACCTGGGTGGGCGTCTGGCCGACCGTCGTCGTCACGCTGCCGCTGGTCTGCACGGTGTTGTCAAGCGTGAAGGAGAACGGCCCGCCGGCACCGCCGAGGGTGGTCTTGTACAGCGTCAGGCTGGCCTGCTTGCTGTTGCTGAAGGTGCAGGTGATGCTCTCGCCGGCGTCGAGGTTGATCGTCGCCGTGCGCGTGGCGAGATTGGTGGTGCTGGCGCTGCCGCCGCTGACATCGCCGCTACAGCTCAACCCCGACAGCGACCAGCCCGCCACCGCGCCTTCGGTCACCGTGTAGCTGCCCGGCGCGAGATCGGAGAACGTATGCGAACGCTGGTGTAGGTTGGTCTCGTTCCCGTCGTCGTCCAGGATGAAATCGTACAGACCGGTTCCGGTGGTGGTGAACGCGAACTCCTGTGCGCCCTTGGGCTGGGCGTCCTTGACGATGGTGATGCTGCCCTGCTTGGTGTTGGTCAGCGTGCAGGTGATGGTGGCGCCGGCCCGGATGTTGGTGGCCGGGATCGTCACCAGCCCGGTCGCGGGGTTCACCGTGGCGCTGAACGTGACCGGCGAATTGCCGCTCACCGCGGCGTTGCTGTCGGTGCACGTGGCGCCGCTGAGGACAAATCCGGCGGCCGGATGCTCGATCACGCTCACGGCACTGCCGTTGGCCTGCACCAGCACCGGCGTGTTCGGCGAACCGGCGGTGTTGTCGGCGCTGGCCGAGGTAATCGGGCCCGGCACCGACGCCAGGTTGCCGCCGGACGCGGACGTGAATGTCGCCGTGGTCGCCGCGCCGTCGTTGGCAACCTTGGCCTTGGCGAAGGCCACGCTGGCGAGCTTCTCGTTGGTGAAGGTACAGAGGATGGTCGAGCCCGCCGCGGTGGCGGCCGGATTCAGGTCCACGTAGCCGCCGGCGGTGCCGTTGATGAACGGCGTGGCGGTCCCGCCGCTGCCCAGGCCGGAGCAGCTGATCGATTTCAGCGCCCAGCCCGCGGGCGGCGCGGCCTCGGTGACGCGGGTCGCCACGCCATTGGCGGCGAGCGTCTGCACGGCCCCGGCCTTGGCCGTGCCCGCCGCGTCGGTGCTGATCGAATGCAGGGTGACGCCGTTGGTGCCGCTGAAACCGAACGTGCCAACGCCGCCTTGCGACACCTTGGACACCATCAGCGTGCTGCGCTGCGTGTTGGTGAAGGTGCAGACCCACTGCGCGTCGGTCTTCATGTTGGCGGCGGGAATCGTCAAGGCCGTTCCGCTGCCAGTGATGTTGGCGTTGCCGGTGGTTGCGCTATTGGTGTCGGTGCACACATAGCTGGTGTCGTAGGTGGCACCGCCCGGCAGCGTCTCGGTCACGCTGGCCGCGGTTCCGGCCGAACCCAGGAAGGTCAGCGTTCCGCTGGTCGTCGCATTGGCGGCAGCGACAATGGTTTCCGACGTCGCGCCGCCGGAGGTGGCGGCGCCGGTCAGGTGGTAGCTGAACGAGCCGGCAAGGCCGATCAGCGTCTTCTTCAGGCTGATCGTCGGCTTGACCGTGTTGGTGATCGAGCAGCTGACGTCGCCGGTCAGCGTGGCCGGCAGGGTCACCTGTCCGGTGCTCTGGTTCACCGTGCCCGCAGTGCAGCTGTAGGCCTTGTCGTAGCCGGTCAGGCTCTCGCCCAGGGTAATGCTGTCGTTGGCGGCGATGTTGATCGTCGCGGGCGTGGTGGTGCCGCCCTTGGTGCTCGATCCGTTGACGGCGGACGTCGAATATGAACCGCCGGACAGCGTCAAGGTCGTGCTGGTGCCGTTGGGGACGCTGCTGCCCCACACCTTGGTCAGGGTGAGCTTGCTGGGTCCGACGCAGAAGGTGATGTCGTTGTATGCATCCGTCACCGTTCCCGGGTCGGTACCAGGATTATTTTTCAGGTAGTTGCTGAAAACCATCTGGCGAGTGGCGCCGGCCGACCCGTTACCCCACTGCGCGAATACGCTGCAACCATCCGTTATGCCGGCGCCGCTGCAGCGGTAGGGGGACGTGGTGGTCCCGGATGCCAGAACGGTGTCGCCGGTAATCGAGAAGAACTGCGTCGTTCCCGCCGTCCCTGCCGTGATGGAGCTCGCACCGACCGCCTGCAGCTGCTCTCGGTAATAGTATTGGGAGCCGGTATAGATGCTGGCGTCGATATCGATCGCCTTGATGCTCATGGCGGTGGTCGGAACGTTGACCGAGACTTCAAACCGGTTCAACAGTACCGGATTCGTACTATGCAGAATGCTGTGATAAACCTGAAGGCCGGCTGGCGAAATAGCCACATTCGCGATCCTCGGCCACGGCCCGTTTGCGGTATACACGCTGTTCAACGTTGCAAAATTCAGCGTGGCGCTCACGCCGCTTGCCCACGTGAAGGTCCGTGTCGTGGAACCATTCGGCCAGCTCGTGGTATTGAGGGCTTTGGTGGTTGCGGTGTCGGTCAGGCTGGTGCCGATCTGATACTTGGTCGACCCCGCCGGGCAGGTGGTGATCTGCTGCGCCTGGATCGGCGCGGCCGCCAGTGCAGCCACGAGCAGCAAGCCCAGTTCAACAGCGATTCGTCTTGGATGACTTGGCACAACGCCTCACAATCAGTGGCAGTGTCTGGAACGGCAAACGGCAAAGCGATCTGGCGCCAGGAACAGCTGCGCCGCGCTTGAGACACGAGCTTCGTGACAGCCTCGTGGCCCACGCCGCGATGGGTTTCGAGTTCCCGTCTTCTTGCCTTCGATCAACTCCACGACCAGCGCACGGGTCACCTTGCTGCCGGCCCGGAACGCCGCCATGACCGCGTCGACACCTGAGCACGACTCCTGGCCGATGCCTGACGGGCACGCCGCGACCTCGCTTGCCGCGCGGGTGACGCCGGTGCAGCTCAACCTGCCGTCTGCGGTGTCCGCGACGATCGCGCCGTTCGCAGCCGCGGGGCCATGGCTGCTGGCCACGGGGGTGGCACCGCTTGGCCGCGCTGTCTGGTTGTTGGTGCTGGTGATCGAGCAGTCCGGGACCCTGCTCTTGGCGGTGGGCGTGCAGGTCATCGCCGCCCCGGAGACCAGGTCGGCATGGGCGTCACTGCTGGCGCCGGGGCCCTCACAACGGTTAATGGTTGAGCGTGGACCGCCCCTGCATCGACGACGAGCACGGGCGGGCCGGTACGGGAAGGGATCGGCTGCAGCCGCTTGCCGACCGTCAGGGAACGGAGGTTGCCAACCACGTGGAGCGGCCGACGTCCTGCGTCTGCCCCCGTTGTCGCCACGGATGGATCGCCGCGCAAGCCATCCAGGAAAGCGCCAACAACAAGACGAATCGACTTTTCTGGATTCGGCTTGAGTGTGCGTTGCAACCTCCTCTTTGGACCCGCAATAAAACCATACACGCATTGTGGCTATTGTACCACATGCTGCATGAAGCGCAGTGAGCCGCTACGAGAAGAAGGTGCCGCACCCATGCGGCGGCGTGAAATCCGTCACGATTTCATGGCCGCTCGCCAATGCACGCTGCGCCTTGATGCGCCATTGCGAGCCATCGTGGTGGCGCGGGCGGCGACCCCGGCATCGCCGCACCCGGTGTTGAACCGGAAACTTGCGCGCAGAACCATTCATGGGCTCTCGGCCTGTCGCCAACGCCAAACCCATGCGAGGGGCGCGCATGGCCGGTGCCCGTTCTTCGGCACCCACGCCCGCGACCTCCCGCCTTCGAATCCATGACCGGACACCGGCCAGCCGCCATTCACGCAGCATGGCGCGACCGGCGCAGGGGCCGGCGGCGACGGATCAGGGGAAGCGGGCGCTGCGGTTCAGCGCAGCGCCGCCGCCGTCTCGGCGGCTGGCGCGGGCGTCGGCACCAGAATGCGCGCCTTGTAGCGGTCCTTGAGGAAGTCGTAGTAGCGCCGCGTCTCGGCCAGCGCCCACGACTCTTCGTAGCGCGCATGGCTTTGCGCCGCGGCGTCGGCGGCCTGCTCGGCCGGCGGCAGCACCTTGTCGACGCGCGCCAGCGCGTAGCCCTGCGCGCCCAGGTCGACGCCGACGAAGGCCGGCAGCTTGGCCGGGTCGGCGCGCAGCACGGCCTCGATCAGCGCCTGCGGCTGGTCGGGCGCGCCATCGCGCGACAGCTTCACCGCCGCCGGCAGGTCGGTGGCGGACGCCGGATTCTCGCTCCAGGCCTTCAGCCGCTCGGCGCCCTCCTGGCGCGCCATCTCGGCGCCGCGCTGCTCGAGGAAGGCGCTGCGCACCTCGGCCTTGACTTCGTCAAACGGCCGGGCATGGGCCGGACTGTGCTCGACCACGCGGCCCGAGGCCAGCTGGTTGGCGCCGATCTCCAGCGCTTCGGTGTTGCGCTTCTTGTCCAGCGCGTCGGAGCTGAACAAGGCATTCAGGAACTTCGGATTGGCCAGCGCTCCGGTGGCCCCCGGTGCCGCGGTGCGGGTGACCTGGTCGGCGGTCTGGATGCTCAGCTTGAGCTGCTCGGCCACCGGTTGCAGGCTGTCGGACTGCTCGTAGACGCCGTTGGTGAAGATCTCGGCCAGCTCACCGAACTGCTTTTGCGCCAGCTGGGTGCGCAACTGGTCCTCCAGCTTGGGGCGCAGTTCCTCGAACGCAGGCACGGCGGCCGGCTTGATCTCGGTCAGCCTGACGATGTGGTAGCCGAAATCGCTCTCGACCACCTCGCTGATGTCGCCCGCCTTGGCCAGCGCGTAGGTAGTCTTGGAGATCACCGGATCGATGCCGCGATCGCGCTCGAAGAAGCCGAGATCACCGCCGCTGGCCGCGCTGGTGTCGTCCTGCGAGGACTGGCGCGCGACGTCGGCGAAGCTGTCCGGCGCCTGCCGCAGTGCGGCCAGCAGTTCGCCGGCGCGCGCCTTGGCCTGCTCGCGCTCGGCCGCGGGAGCGTCCTTGGGCGCGTTGATCAGGATGTGGCTGGCGCGGCGCTGCTCGGGCGTGCCCAGCGTGGCGGCGTTCTGCTCGTAGTAGGCGCGCAGGTCGGCCTCGCTCACCGTGACGCTTTTCTTCACGCCCTCGATGTCGAGCACGATGTATTCCACCCGCGCCGATTCCGGCGCCTGGTAGCGCGCCAGATTGGCCTGGTAGAACGCCTGCAGGTCGGCATCGCTCGGACTGAGTTTGGCGGCGTAGTCGGCCGGCACGAAGCGCACCACGCGCGCCTCGCGCTGCTCCGAAAACACGTTCATGCTGACGTCGGCCTGCCCCGGCACGACGAAGCCCGACTCGACGACGCCGCCCAGCACCTGGCGCGAGGACAGGTTGAAGCGCACGCGCGCCTCGAAGCCTTCGGGCGTCAGGCCCTGCGTGGCCAGCAGCCGGCGGTAGCCGTCCATGTCGAGCGAGCCGTCGGGGCGGCGCAACGCGGCGATGCTCGGGTCCTGCTGCAGCTCGGTCGCCAGCCGCGTATCGGTGGCGATCAGGTGGGCATCGGTGGCCGCCACCTGCAGCACGCGGTCGCGCACGATGCGCTCGAGCGTGGCGTACTTCAGCGCCGGCGAATCGAGCAGGCTGAGGTCGATGCTGGGGTCGCTGGCACGGACGCGGTCGACCTCCATGCGGTGCGCGTTGTCCCACTCGCTCTGCGTGATGGCCTTGCCATCGACCTGGGCCACCTTGGTCGCGCCTTCGTTGAACTGCGAGTAGTCGCCCATGCCGAAGAACACGAAGGACGGGATGACCAGCAGGAACAAGACCCACATGATGAGCTTGGTGTGCCGGCGGATGAAATCAAACATGCGCGAAACTCTGCGTGAGTGCTGACCGAGAATGAAAAAGGCGAACCGGGGTTCGCCTTCGCTGTCGCTGGTGGGTGCTGACGGTCTCGAACCGCCGACCTACGCCTTGTAAGGGCGCCGCTCTACCAACTGAGCTAAGCACCCCACCCGAACCGTGCCGTTGTCAGTTCAAGGCGTCTTTCAAGGCCTTGCCGGGACGGAACTTGGGCACCTTGGCAGCCTTGATTTTAATCGTTGCGCCGGTGCGCGGGTTGCGGCCGGAACGGGCTGCGCGCTTGCCGACGGCAAAGGTGCCGAACCCCACCAGGGAGACCGTGCCGCCCTTGCGCAGCGTGGTCTTGACAGCGCCGATGGTGGCTTCCAGCGCGCGCGTGGCCGCCGCCTTGGAAATGTCGGCGTTCTTGGCGATGTGTTCGATCAACTCGGTCTTGTTCACGTAGCTGCCCCTCTTTGAAGAATCGAGAATCGGTTTGGCGGCATCGGGAGCCGTCGGCATGGGTACTCACGCCCTGGCTGTTCGCCATGCACCGCACCGCGGCACGGTCACGCGCGTCAACCGACGCGAAAAACGCACCCGCCGGCCCGGTTCATCCCGAATGGCGAGCGTCGAATTCTAGACCCAAATCCAGGCTTCACCACGCTCAGGCGCGGCCCGGCGGGCACTTGCGCGACACGCGGGCCCGGAATTCGGCAAATGTGTGACACATTGGGCACCGCCAGCGCGCGCCGTCAGCGCGAGCGCGCCGGACGCACCACCAGGGCGACGCCGAACGCCGTCAGCGCGATGCCGACCACCGTGGCCACGGTGATCGGCTCGCCGAACAGGACCCAGGCAATCAGGGCCGTGGTCGGCGGTACCAGGTACATCAGGCTGGCCACGCTGGCGGCGGCGCCGCGCTGGATCAGCAGGTACAGCAGCGAGCTGCCGCCCAGCGTCAGGCCCAGCACCGACCAGGCCATGGCGCCGGCCGACTCCAGGTTCCAGCGGAACGCCTCGGTTTCCAGCAGCGCCATCGGCGCGGTGACGATGGCCGCGGCGATCAACTGCACCGTGTTGGCGGTGCGCACGTCGCAGGGCTTGATGAAGCGCTTCTGGTACAGGGTGCCGGCGGTGATGCACAACAGGGCCAGGATGGCCCAGGACAGGTTGACCGGCGTCACCATGTCGCCCGGGCTGCCCTGCGTCAGCTTGCGCCAGACCACCAGCACCAGGCCGGCAAAGCCCAGCAGCAGGCCCAGCCACTGGCGCCGGCTGACGCGGTGCGTGTTGCTGGCCACCGCCGACAGCCAGATCGCCGTCAGCACCGGCTGGATGCCGACGATCAGCGACGACAGGCCCGAGCCCATGCCGCCCTTGACCGCCGCCCACACGCCGCCCAGGTAGCCGCCGTGCATCAGCATGCCGGTCACCGCCAGGTGGATCCATTGAAGACCGGTCTGCGGCCAGCGCACGCGGGCGATGGTGATCCAGAGCAGGAAGCAGCCGATCGACAGCAGGTAGCGGTACAGCAGGAAAGTGAACGGCGGCGCGTGCGGCATGCCGTAGCGCGCCACGATGAAGCCGGTGGCCCAGATCACGACGAACACCGCCGGCATCAGGCGGATCAGGGTGGCGGTGCTGTCGTCGCTGGGGGTGCTCATGGGTGGCGCCGGTTCACTGGACGCGGGCACGGATTTCCGGCAACGCTTTTTGCAGGTAGTAGATCATCGACCAGACCGTCAGCACCGCCGCGATCCAGATCAGCACGTTGCCCCACAGATGCGTGTCGATGACGCCGAGCAGCACGCCGTCGTAGAGCAGGAACGGGATGGCGATCATCTGCACCGAGGTCTTGAGCTTGCCGAGCATGTGCACCGCCACGCTCTTGCTGGCGCCGATGCGCGCCATCCACTCGCGCAGCGCCGAGATCGCGATCTCGCGCCCGATGATGATCAGCGCCACGAACACGTCGGTGCGCTGCAGGTGCACCAGCACCAGCAGGCTGGCGCAGACCAGGAACTTGTCGGCCACCGGGTCCAGGAAGGCACCAAAGGCCGAGGTCTGGTTGAGCTTGCGCGCCAGGAAGCCGTCCAGCCAGTCGGTCCAAGCGAACACGATGAACATCAGCGTCGCGGCCAGGTTGGCGGTCGTCGGTGCCAGCGGCAGGTAGAACACGCCCAAGATGAGCGGGATCGCGACGATGCGCGTCCAGGTCAGCAGCGTGGGCACGGTGAAGAACATGGCCGCGATTGTGGCATTTGCCGGTTCGGCTCGATGACGGATGACCGCGCCTTTCGGCGCGTCATTGACGCCGCGCCAGCGGCGAAGTCATCAGGCGCAGCGAGGTCATGGCGGCACAGCCGCCGTCATCAGTGCAGCGCGCGATAGATCTGCTCGGCCAGCGTGCGCGAGATGCCGTCCACGGTCGCCAGGTCGTCGACGCTGGCGTTTTCCACCCCGCGCACGCCGCCGAAGCGCTGCAGCAGGCGCGCGCGCCGCTTGGGGCCGACGCCGGGGATCTCCTCGATGCGGCTGCCGCCCACGCGCACGCGGGCACGCTGCGCGCGCATGCCGGTGATGGCGAAGCGGTGCGCCTCGTCGCGGATCTGCGCGATCAGCATCAGCGCCGCCGAGTCGTGGCCCAGGCTCAGCTTCTCGCGCCCGTCGGCGAACACCAGTTCCTCCAGGCCGACCTTGCGGCCCTCGCCCTTCTCGACGCCGACGATCAGCGACAGGTTCAGCCCGAGCTGCTCAAACACCTCGCGCGCCACCGCCACCTGGCCCTTGCCGCCGTCGACCAGCACCAGCTCGGGCATGCGCGCGGCGCGCGTGATGGCCTCGCCGCCGCCCTGCTCGCGCAGCGCCTCGGCGATCTTGGCGTAGCGGCGCTCCAGCACCTGGCGCATGGCGGCGTAGTCGTCGCCGGGCGTGATGCCCTCGATGCGGTAGCGGCGGTAGTCGCTGCTGGCCATGCGGTGGCCCTGGAACACCACACAGCTGGCCTGCGTGGCCTCGCCCGCGGTGTGGCTGATGTCGAAGCACTCGATGCGCAGCTCGTCGAGGTTCTCGATGGGCAGGTCCAGCGCCTCGGCCAGCGCGCGCGTGCGCGCCTGCTGCGAGCCTTCCTCGGCCAGCAGGCGCGCCAGTTGCAGGCCGGCGTTCTGCTCGGCCATCTCCAGCCACACGCGGCGCTGGCCGCGCGGCGCGTGGGTGGCGCTGATCCTGACCTCCTCCTTGTCGGAGAGCGCCTTGAGCAGCGAGCTGCTGACCGGCTCGCTGGTGATCAGCTGCGCCGGCGCCGGCACGCCCAGGTAGTGCTGCGCGATGAAGGCGTCCAGCACGCGCGCTTCCAGCGTGGGCAGCTCGGCGTCGTCCTGCGCCGCCGCCATGGCATCGGCGATCGCCTGCGCATCCTCCACCTGGCTCGGGAAGTAGGCGCGGTCACCCAGGTGGCGCCCGCCGCGCACCATGGCCAGGTTGACGCAGGCGCGTCCGCCCTGCACCTTGACGGCCAGGATGTCGACGTCGGCGTCGCCGCCGACTTCCACCGCCTGCTGGTGCAGCACGCGCGACAGCGCGCCGATCTGGTTGCGGATCTCGGCCGCCTGCTCGAACTGAAGCAGCTCGGCGTGCGCCATCATGCGGCGCTCCAGCTCGCGCAGCAGCTCCTGCGTCTCGCCGCGCAGGAACTGCTCGGCATGCGCCACGTCGGCAGCGTAGTCCCCGGCGCTGATGAAGCGCACGCAGGGCGCGCTGCAGCGCTTGATCTGATACAGCAGGCAGGGCCGGGTGCGGTTGGCGAACACCGTATCCTCGCAGGTGCGGATGCGAAACACCTTCTGCAGCAGGTGGATGGTGTCCTTGACCGCCCAGGCGCCGGGATAGGGGCCGAAATAGCGGTGCCGCTTGTCGGTGCTGCCGCGGTAGTAGGCCATGCGCGCGTAGGCGTCCGGGTTGGCCGGCCCCGGACCCGGATCGGACACCAACACGCCGGTGCCGGTCAGCTTCAGGTACGGGTAGCTCTTGTCGTCGCGAAACAGGATGTTGTACTTAGGAAGAAGCTGCTTGATCAGGTTGTTTTCCAGGATCAAGGCCTCGGCCTCGGAGCGCACCACGGTGGTGTTCAGCCGCGCGATCTTGCCCACCATGTGGCCGATGCGCGTGCCGCCGTGGTTCTTGCTGAAGTAGCTCGCCACGCGCTTCCTCAGGTCGCGCGCCTTGCCGACGTACAGCACCTTGCCGGCGGCGTCGTGGTAGCGGTAGACGCCCGGCAGGTTCGGCAGCGCCGCCACCTGCGCCAGCAATTCGGCGCTGTGGTCCACCGGTTTGGCACCGGGACCGTCGCCCGCGGCCGGCAACTCGATCTCGCTCATGCGTCCGAGTGTACGAACGCGCCGCGGCTGCGTCCGCACGCCGCGCCAAAGGCACAATCGCCGCGTGCCTGCCACGCCGCTGCTCTGGGACATCTTCTGCCGGGTCGTCGACAACCACGGCGACCTGGGCGTGTGCTGGCGCCTGGCGCGCGAGCTGGCCGCGCGCGGGCACGAGCTGCGGCTGTGGGTGGACGACGCGCGCGCGCTGGACTGGATGGCGCCCGGTGCGCTGCAAGGCGCCGTGCCCGGCGTGCGCGTGCTGCCCTGGACCGCGTCCACCGACACCGCGCTGCTGAACACCTTGCCGCACGCCAGGGTGTGGATCGAAGCCTTCGGCTGCGAACTGCCAGCGCCGTTCATCGCCCACCGCGCGACGGCCGTGCGTGCCGGCGGCGCGCACGGCGCGGCACCGCCGGTCTGGATCAACCTCGAATACCTCAGCGCCGAGCGCTACGTCGAGCGCATGCATGGGCTGCCCTCGCCGGTGCTGCACGGCCCGGCGGCGGGCTGGACCAAGTGGTTCTTCTACCCCGGCTTCACGCCGCGCACCGGCGGGCTGCTGCGCGAGCGCGAACTGGCCGAACGCGAGTCGTCCTTTGATCGTGCCGGCTGGCGCGCCCGGCACGGGGCGGGCGACGAGGGCACCACACTGATCTCGCTGTTCTGCTACGAGCCGCCCGGCCTGGACGCGCTGCTGGCCCAGTTGCGCCGCACCAGCCGGCCGACGCGGCTGCTGGTCACCGCCGGCCGCGCCAGTCAAGCCGTCCGCAGCGCGCTGGATGCATTGCCCCCGCTCCCGCCGGCGGGAGAGGGTTGGGGTGAGGGTAGGGACGCGTCAACATCGCACGCTGTCACGGGCGCTGCACGCCCGCCCCCCTCACCCTTCCCTCTCCTCCCTGCGGGTGGAGAGGGAAAAGACAGCGCGCCAGTGCCTTATCTGGGCGGTGTGTTACACATTTCCTATCTGCCCCAGTTCCCCCAAACCGGCTACGACGAACTGCTGTGGGGCTGCGAGCTCAACTTCGTGCGCGGCGAGGACTCGCTGGTGCGCGCGCTGTGGGCCGGCCGGCCCTTCGTCTGGCAGGTCTACCCGCAGCACGACCAGGCGCATCACGCCAAGCTGGAGGCCTTTCTCGACTGGCTGCAGGCGCCGCCCTCGCTGCGGTGCTTTCACCGCGTCTGGAACGGCATCGAAGTCGGATGCCTGCCGGCGCCCGATCTGCCCGCCTGGCACGCCTGCGCACTGGCCGCTCGCGAGCGCCTGCTGGCACAGCAGGACTTGTGCACCCAGCTGACAGGTTTCGTGGCCGAAAAGCGCTAGAATACAAGGCTTTGCGAAAAACGCCGCCGGTGCCAGCTGGCGCCGCTTTTTCGCTTCTTCGCCGCAGCGCGCACAGATCCAGCATCCGGCAGACACCCGGTAGACATCCAATGCACGAGCGGCCCTCGCTCACGCCATTGTTGGAGGCTCACCCCATGAAAATCGCCCAGGAAATCCGCGCCGGCAACGTCATCATGCACGGCAAGGATCCGATGATCGTCCTCAGGACCGAATACGCCCGCGGCGGCCGTGGTGCCTCCACCGTGCGCATGAAGCTCAAGGCCCTGCTCAGCAACATGGGCACCGAAGTGGTGTTCAAGGCCGACGACAAGATGGACCAGGTCATCCTGGACCACAAGGAGTGCACCTACTCCTACTTCGCCGACCCGATGTACGTGTTCATGGACGGCGAATACAACCAGTACGAGGTCGAAGCCGAGAACATGGGCGACGCGCTGAACTACCTGGAAGACGGCATGGCCGTCGAGGTGGTGTTCTACGACGGCAAGGCAATCTCGGTCGAACTGCCCACCGTGGTCGAGCGCGAGATCACCTGGACCGAGCCGGCCGTCAAGGGCGACACTTCGGGCAAGGTGCTGAAACCGGCCAAGATCGCCACCGGCTTCGAGGTCGCCGTGCCGCTGTTCGTCAACCAGGGCGACAAGATCGAGATCGACACCCGCACCGGCGAATACCGCAAGCGGGTGTGATGCCGGCCCTGTGAGGGCTACGCCATCTCCCGTCGAGGAGCTGGCGCGACGGCCTGGCCAGGCGCGCATCCATGCGCGACCCGGAAAACCGCACAAAGCCACGCCAGCGCGTGGCTTTTTTGCTTTGAAAGCATGCGGGTATATTGCAGCTGCAGCTTCAATAACAATAGCAAATCATGAGAACCACCGAAGACATCAAGGATTCGACCCGTTCCCCGCTGGCCGACGCCTGGGCCGAATTGCAGGCGCACGCCGACCGCGGCGAACCACTGGAGCCCGATTCGTACCGGCTGGCCTTTGCCGACCCCGAATTCCTGCTGCGGCAGGAAACGCGCGGCATCCGCTTCCAGCTCGAACTGCTCAAGCCCGAGCTGGCGCTCGCCGCCGCCGGCGTCAACGCCACCGTGGTGGTCTACGGCGGTGCGCGCTTCGTTGCGCCCGAGATCGCCGAGCAGCAACTGGCGGCCGCCCAGGCCGGCGGCGATGCGGCGGCGCTGGCGCTGGCCGAGCGCGCCGTGCGCACCTCGCGCTACTACCGCGACGCGCGCGAGTTCGGGCGCCTGGTCGCCAGCTACAGCCTGCGCCAGCCGCCGCAGGAAAGGCTGTTCATCTGCACCGGCGGCGGCCCGGGCGTGATGGAAGCGGCCAACCGCGGCGCGCACGACGTCGGCGTGCCCTCGGTGGGCCTGAACATCGCGCTGCCGCACGAGCAGACCACCAACCCCTACGTGTCGCCGCACCTGGCGTTCAAGTTCCACTACTTCGCGCTGCGCAAGATGCACTTCCTGATGCGCGCCAGCGCGCTGGTCGCCTTCCCGGGCGGCTTCGGCACGCTGGACGAGCTGTTCGAGGTGCTGACCCTGGTGCAGACGCGCAAGGCCAAGCCGGTGCCGATCGTGCTGTACGACCGCGACTACTGGCGGCGCCTGCTCAACCTGGAGGTGCTGGTCGACGCCGGCGCGATCGCGCCCGAGGACCTGGAGCTCTACACCCTGGTCGACACGCCACAGCAAGCCTGGGACTGCATCCGCGCGTTCTACCGGCTGTAGCCGCCCTGCCGGCGGCCGATCACCCGCCCGCGCCGCCGAAGCCGCCGCCGCCCGGCGTGTGGATCTCGAAGATGTCGCCCGGCCGCATCTCGGCGCTGCCGATGTGGCCCAGTTGCTCGACCGATCCGTCCGCGCGCAGCACGCGGTTGATGCCGGTCGCGCCGGCGCCGCCACCGGCCATGCCGAAGGCACCACGCACGCGGCCGTTGCTGAGGATGCTGGCGGTCATCGGCTCCAGGAAGCGGATCCGGCGCACGCCGCCGTCGCCGCCGCGCCAGCGCCCGTCGCCGCCCGAGCCGCTGCGGATTTCGTAGCTTTCCAGCCGCACCGGAAAACGCCACTCCAGCACCTCGGGGTCGGTCATGCGCGAGTTGGTCATGTGCGTCTGCACCACGCTGGTGCCCGGAAAGCCGCCCACCAGCCGGCCCCGTTCGTCGAACACGCCACCGGCGCCCGAGCCGCCCGAGATGGTCTCGTAGTACTGGTAGCGGTCGTTGCCGAAGGTGAAGTTGTTCACCGTGCACTGGCTGGCGCCCATCAGGCCGAGCGCGCCGATGATGGTGTTGGTGATGCAGGTCGAGGTCTCGACGTTGCCGGCCACCACGCTGGCCGGCGGCTCGGGCCGCAGCATGCTGCCTTCCGGAATGATCACCTCGATCGGCTTCAGGCAGCCGGCGTTGAGCGGGATGTCGTCGTCCACCAGCATGCGGAACACGTACAGCACTGCCGCCATGCAGACCGCCGTCGGCGCGTTGAAGTTGTTGCCCTGCTGCGGCGAGGTGCCGGAAAAGTCGATCCGCGCCGTGCGCCGCTCGCCGTCGATGGCCACCTGGACCTGGATCTGCGCGCCGTTGTCCAGCGGCAGCTGGAACTGCCCGCCCTGCATGCGCGCGGCCAGCTTGGTGATGGCGCGGCGCACCGACTCCTCGGCGTTGTCCTGCACGTGCTGCATGTAGGCCTGCACCACGTCGAGGCCGAATTGCTCGACCATCTTGCGCAACTCCTGCACGCCCTTTTCGTTGGCGGCGATCTGCGCCTTCAGGTCGGCCAGGTTCTGCTGCGGGTTGCGGCTGGGGTACTCGCCGCTGGCCAGCAGCTCCAGCATCTCGCGCTCGCACAGCTCGCCGCGATCGACCAGCTTGACGTTGTCGATCTGCACGCCCTCTTCCTCGATGCGGGTCGAGAACGGCGGCATCGAGCCGGGCGAGATGCCGCCGATGTCGGCGTGGTGGCCTCGGCTGCCGACATAGAACATCGGCTCCGGCTGCCCGTCCAGGTACACCGGCGTGATGACGGTGATGTCGGGCAGGTGCGTGCCGCCGTGGTAGGGGTCGTTCAGCACGTAGACGTCGCCCGGCTGCATGCTACCGCGGTTGCGCGCAATCACGGTCTTGATGCTCTCGCCCATGCTGCCCAGGTGCACCGGCATGTGCGGTGCGTTGGCGATCAGGTTGCCTTCGGCGTCGAACAAGGCGCAGGAAAAGTCCAGCCGCTCCTTGATGTTGACCGAGTAGGCGGTGTTCTGCAGCTGCAGCCCCATTTGCTCGGCGATGTTCATGAACAGGTTGTTGAACACCTCCAGCAGCACCGGATCGACGCTGGTGCCGGCGGCGAACTGGATCGCGCGCGGCACCGCGCGCTCGAGCAGGATGTGATCGAACGCCGTCACGCTGGCGCGCCAGCCGGGCTCGACCACGGTGGTGGCGTTCGCCTCGGCGATGATCGCCGGCCCCTCGATCGCATCGCCCGGCCGCAGGTCGGCGCGCTCGATCAGCGCGCTGTCGTGCCAGGCCGGCTGCCCGTCGGTGCCGGCCACGTACATGCGTACGCGGTCACGGCATGGGATCTCGCGCACCGGATGCGTCGGGTGCCGCCGCTCGCTCGGCGCGTCGCCCGCCACCACCGCCTCGACCGAGACCGCCTCGACGATCATCGCCTTGCCCTGCATCAGGAAGGCGAAGCGCTGCCGGTAGGCGGCCTCGAAATTGCGCGTGATGGCATGCATCACGCCCTCATCGGACAGATCGCCGCCATGCAGGTGCGGGAACGGCACGATCAGCGCCGAGTCGGTGCCCTCGTAGCGCACGTGCACGCGCCGGTGCACGTGGATGTCGCCGCGGCTGACCTGCTGGCGCTCCAGCTCCTGCTGCGCCGCCAGCGCCAGCTGCGCCAGCGTGTCGCGCATCGACTCGATGTGCTCCGGCGCCAGGCACAGCTCGACCGCGGTCTCGCGCATCACGTTCTGGTCCGCCAGGCCCATGCCGTAGGCCGACAGCACGCCGGCCAGCGGATGCACCAGCACGCGCGTCATGCCGAGCGCGTCGGCCACGCCGCAGGCGTGCTGGCCGCCGGCGCCGCCGAAGCACTGCAGCGTGTAGCGCGTGACGTCGTAGCCGCGCGCGACGCTGATCTTCTTGATCGCGTTGGCCATCTGCTGCACGGCGATCTGGATGAAGCCGTGCGCCACCTCCTCGGGCGTGCGCCCGCCGGCCTCCTCGTGGGCGGCGATCTCGGCGAAGCGCTCGCGCACCACCTCGGCGTCCAGCGCCTCGTTGCCGTGCGGGCCGAACACCTGCGGGAAGTGCGCCGGCTGCACCTTGCCGACCATCACGTTGGCGTCGGTCAGCGCCAGCGGGCCGCCGCGCCGGTAGCTGGCGGGGCCGGGGTTGGCGCCCGCGCTCTCGGGGCCGACGCGAAAGCGCGCGCCGTCGAACTGCAGGATCGAGCCGCCGCCCGCCGCCACGGTGTGGATGCTCATCATCGGCGCGCGCATGCGCACGCCGGCCACCTGGGTCTCGAACTCGCGCTCGAACTGGCCGGCGTAGTGGCTGACGTCGGTCGACGTCCCGCCCATGTCGAAACCGATCACCCGGGTCTGGCCGCCGCGCCCGGCCGGCGCATGCCGGAACGCCAGTTCCGCCGTGCGCGCCATGCCGACGATGCCGCCGGCCGGCCCCGACAGGATGGCGTCCTTGCCCTGGAACGCCAGCGCATCGGCCAGGCCGCCCGAGGACTGCATGAAGAACAGCTTGACGCCCGGCATCTCGGCCGCCACCTGCTCGACGTAGCGGCGCAGGATCGGCGACAGGTAGGCATCGACCACCGTGGTGTCGCCGCGACTGACGAACTTCATCATCGGGCTGGTCTGGTGCGAGGTCGACACCTGCGTGAAGCCGGCCTCACGCGCGATGCGCGCCGCCGCCTGCTCGTGCTCGCCGTAGCGGTAGCCGTGCATGAAGACGATCGCCACGCTGCGCAGCCCCTGCGCATGCTGCGCCTGCAGATCGGCCCTGAGCCGCGCTTCGTCCAGCGCTCGCACCAGCTCGCCGTTGGCGTCGACGCGCTCGTCGGCCTCGACCACGGCGCGGTACAGCAGCTCGGGCAGCACGATGTGGCGGTCGAACAGGCGCGGCCGGTTCTGGTAGGCGATGCGCAGGCCGTCGCGAAAGCCGCGCGTGGTGACCAGCAGCGTCGGTTCGCCCTTGCGCTCCAGCAGCGCGTTGGTGGCCACGGTGGTGCCCATCTTCACGCACTCCACCAGCGCCGGCGTGATCGGCTCGCCGGGCTGCAGCTTCAGCAGCTGGCGGATGCCGGCGACCGCGGCGTCGGGGTACTGCTCCGGGTTGTCCGACAGCAGCTTGTGCGTGATGAGTTCGCCATCGGGCCGCTTGGCGACGATGTCGGTGAAGGTGCCGCCGCGGTCAATCCAGAACTGCCAGCGGGAGGAAGTGTGCGTGTTGTTCGGCATGGTCTTGTGAACGAACTATGACGCGCCTGACGGCGCATGACCTCGCTTCGCTTCGATGACGAAATGACTGGCTGCCGGTCGAGGCGCACGGTATCTACGAAGAGTCATGGCGCGCAGCGTCGTCATCGATGGCGAAGCCGAGGTCATTTCGTCATTAGAGCGACGTCGCCGCGCGCGCCGCCTGGTCATACAGGCCGGACATGGTGCGCAGCAGGCGCGCGAGCTCGCCCAGATTCGGGTTCAGCTGCGCATCCAGGCTGTCGATCAGGCAGGCTTCGCGCACTTCGCGGTAGCGCTGCACCGCGGCCTCGCCCTCGGCGGTCGGCAGGTAGAACACGTCCTTGCCCTGCTTGTCGGTGCACAGCAGGCCGGCGGCCACCAGCTTCTTCAGCGCGTAGGCCACCACGTGCGTGTCCTCGTAGTTGAGCACGAAGCAGATGTCGCCCAGCTTCTTGTGGCGCGCGCGGTGGTTGACGTGGTGCAGCACCAGCACGTCGGTCACAGTCAGGTCCGGCACGCCGGCGGCGGCCATGCAGCGCATCATCCAGCGGCTGAAGGCATTCCAGGCCACGATCATGCCGAACTCGAATTCCGACGCCTCCACGCTGCGCGGCGACACCAGGTGCGAGGACGAAACGATGCCGGTGCCGGCCGTCTTGCCGGCTTGGCCGGCGGACTTGGTGCCCATCAGGGTATTCCCGAATTAAAAGGTAATTTGTAGAGAATTTGTTGACACTTTATCGGAAGCGTTTTTAGACTTCAAGCGTGATCAACGCCCGGACCGGGCCGTGCGTGGCGATGTCGGTACTGGTTTTCACCCTCGGCCGAACTGTCACCAGCGCCTATGCTCCGATCACCGTTTGTTTTTCCTCAAGGAGTCTGCACCATGATGAACCGACGCACTGTGAACCTGTTGGTGGGCCTGTGCTTCACCGGCCTGGCGACCGCGGCCGGCGCACAAACCAAATGGGACCTGCCCGGCGCCTACTCGGCCAGCAACTTCCACACCGAAAACCTGGTGCAGTTCGCCAAGGACGTGGACGCCGCCACCGGCGGCAAGCTGAAGATCCAGATCCATGACAACGCTTCGCTGTTCAAGGCGCCCGAGATCAAGCGCGCCGTGCAAGGCGGGCAGGCGCAGGCCGGCGAGTTCCTGATGGGGAACTTCCAGAACGAATGGCCGCTGTGGGGCCTGGACGGCATCCCCTTCCTGGCCACCAGCTACGCCGACTCGTTCAAGCTGTACCAGGCCAGCAAGGCAGTGGTGCAGAAAAAGCTGGCCGAGCAGGGCATGCTGCTGCTGTACGCGGTGGCCTGGCAGCCACAGGGCATCTACAGCAAGCAGCAGGTCAACGCCGCCGCCGACCTGAAGGGCATCAAGTGGCGCGCCTACAGCCCGGCCACCGCGCGCATCGGCGAACTGGTGGGCGCGCAGCCGGTGACGATCCAGCAGGCCGAGCTGTCGCAGGCCATGGCCACCGGCGTGGTCGAAGCGTTCATGACCTCGAGCTCGACCGGCTACGACACCAAGAGCTTCGAGCACCTGAAATTCTTCGCCGACACCCAGGCCTGGCTGCCCAAGAACGTCGTGGTCGCCAACCAGAAGGCCTTCGACGCCCTGGACAAGGCGACCCAGGACGCGCTGCTGAAAGCCGCCGCCGACGCCGAGGCGCGCGGCTGGGCCAGCAGCGAACGCAAGAACACCGAGTACCTCGATCTGCTGAAGAAGAACGGCATGACCGTGTACGCGCCCTCGGCACAGCTCAAGGCCGACATGGAAAAGGTCGGCGAGACCATGCTGAAGGAATGGCTGGACAAGGCCGGTCCCGAGGGCAAGGCGGTGATCGACGCTTATCGGGCCAAGTGAGGTCCGCATGACCGCGCGCGGGCGCGCGCATGACCCCGCTTCGCATCCATGACCGCGCCTTCGGCGCATGATTGAATTCATGGCGCCATGAGCGCCGTCATCGATGGCTGCAGGCCGAGGTCATGCGCCCGCCAGGGCGCGGTCATTTTTCATTCGGCATCGACCAAGCATGCGCCGATTCCTCGACCTTCTCTACGACGCCGCCGCCTGGCTGGCGGCGCTGGCCATGATCGGCGTGCTGGCGATGGTGCTGACCTCGATCCTGGGGCGCCTGCTGAACTTCCACCTGCCGGGCACCGACGCCTACGCCGGCT
Source organism: uncultured Ottowia sp. (assembly GCA_964534975.1). GTDB lineage: Bacteria > Pseudomonadota > Gammaproteobacteria > Burkholderiales > Burkholderiaceae_C > Ottowia. The sequence goes on along the minus strand of CAZHSD010000005.1, from coordinate 78,182 downwards.
ACAGCATGGCGGCGGCCGGCTTTCTGGCGCTGGCGCACACGCTGAAGAAACGTGAGCACATCCGCGTGACGCTGCTGATCGGCCGTCTTGCCGGCCGCACGAGGCGCGGGTTCGAGCTGTGGTCGCTGGCCGTGGCCACCCTGCTGGCCGGCCTGTTCGCCTTCTACTCCTGCCGTCTGGTGTGGCAGTCGCAGCTGTTCAACGACGTCTCGACCGCCAACGACGCCACGCCGCTGTGGATCCCGCAGATCGGCATGGCGGTCGGCACCGTGCTGCTGTTCGTCGCCTTCGTCGACGAATGGTGGCTGGAGATCGTCGGCCGGCGCCGCCGCGACGAGGACGGCGACGAGGCCCTGCACAATGAGTGACTTCGGCATCACCGCGCTGCTGATCCTGGCGCTGTTCGCGCTGCTGGGCAGCGGCGTCTGGATTGGCCTCACGCTGACCGGCGTGGCCTGGATCGGCATGCAGCTGTTCTCGGCCCGCCCCGCCGGCGACGCAATGGCGGTGACGATCTGGGGCTCGGCCTCGAGCTGGACGCTGACCGCCCTGCCGCTGTTCGTGTGGATGGGCGAGATCCTGTTTCGCACCCGCCTGTCCGAGAGCATGTTCCGTGGCCTGGCGCCCTGGGTCACCTGGCTGCCGGGGCGCCTGCTGCACACCAACGTGATCGGCTGCGCCATCTTCGCCGCCGTATCGGGATCGTCGGCCGCCACCTGCGCCACCATCGGCCGCATGTCGCTGCCGGAGCTCGGCCAGCGCGGCTACCCCGACAGCATCACCATCGGCTCGCTGGCCGGCGCCGGCACGCTGGGCCTCTTGATCCCGCCCTCGATCATCATGATCGTCTACGGCGTCGCCGCCGACGTCTCGATCGCCAAGCTGTTCATCGCCGGCGTCGTCCCGGGCATGCTGCTGGGCGGGCTGTTCTCGGCTTATCTGATGGTCTGGGCGCTGCTGCACCCCGACCAGGTGCCGCGGCCCGACATGCGCTTTTCCCTGCGCCAGAAGCTGCACGAATCGCGCCACCTGATCCCGGTGGTGCTGCTGATCGCGGCGGTGCTGGGATCGATCTACGCCGGCATCGCCACCGCCACCGAGGCCGCCGCGGTCGGCGTGGTCGGCGCGCTGCTGCTGTCGGCGCTGCAGGGCAGCCTGAACTGGCAGACCTTCTCGCAATCGCTGATGGGCGCCACGCGGCTGTACTGCATGATCGCGCTGATCCTGGCCGGCGCCGCCTTCCTGACGCTGTCGATGGGCTACATCGGCCTGCCGCGCCACCTCGCCGAATGGATCAGCGGCCTGGGCCTGACGCCCTTCATGCTGATGCTGGCGCTGGCCGCGTTCTACGTCCTGCTGGGCTGCTTTCTGGATGGCATCTCGATGGTGGTGCTGACCATGGGCGTGCTGCTGCCGACGGTCAACGCGGCCGGGTTCGACCTGATCTGGTTCGGCGTCTTCGTCGTCATCGTGGTCGAGATGGCGCAGATCACGCCGCCGGTGGGCTTCAACCTGTTCGTGCTGCAGGGCATGACCAGGAAGGACATCGGCTACATCGCGCGCGTGACCATGCCGTTCTTCTTCCTGATGTGCATCATGGTGTTGCTGCTGTGGTTCTTCCCGCAGATCGCGACCTGGCTGCCGGATCACATGTGACCGTGCGGGGTTGAGAAGGTGAATAGCCGAACGCAAGGGGCGCTGTAGATCCGTTTGATCCGGTCCTTCAGCGTACACAACGATGCGATGAACCCCATGGAATCCTTCGGCGTTTTCTGCGTCACTTCCGTGTCCTCCGCGTTCAGAAATACGGGCCGTGGAATCCCGTCACTGATGTCTGGCTAAGATGCCGGTCCCGGCTCCGCTGGAGCCGTTCATGACAGGTTGAGTTTTTCGTGTTCAAGAATCTGATGCTGTACCGCGTGGCGCCCGAGTGGCCGGCGTCCGCGGCGCAATGGGAACAGGCGCTGGCCGGCGAGCCGTTCGTCGAGTGCAGCGCCACGCAACAGAAGTCCACCGGCTGGGTACCGCCGCGCGGCGAGGCGCATGGCGCGCTGGTCGAGGTGGTCGACGGGCAGTGGATCGCCCGCTTCGTCATCGAGACCAAGCCGGTGCCGGGCGATGCCGTGCGCCGCAAGGTGCAGGAGGCGGTCGATGCCATCGAGCAGACCAGCGGCCGCAAGCCTGGCAAGAAGGAAGTGCGCGATTTGCGCGACGATGCGCTGATCGCCCTGCTGCCGCAGGCCTTTCCGCGCCGCAGCCAGGTCACCGTGTGGCTGGACCCGCGCCAGCGCCTGCTGGTGCTGGACGCCGGCGCGCAGGGCAAGGCCGACGAGCTCATCACCAGCCTGGTGCGCGTGGCGGGCAAGGGCTTCGGCATCGGCCTGCTGCAGACCGCGCAGTCGCCGCAGGCGGCCATGACCGCCTGGCTGGCCGATCCGGAGGGCGACGCGCTGCCCCACGACTTCAGCATTGAGCGCGAGTGCGAGCTCAAGGGCAGCGGCGAGGAGCCGGCCGTGATCAAGTTCACCCGCCACCCCCTGCAGACCGAGGAGGTGCGCCAGCACATCGCCGAGGGCAAGCTGCCGACCCGGCTGGCGCTCGGCTGGCAGGGTCGCGTCGGCTTCGTGCTGACGCAGGCGCTGCAGCTGAAGAAGATCGCGTTCCAGGAAGGCGTGTTCGATGACGGCGCCAAGTCGAAGGACGACGACCGCTTCGATGCCGACGTGGCCCTGGCCACCGGCGAATTGAGCGCCCTGATCAGCGACCTGATCGCGGCGCTCGGCGGCGAGGCCGAGGCCACCGCCGTCAGCGATCAGGCACCGGCGGCGGCCAACAAGACGGTGGCCGCCGCCCCGGCGCCGGCCCCGAGCCTGGCCCCGGTCACGGCGGACGCCGACGACGGCCCGCCGTTCTGAAGCGACCACTGACGAAGGCGCCGGATGCACGCGGTCATCGCCATCTGCCTCGGCGCCTGCGCCGGCGCGCTGCTGCGCTGGCGGCTCGGGCTGTGGCTCAACCATGCCGGTGCCTGGCTGCCCTGGGGCACGCTGGCGGCCAACCTGATCGGCGGCTACCTGGTCGGTCTGTGCGTGGCGTACTTCCAACAGCACCCCGGCCTCGACCCGGTCTGGCGGCTGCTGCTGGTGACCGGCTTGCTGGGTGCGCTCACCACCTTCTCGTCCTTCAGCGCCGAGGTGGTCGAGATGCTGATGGCGGCGCGCTACCCGCAGGCGCTGGGCACGGTGCTGCTGCACCTGCTGGGTTCACTGGCGCTGACGGCGGCAGGCATCCAGTCGGCCCGCGTCCTGCTGCCCCATTGAGCCGGCCGGCGCTGCGCGATCCGCAAACCGCCCCGAGCCGGCCGCGCGCCGCCACTCAGCCCGGCACACCGACAATCACGCTGGAGGCCTTGAAGATCGCCGTCGCCGGCTTGCCCGCGGCCAGGCCGAGCCGCTCGGCACTCTCGTTGGTCACGATGGCGGCCACGCTGGTGCCGGGAGCGACGTCGATCACCACCTCGGTGTTGACGGCGCCGGGCTGCACGCGCGCCACCGTGCCAACCAGCCGGTTGCGGGTGGAAAAACGCGCGCTGCCCTGGTCGGCGACGACGATGACCGACGAGGCCTTGATAAGCGCAAACGCCGGCTTGCCCGTTGCCAGCGCCAGCCCGCTGGCGCTCTCATGGGTGATGATGGCGACGATCTTCACGCCGCCGGCGGTGCCGATCTCGACCTCGTCGTTCACCGCGCCGGCCTTGAGCTGGGTCACGGTGCCTTCGAAATGGTTGCGTGCACTGGTTTTCATGTGGAATCCTTCTTGATCAGAAAAATCGATGGCCAAACCTGACTGAGCCTCAACCCAGCGCGATCACCACCGCGCTCTCGTCCAGCCGCGCCCGCACGCGGCTGCCGCCGCGCAGGCGATTGGGCCGCGCGGCAAAACCCACCAGCTGCTGATCGCCGGCCAGCGTCAGCGTGACCTCGTCGCGTTGCACGCCGCGCGAGAGGCGCAGCACGCGCCCCGGCAGATGGTTGTCTTCGGCATCGCCGGCCGCGCCCGCCTCCACCTGCACCGCGGTCGCCTTGGCCAGCGCCAGCACCGTCAGGCCGGGTTCCAGCGCCAGCAGCTCGGCGCTCTCGCGCGTGATCAGCGAAGTCAGCCGGCCGCCGCCGTCGAGCGCCAGCACCACGCGCACCATCGGATCGCGCGCGTCCTCGCTCAGCAGCTCGGCCACCGTGCAGCGCAGGTGGTTGCGCATGCTGGTGCGCGGCGCGCCCAGCGCGCTGGCCGCCGCACCACCCGGCGCATTCAGGCGCGCCAGCACCCGGCGCCGGGCCTGGTCCATCAGTTCGGCGGCGTGCAGCAGGCGTTCGCCGGCGGCGGTGATCTGGGCGCCGCCGCCGCCGGCGCCACCCACGCTGCTGTCGACCAGCGGCTCGCCCGCCAGGTTGGTCAGCGTGTGGATCGCCTGCCAGGCCGCCTTGTAGCTGACGCCGGCCGAGCGCGCCGCCTCGGAGATCGAGCCATGGCGCGCCACCTGCTTCAGGATGTCGATGCGCTTGTCGGCCTGGGCATAGCCCAGGGATCGGGTGGAGAGAAGTCGCTGGGCCATGTCATGCATTGTGCCGTTGACGAACGCATGGATGGCCTGGTCGATCTGCGGCGCGACCGCCGGCTTAGGGCATGTTAACGCGATTGTTGGAGCTGCGAACACGCCCTAATCCAGCGGCACGATGCGGATGGTGGACGGGCTCTCGTCATCGACGGCGGTCACGGCCGCGAACAGGCGGCGGTTGTCGGCGTCCAGCGCCAGACCGCGGATGCCGGGCCAGCCGCTCACCAGCGTCGCGACCTTGGCGTCAGCGCCGATCCGATAGATCGCACCGCGGCTGCTGGCGACGTACAGGGTCCCATCCTGGCTTGCCGTCATCAGGTCCAGCCCGTCGGCCGGCGTGAAGGCGGCCAGCAACTGCCCATCGGCAGCAGCGGCGGGCTGCCGGCGCACCACCGCCAGCGAATGCACGCGCAGTTCCGCGGCGCCCTGGTCCGCCACGAACAGCTTGTCCCCGACCACCGCCAGCCCCACCGGCTTGTTCAGGCCGGTGACCAGCTCGCGCTCGCTGGCCTGGCCGCCCTGGATGGCCACCTCGCTGATGTTGCCGCTGCTGGCACCCGCCGTGCCGCCGCGGAACCAGCCGTCGAGCAGCGCGCCATCGGGCGCGGCGATCAGGCTGATGCGCCGGCGCGTCGGATCCAGCGTGTCGAGCCGGTAGGCCGCCCCCGCTTTCGGCGCCACCAGCACCGTGCCGTAGCTGCCGAAACCGAAGCGCGTGATGTACAGGTGCCCGCCCGGCCCGCGCGTGAGCTGGCCCAGCGTCGGGCGCTGGCCTTCCTCCATTTTTGGCAGCTCGAACGCGGTGGAGAACTTCTCGCCGCCGTCCCAGCTCTTGACGGCGTTGGCATCGTCATCGGTCAGATACAGCCGCGACTCCTGGGCATCCCAGAACAGGCCGTTGAGCTTGGCCGCGACCGGAATCGTCGTCGGACCGCGATCGACGTCATCGCCGCCGCCACCGCAGGCGCCCAGCGCCAGCAGGGCCGCCGACGCGCCCACCAGCAGCGCGCGCCGGGCGTGCGCCCACAGTCCGCGGCGCGGGTTCAGGGGAATGGATGCAGTGCTCATGTCTTGCTCGCTTTCGGTGTCGTGGTGATGAGAGAATCGCTATTCTATAATTGAATAGCGCTACATCGACCGGCTTGCGACAAGGATCTCCGATGCCCCGTATCCGACCACTGCCCACCCTGATCGCCGCCCTGCTGGCCGTCGTCGGCCTGAGCGCCTGCGGCGGCGGCGATGATTCCGTCGCCGCCGAAGCACCCCCTGGCGCGCCGCCGGCGCCATGGCAATGGAGCCTGCCGGCGGGCTTCGCAGCGCCCGTGGTGCCGGCCGACAATCCGATGAACGCGGCCAAGGTCGAACTCGGCCGGCACCTGTTCCACGACGTGCGCCTGTCGGGCAACGGCACGCAATCGTGCGCCAGCTGCCATGCGCCGGAGCGCGCCTTTGCCGACAGCCGCTCGGTGGCGCGCGGCTCCACCGGCCAGAGCCACCCGCGCAACTCGCCGGGCCTGATCAACGTCGCCTACCAACTGACGCTGGACTGGGCCAACCCGAGCCAGCGCACGCTCGAGCAGCAGATGCAGGCGCCGCTGTTCGGCACCCAGCCGGTGGAGATGGGCGTCAACGACGGCAACCGCGAACAGGTGCTCGATCGCCTGCGGCGCGACGCCGGCTACCCGGCGCGCTTTGCCGCCGCCTTCCAGGGTGAAGCGGCGCCGATCCACTGGGACAACATCATCAAGGCGATCGCCACCTTCGAGCGCACGCTGATCGCCGCCGGCAGCCGCTACGACCAGGCGCAGGCTGGCCAGATCGCGCTGACGCCGGCCGAGCAGCGCGGCCAGCAGCTGTTCTTCGGCGAGCGTGCGCGCTGCGCCGCCTGCCATGGTGGCCCCAACTTCAGCGGCCAGTTCGCCAGCCTGAACGGCAGCAGCGGCGCGCCCGCGTTCCACAACCTCGGTCTCTACAACCTCGATGGCCAGGGCGCCTATCCGGCGCCCAACCGCGGCCTGTTCGAGTTCAGCGCACGCGCCGAGGACATGGGGCGCTTTCGCGCCCCCGGCCTGCGCAACGTGGCGCTGACCGCGCCCTACTTCCACGACGGCAGCGTCGCCACGCTGGAAGCGGTGCTCGACATCCACGCCGACGGCGGCCGCCAGATGGGCAACGGCCCCTACGCCGGCGATGGCCGCGCCAATCCCTTCAAGGACCCGCTGATCGACCAGATCGACATCGACGCCCGGGACAAGGCCGACCTGCTGGCGTTCCTGCACACGCTGACCGATGGGGCGATCGCGACCGATCCGCGCTTCGCCGATCCATTCGCCAGATGACCTCATCAGCGGATGCTACACTCGCTATTCTCAATTTGAATAACGAATCCTTTCTTCCTTCTTTCCTGTTTCCACCTGCTGTCCCCCGAGGAGCCAAACTCATGACCCCGCCCAACACGCTGCGCCGCCTGCTCGGCTTGACCGCCACACTGATCGTCTCGCTCGCCGCCGCGACGGCCCACGCCGACGTCGTCAACGTGGCCGTGGCCGCCAACTTCACCGCGCCGGCCAAGGCCCTGGCCGAGATCTTCGCCAAGACCACCGGCCACGAAGCCAAGCTGTCGTTCGGCCCCACCGGCGGGTTCTACACCCAGATCAAGCAGGGCGCACCCTTCGACGTGTTGCTGGCGGCCGACGACGAGCGTCCGATCCGGCTGGAAAAGGAAGGCGACACCGTACCCGGCTCGCGCTTCACCTACGCCACCGGCCAGCTGGTGCTGTGGTCGGCCAAGCAGGGACTGGTCGACGACAAGGGCGAGGTGCTCAAGAGGGGCCAGTTCGGCAAGCTGGCCATCGCCAACCCCAAGAACGCGCCCTACGGCGCCGCCGCCGTCGAGGCCATGGAAAAACTGGGCCTGAGCGCCGCGCTGCAGCCCAAGCTGGTGACCGGCGAGAGCATCGGCCAGACCTACAACTTCGTCGCCACCGGCAACGCCGACCTGGGCTTCGTGGCGATGGCACAGGTGCTGGACGGCGGCAAGCTGAAAGGCGGCTCGATGTGGGTGGTGCCGGCGCAGTACCACGCGCCGATCATCCAGGACGCGGTGATCCTCAGGCGCGCCGCGGACAACCCCGCTGCCAAGGCCTGGATGGACCTGCTGCGCACGCCGCAGTCGAAGGAGTTCATTCGCAGCTTCGGCTACGAGGTCAAATGACGATGACCCGGGCCGCGTCCGTGCGGCGCGGATGACCGTGCGGCGGACGCCGAGGCGACGACGGGCCGGCCGGCGCCAATCCATGACCGACAATTTCGCGTTTCCACGACATCCGGTCACCGTGCTCCCGTCGTTTCAGCATCGACACCGCGCAGCGGCGACCTCATCGAGCGCCATCGAAGTCCTTTCATGCTAGATGCCACCGGCCTGGCGGCCGTCCGCCTTTCGATCGAACTGTCGATCCTGGCCACGCTGATCCTGATGGTGGCCGGCACGCCGCTGGCCTGGTGGATCGCACGCGGCTCGCGACGCTGGAACTGGTTGCGGGTGCCGGTGCGCGCCCTGGTGTCGCTGCCGCTGGTGCTGCCGCCCACGGTGCTGGGCTTCTACCTGCTGGTGGCGATGGGGCCGAACGGGCCGCTGGGCCTGATCACGCAGGCGCTGGGCTGGGGCCTGCTCTCCTTCAGCTTCTGGGGCCTGCTGATCGGCTCGATCATCTATTCGCTGCCGTTCGTGGTGCAGCCGCTGATCAATGCCTTCGAAACCATCGGCCAGCGCCCGCTGGAGGCCGCCGCCACCTTGCGCGCCGGGCCGCTGGACGCCTTCTGGCACGTGGCGCTGCCGCTGGCGCGGCCCGGCTACCTGACCGGCGCCGTGATGGGCTTCGCGCACACGCTGGGCGAGTTCGGCGTGGTGCTGATGATCGGCGGCAACATCCCCGGCCAGACACGGACCATCTCGGTGCAGATCTACGACCACGTCGAATCGCTGGAATACGCGCAGGCGCACTGGCTGGCCGGCGGCATGCTGGCGTTCAGCTTCCTGGTGCTGCTGATGCTGCATCTGACGCAGGCGCGCAAAGCACCGTGAGCCGGCCCAACCCCGCTGCCGCCACGGCCATCGCCGACGTCATCGGCGGCGCCAGCGCCACGCCGGATCCGCGCCGGTCCGACACCGACGCGTTGCAGGCACGCGCCCTGATCCGCTACAGCGCGGCCTTCTCGCTCGACGTCGATGTGCGCTTGCCGGGCCATGGCGTCACGGTCCTGTTCGGCCCCTCGGGCTGCGGCAAGACCACCTTGCTGCGCGCCGTCGCCGGCCTGACGCGTCCCAGGCCGGGGCGCATCGTCGTCGCCGGCGACGTGTGGCAGGACGATGCGGCCGGCATCTGGCTTCCGACGCACCAGCGCCCGCTGGGCGTGGTATTCCAGGAAGCCAGCCTGTTCGATCACCTGACGGTGCAGCGCAATCTCGATTTCGGCATGCGGCGCGTGCCGCCGGCCAAGCGCCAGGTGTCGCTGGCGCAGGCGGTCGAGCTGCTCGGCATCGGCCACCTGCTGGACCGGCGGCCGGCGCAGCTGTCGGGCGGCGAGCGCCAGCGCGTGGCGATCGCGCGCGCGCTGGCCACCAGCCCGCGCCTGCTGCTGATGGACGAGCCGCTGGCGGCGCTGGACGCGGCGCGCAAGGCCGAGGTGCTGCCCTGGTTCGAGCGCGTGGTGCGCGAGCTGCGCATCCCGATGCTGTACGTGACGCACTCGCTCGACGAGGTGGCGCGCCTGGCCGATCACATGCTGCTGCTGGACGCCGGCCGCGTGGTTGCGCAAGGCCCGGTGGGCGAGCTGATGACGCGGCTCGACCTGTCGCTGGCGCACGGCGACGGCGCCAGCGCGCTGATCGACGGCGTGGTCGAGCGTCTCGATGCCGACTACCAGCTGCTGCACGTGGGCTTCGCCGGCGGCAGCGTGCAATGCGTTCACACGCCCGGGCACGCGCCGCGCCGGGCGGGCGAACGCGTGCGCCTGCGCGTGCAGGCGCGCGACGTCAGCCTGGCGCTGGCGCCCGCCACCGACTCCAGCATCCTCAACGTGGTGCCGGCCACGGTGCGCTCGCTGGCCGCCGACGGGCCGGCGCAAACCCTGGTCGTGCTGGACGCCGGCGACACGCCGCTGCTGGCACGCGTGACGCGCAAGTCCGCCGAGGCGTTGCGGCTGGCACCCGGCCAGGCGCTGTTCGCGCAGATCAAGGGCGTGGCGGTGCTGGACTGACGCGTTCCGATTTCAGGCGCAATCCGCGCCACCGCGCCGCCAGCTTCTAGCCTGGCGCGCCAAAGCCCAGCGACTGCAGCACGGCCTGCGCCGGCGGTTCACGCAGGCGGCGTGCAAAGTGCAGCGCCGCGGCCGGCGCCTCATGGCGAACGCCCAGGCCGTAGTCGGCCCCCACCCGCAGCGCCTCGGGCAGCGGCACCAGCTTCAGGCGCGGCACTTCCTTCCGCGCCGCGATGGCGTTGCTGCGGTAGGTCAGGAACACATCGGCGTGGCCCGCGTCCATCAGCCAGGCGTAGGTGCCGCGGCCCTTCGGTGCCTGCGGTGCGGATGGGTGGCCGGTGAGCTTGAGCGCCTTGGCATCCAGGGCCGCGTAGGCACCGCGCTGCAGCTGTTCGGCGCGGCGGAACAAGGCCCAGGCATAGTCGCCCGACGGGTCGGCCCGGGGTGTCGAGGTGCCGACGCGCACCTTGGGGTCGAGCAGTGTCGCCAGCAGCATGTCCGCGTGACCTCGATGCGCTCGCTGGTCAGCGCGCACAGCTGATTGCAAGTGAACACCACCGGCGCCTGCCAGCCGCCGGCGGCAGCCAGACGCTGCGGATGCCCGGTATCGGCGGACGCGAACAGCTGCGCGCCCTCGCCGCGCTCGATGCGCTCGCGCAGCAGGCCGGAGGCACCGAAGGTGAGCGCGATCTGCTGTCCGGTGTCCGCCTCGTGTTCCCGCGCGATCGCGCTCAGCGCCTCGCGCAGGCTGCCGGCGGCGTACACGGACACCGGTGCCGACACCGGCCGGGCCGCACGCATGTCCGGTCAGCCAGGCAGCCCCGCGGGTGCGGGCAGCACTGGCACAAGCCCGCCCGCGCCGCCATGGCCCAGGCGGACGGGCGCCCTACTTGTCGGCATTGGGAAAGAACAGCTGCTCGCCGCCGATCTTGTAGCTGGCGATCACCGCCTGGCCGGCCGGCGAGGTCACCCAGTCGACGAACTTCTGCGCCTCGGCCTGTTTGACCTGCGGGTGCTTGGCGGGGTTGACCACCATCACGCCGTACTGGTTGAACAGGCGCTTGTCGCCCTCGACCAGAATCGCCAGGTCGGCGCGGTTCTTGAAGTTGAGCCAGGTGCCGCGATCGGCCAGCACGTAGGCGCCGGTCGACGCGGCCATGTTCAGCGCCGGACCCATGCCGCAGCCGCATTCCTTGTAGCCGCTGCCCTTGGCATCCTTCAGGCCGGCCTGGTCCCAGAAACGCAACTCGGCCGCGTGCGTGCCGCTCTTGTCGCCGCGCGAGACGAAGGGCGCGCCCGCGGTGGCCAATTTCTTCAGGCCCTCGACGATGTCATTGCCGCGCGCGCCTGCCGGATCGTTCTTCGGCCCGATCAGGATGAAGTCGTTGTACATCACCGGATAGCGCTTGACGCCGAAGCCGTCGGCAACGAATTTCTCCTCCGCTTGACTGTCGTGCACGAACACCACGTCGGCATCGCCGCGGCGGCCGGTGTCGAGTGCCTGGCCGGTGCCCAGCGCCACCACCTTGACGTCGATGCCGCTGGCCTGCTTGAACTCGGGCAGCAGGTGCGCGAACAGGCCCGATTGCTCGGTCGACGTGGTCGAGGCGACGACGATCGACTGCGCCGATGCCGCCAGCGACGCCACCCACACCGACGCCGCCAGCGCCGACTTGATGACCATCGAAGGCTTGAAGGACTGGAACCAGCTCATAGCAACTCTCCTTTCAGAAACAGATCGGCCTCGGGCGAGACGACGCGCAGCACGTCGGGGTTGAAGAACAGCTCCACGGCCAGATCGGCCAGCACGCGCCCGCGCTCCAGGTAGATCACGCGCCGCGCCAGCCGCTTGACCTGGCCCAGGTTGTGGCTGGCGAACACCGTGGTCAGCGCCGGTCCGCCATCGGCCGGCGGCCGGCCGAATTCCTGCAGCAGCGCCTCGACCTCGTGCTTGGCGTGGGGGTCCAGGCTGGCCGTGGGTTCGTCCAGCAGCAGCAGCTGCGGCTGCTGGGCCCAGGCGCGCGCCAGCGCCAGGCGCTGCTGCTGGCCGCCCGAGAGGCCGCGTGCGCTGCGCGCCGCCAGATCGCGCATCTGGACGCGATCGAGCGCCCGCAGCGCCCGCTCCTTGGCTTGGCTCCAGGGCGCGCCGCGCAGCCACAGGCCGATGGCGATGTTGTTGCGCACGCTGGTGCGCAGCATCCAGGGCCGCTGGAACAGCATGGCCTGGGTCTGGCGCGGCGGCGCCTGCCGCTGGCCGGCGCTCGCGCCGATCAGGCCATGCACCACCCGCAGCAGCGTGCTCTTGCCGCAGCCGTTGCCGCCGATCAGTGCCACGCTCTCGCCGGCGGCGATGTCCAGCGTGACGTCCTGCAGCGCCTGCACGGCGCCGAAGCGCACGCCAATGCCACGCAGGGAGATCAGCGGCGGCGCCAGCGCCACCTGGTCTCGCAGCGCCGACGCCGCCTGGCGCCAGGCCGCGCCATCCAGGCGCATCGCGGCGTGCGGCGCGTTCATGTGGCCACCAGCACGCGCGTGGCCGCAACGCCATCGATCTGTTCGCGCCAGCCGCGCACCAGCGAGATCAAGGCGTTCAGCGCCAGCACCACCGACAGCAGCACGATGCCAAGGCCCAGCGCCAGCGGCAGGTCGCCCTTGCTGGTTTCCAGCGCGATGGCGGTGGTCATCACGCGCGTGAAGCCGTCGATGTTGCCGCCGACGATCATCACCGCGCCCACCTCCGACACCGCGCGGCCGAACGCCGTCATCAGCACCGTCAGCAGCGCGTAGCGCTCGTCCCAGGCCAGCAGCAGGCCGCGCATGAAGCGGCTGGCGCCGAGCGAGCTGAGCTGCTCGCCGTGCAGCACGTCGGCGTCCTCGACCGCCTGGCGCGTCAACGCGGTCACCACCGGCACCACCAGCACCACCTGCGCGATCACCATGGCCTGGAAAGTGAACATCCAGCCCAGAAAGCCCAGCGGCCCACTGCGCGACAAGAGCAGGTACACCATCAGGCCGACCACCACCGAAGGCAGCGCGAGCATCGTGTTGAGCACCGTCAGCACGCCACCGCGCCCGCAAAAACGGCTCACGCCCAGCCAGGCGCCGGCCAGCAGGCCGATGCCGTAGCCGATCAGGCAGGCGGTGCCGCTGACGGCCAGCGAGCGCGCGACGATGGTCCACAGCGTCGGGTCGAACGAGGCGATGAGAGCCAGCGCGGTGTGCGCGCTGTCGGCGAAGGTGTTCACCATGGTCCGAATCCTAAACCCTGCGCAAACCCTCATGCCCATGGGGCTCCAAGCTATGCAAATGATTGCATATCAAACGCGGTCGAAGCCCTGGTCGCGGTCCGGGCGAGCGGATCGGGCACACTTGGCGCATGCACCAGATTGGGCTTTCGTACTCGCTCGACGCCGACGCTGGCAACGCCCTGATCCGCAACCCCTTGATCGACCTGCTGCAGGCGGTGCGCGCCAGCGGCTCGATCAAGAGCGCGGCCGAATCGCTGGGCCTGTCATATCGGCACGTCTGGGGCGAGCTCAGGCGCTGGGAGCAGCGGCTGGGCCACCCGCTGCTGGAATGGGAAAAGGGCAAGCCGGCGCGCCTGTCGAGCTTCGGCGACAAGCTGCTGTGGTCCGAGCGCCAGGCGCAGGCGCGGCTGGCGCCGCAGATCGAGGCGCTGCGCGCCGAGCTGCAGCGCAGCTTCGCGGTCGCCTTCGACGACGACACCCACGTGCTGCGCTTTTCCGCCAGCCACGACGACGCGCTGAGCGCGCTGCGCTCCCACGTGACCGGCGTGCCCGGCCGTCCGCGGCTGCACCTGGAGATCCGCTTCATGGGCAGCGTCGACGCCATCCAGGCGCTCAACCAGGGGCGCTGCATCATGGCCGGCTTCCACGCCCCGCGCGACGCGCCGGTCGGCTCGCTGGCCGAGCGCACCTACAAGCCGCTGCTGCAACCCGGTCTGCACAAGCTGATCGGCTTCGCCACCCGCACGCAGGGGCTGATGGTGGCCAGTGGCAATCCACATCGCATTGCCGGCCTCCAGGACCTGATGCGCACCGAGCTGCGCTTCGTCAACCGGCCACACGGCACCGGCACCCGCGTGCTGCTGGACGAGTTGCTGGCGCAGGCCGGCATCGCGCCGGAACGGGTGCGGGGCTACCGGCACGACGAACCCTCGCACGCCGCCGTGGCGCAGACGGTGGCCGCCGGCCAGGCCGACCTCGGCCTGGGCATCGAGGCTGCGGCGCGCGCGCGCGGGCTCGATTTCGTGCCGCTGGTGGAAGAGGACTACCACCTGGTGTGCCTGAAGTCGGCGCTGGAGACCCCGCCGGTGGCGGCCTTGCGGCAGATCCTGGCCAGCGCCGCCTGGCAGCAGGTGCTGCACGCGCTGCCCGGCTATCGCAGCTCGCACGGTGGCGAGGTGCGATCGATGGCGCGGGTGCTGCCCTGGTGGAAGTACGCCCGCGCCAAACCGGCATCCGAGCGCCGGCGTGCGGGATAGCCCGCTCCTGCTGCGGCGGCAGCTTCATTAAAATCGCCCACACTTCGCGCCTCAAAACGCCGATGTGAAGGTGTCGCGCGCATGTCCACCGATCGTGCCGACGCGCGGCCACCCGACAAGACAGACAGACCACGGAGATCCCGATGCAGGCGCTGCTCAAGCTATCCAGGGCCATCGACTGGCTCAACACCCAGGTGGGCAAATACATCATCTGGGCCATTTTTGCCGCCACCTTCATCAGCGCGCTCAACGCCGTGGTGCGCAAGGCCTTCAACTACAGCTCGAACGGCTTTCTCGAGGTGCAGTGGTACCTGTTCGCCTGGTCCTTCCTGATCGCCGCCGGCTACACGCTGCTCAAGCGCGAGCACGTGCGCATCGACGTGCTGAACAGCCACTTCCCCAAGAGGCTGCAGCTCGCCATCGAGATCCTCGGCCTGGTCTTCTTTCTCACGCCGGTCTGCCTGATGGTGCTGTACTACGTCATCCCGATGACGATGCAGATGATCGCCAGCGGCGAAATGTCGAACAACCCCGGCGGCCTGATCCGCTGGCCGGTCTGGCTGGCGCTGCCGCTGGGCTTCGTGCTGCTGCTGCTGCAGGGCTGGTCGGAGCTGATCAAGTGCATCGCCTTCATGCGCGGGCTGGGGCCTGACCCGACCATCAAGCCCGACGCGTCCTCCGACGAAGAGGCCCTGATCGAGGCCCTGCGCGACCAGGCCCGCACCACTGCCCCGGCGCAGAACCACTGAGCGCCGGAGCAGCACACCATGGGATTCATCGCGTCCAACTTCGCCCCGATCATGTTCGTCGGGCTGATCTGTTTCCTGATCCTGGGCTTTCCGGTTGCCTTCTCCCTGGGCGCCGCCGGCCTCACCTTCGCCCTGCTTGGGGTTTACCTCGACGTCTTTCCATCGGCGATCCTGTCGGTGCTGCCGCTGCGCCTGATCGGCATCATGGCCAACGAGACGCTGCTGGCGGTGCCGTTCTTCACCCTGATGGGCCTGATCCTCGAGCGCAGCGGCATGGCCGAGGACCTGCTGGACACGGTCGGTCAGGTCTTCGGCCCCTTGCGCGGCGGCCTGGCGCTGGCGGTGGTGCTGGTCGGCGCCATGCTCGCGGCCACCACCGGCGTGGTCGCCGCGTCGGTGATCTCGATGGGCCTGATCTCGATGCCCATCATGCTGCGCTACGGCTACAGCCGCAGCCTCGCCAGCGGCGCCATCGCGGCCTCCGGCACGCTGGCGCAGATCATCCCGCCCTCGCTGGTGCTGATCGTGCTGGCCGACCAGATGGGCAAGAGCGTGGGCGACATGTACAAGGGCGCCTTCGTGCCGGGTTTCATGCTGATGGGGCTGTACATCCTGTGGATCCTGGCGCTGGCGATCTTCAAGCCGACGACGGTGCCGGCGCTGCCGCCCGAGGCGCGCACCTTCCGCGAACCCAATGGCCACTCGGGCTATCTTTCGCTCGCGGTGCTGGCGGTGCTCTCGACCGCGGTGGCGCTGTGGCTGGGCCACGAGATGCCCGCCATCCACACCTGGTGGGAAGGCGAGGAAGTCAGCTTCGTGCCGACCGACGAGAAGATCGTCGTCGCCATGTGCGGCGGCAGCTTCTTCGCCTGGCTGGTCGCGATGGTCAACCGCGTCACGCACCTGGGGCTGCTGTCCAAACTGGCCGAGCGCGTGACCTTCGTGCTGATCCCGCCGCTGCTGCTGATCTTCCTGGTGCTCGGCACCATCTTTCTCGGCGTCGCCACCCCCACCGAAGGCGGCGCCATGGGCGCCATGGGCGCGCTGATCATGGCGACCATGCGCAGGCGCCTGAGCTGGAAGCTCCTGCGCCAGGCGCTCGACACCACCACCAAGCTGGCGTCCTTCGTGATGTTCATCCTGATCGGCGCCACCATCTTCAGCATGGTGTTCCAGGCCGCCGACGGGCCGATCTGGGTCGAACACCTGCTGGCCAAGCTGCCGGGCGGGCAGCTGGGCTTTCTGATCTTCGTGAACGTCATGGTGTTCGTGCTGGCGTTCTTCCTCGATTTCTTCGAGCTGTCGTTCATCGTCGTGCCGGTGCTGGCGCCAATCGCCGAGAAAATGGGGATCGACCTGGTCTGGTTCGGCGTGCTGCTGGCGGTGAACATGCAGACTTCGTTCCTGCATCCGCCGTTCGGCTTCGCGCTGTTCTACCTGCGCTCGGTCGCGCCCGAGAAACCCTATGTGGACAGCCACACCGGCAAGACCATGGAGCCGGTCACGACGATGCAGATCTACAAGGGCGCGATCCCCTTCCTGGTGCTGCAGCTGGTCATGGTGGCGGTGCTGATCGCCTTCCCGGTGCTGGTGACCGGCGGCCTGGACGAGGAAATCAAGGTCGACATGAAGGCGGTGGGCGAGCAGATGCTGCAGGATCTCAACGAGAGCGATCAAAGCCCGGACTTCCACTCGGCACCGCCGCTGTTCGGCATCCCGGCTCCCGACGGCAACGCGGGCTCCAGCCCGACGCCTGCTGCCGAGCCACCAGCCCCGGCCGGTGAGCACGGCGGCCTACCCGGCGTGGGTGACAGCAGCGGCGCCACCGGGCCGGTCGGCGGCGAACCGGACGACCCGATGAAGGCGATCCAGGACGCGATCGGCAAGTAGCGCCCGGGCGGCCCGGCCGGACGCCCGCCGCCCGCCTCACGGGCAGAAAAAAACCGCAGCCATGGCTGCGGTTTTCTGTTTGGCTGGCGCCACCGCGGGCGCCGGCCATGGCATCAGATCTTGAGCGAGGCCATGTCCTGCGTGAACACCAGCTCGGACACCCGGTTCCACAGGATCTGGTCGCGCTGGAAGGTGCGCAGATCCTCGTAGATTTTCTTGAACTGCGCGTCCTTGGCACTGTGCTCCTCATAGACCTCCTGGGCGGCCTTGAAGCCCGCCTGCACGACCTCCTTGTTGAAGCGCTTGAGCTGCGTGCCGCTGGCCACCAGGCGCTTGAGCGAGATCGGGTTGAGCGTCAGGTACTTGGACGTGCCGTCGTTGTAGGCCGTGTCCGCCGCCGCGCGCACCATGGCCTGATGCTCGGCCGACAGCTTGGCGAAGGCCTTCTGGTTGATGAAGAACTCCAGGTCGGCGCCGCCTTCCCACCAGGCGCCGTAGTAGTAGTACTTGGCGACCTTGTTCCAGCCCATCTTCTCGTCGTCGTAGGGACCGACGAACTCGGCCGCGTCCAGCGTGCCCTTCTCCAGCGCCTGGTAGACGTCGCCGCCGGGCATGTTCTGCGCCACCACGCCCAGCTTGGCCATCGACTCGCCGAACACACCGCCGCCCAGGCGCATCTTCAGGCCCTTGAAGTCCTCCGGCTTGTTCATCTCCTTGCGATACCAGCCGCCCATCTGGGTGCCGGTGTTGAGCGCATTGAGGCCGAAGAAGTTGTACTTGCCATACAGCTCGTCCATCAGCTTGCGGCCGTTGCCGTGCAGCTTCCAGGCCTGGCTCTGCTGGGCGTTGAAGCCGAACGGCACCGCGCAGCCGAAGGCGAAGGACGGATCCTTGCCGGTGTAGTAGTAGGCCGCGGTCTCGCCCATTTCGATGCTGTCGTCGGCCAAGGCATCGACGATGCCGAACGCCGGCATCAGCTCGCCGCCGGCGTGCACCGATACCTCGAACTTGCCGCCCGAGAGCGCCTTGACGGTATCGGCGAACTTCACCGCACAGCCGTGCAGCGTCTCCAGCGCCTTCGGGAAGCTCGTGGCCATGCGCCAGCGCACCGCCGGCTGCGCATGCACGGCCGGTGCAACCCCGGCAGCCAGCACGCTGGCGATGCCGGCGCGCTTGATGAGTGAACGACGATCCATGGGAGGGCACTCCTTATTCAGGTTACAAAAAGACAACAACAGAGTGTAGTACCGCGCCGCCCACCGCAGCCATCAGGAATTCACCTAGCGTCGAGACGCCGCGCAGCGCAGCGACGCCCGGCGAACCCGTTGGCCGTCAGGCGACCGCTTTCAGCGCCGGCGCAGCCGGCAGCGCCAGATCGGCGGCGTAGCGACGCCGGATCGAGGCCTCGATGCCGGCGGCGTCCAGGCCCTGCAGCGCCAGCAGCCGCGCCGGATCGCCATGCTCGATGAACTCATCGGGCAGGCCCAGCTGCAGCAGCGGCATGACCACGCCGGCGGCCGCCAGCGCCTCGGCCACCGCGCTGCCGGCGCCGCCCATGACGGCGCCCTCTTCCAGCGTCACCAGCGCCTCGTGCGCACCGGCCACCTGCAGCAGCAGTTCGGTGTCCAGCGGCTTGGCCCAGCGCATGTTGACCACCGTCGCGTCCAGGCGCTCGGCCGCCTGCAGCGCCGGGTACAGCAGCGTGCCGAAGGCCAGGATGGCGATGCGCCGGCCCTGGCGGCGCAACTCGGCCTTGCCGAAGGGCAAGGCGCCCAGATCCTGGAACGGCTCGACACCCGCGCCCGCGCCACGCGGATAGCGCACCGCCACCGGGTGATCCTGCGCGAACGCGGTCGACAGCAGCTGGCGGCATTCGCGCTCGTCGGCCGGACAGGCCAGGCTCACATGAGGGATGCAGCGCAGGTAGGCGATGTCGTAGTTGCCAGCGTGCGTCGCCCCGTCGGCGCCCACCAGGCCGGCGCGGTCGAGCGCGAACACCACCGGCAGCTGCTGTATCGCCACGTCGTGGATCAGCTGGTCGTAGGCGCGCTGCAGGAAGGTCGAGTAGATCGCCACCACCGGCTTCAGCCCCTCGCAGGCCAGGCCGGCGGCAAAGGTCACGGCGTGCTGCTCGGCGATGCCGACGTCGTAGTAACGCTCGGGAAAGCGCTGCTGGAACTCCACCAGTCCCGAGCCCTCGCGCATCGCCGGCGTGATGCCGACCAGGCGCTCGTCCTTTTGCGCCATGTCGCACAGCCACTGGCCGAACACCTGGGTGAAGGTGGGTTTGGGCGGCGTCGCCGGGGTAACCAGACCGACCGCCGGGTCGAACTTGCCGGGACCGTGGTAGGCGATCGGATCGGCCTCGGCCAGCTTGTAGCCATGGCCCTTGCGCGTCACCACGTGCAGGAACTGCGGCCCGTCCTTTTGCGCCATCAGCTCGCGGATGTTCTCCAGCGTCGGGATCAGCGCGTCCAGGTCGTGTCCGTCGATCGGGCCGATGTAGTTGAAGCCGAACTTCTCGAACAGCGTGGCCGGCGCCACCATGCCCTTGGCGCCCTGCTCGATGCGCCGCGCCAGCTCGAACAGCGGCGGCACCTGGCCCAGCACGCTGCGGCCGACGCTCCTGGCGGTGGCGTAGAAGTGGCCGCTCAGCAGTTGCGCCAGATAGCGGTTCAGCGCACCGACCGGCGGGCTGATCGACATGTCGTTGTCGTTGAGCACCACCAGCAGGCGCGCGTCGCGCTCGACCCCGGCGTTGTTGAGCGCCTCGAAGGCCATGCCGGCGGTCATGGCACCGTCGCCAATGATGGCGACGGCCTTGCGCTCCTCGCCCTTCTGGCGCGCGGCCAGTGCCATGCCGAGCGCGGCGGAGATGCTGGTGGACGAATGCGCGGTGCCGAAGGTGTCGTACTCGCTCTCGTCGCGGCGCGGAAAGCCCGAAATGCCGCCCAGCTGGCGCAGCGTCGGCATCCGCTCGCGCCGTCCGGTCAGGATCTTGTGCGGGTAGGTCTGGTGGCCGACGTCCCACACCAGCCGGTCGTGCGGCGTGTTGAAGACGTAGTGCAGCGCAATCGTCAGTTCCACCGTGCCCAGGTTGGAGCTCAAGTGGCCGCCGGTGCGCGCGACGTTGTGCAACACGCATTCGCGCAGCTCGTCGGCCAGCTCCTTGAGCTGCGTACGCTGCAGGCGGCGCAGCGCCGCCGGGTCGGGGATCGATGGCAGAAGCTTGCTGGCCATGTTCAGTTCCTGCGCCGCACCGCGAGGTCGGCCAAGGCCCGCAGATGCTCGGTGTTGTGCAGGCCACTGGCGTCCAGCGCGCGCTGCGCCTGCGCCCACAAGTCATCGACCAGTGCCTGCGAAGCCTGCAGGCCCAGCACGGACACGTAGGTCGGTTTGTCGTCGGCGGCATCCTTGCCGGCGGTCTTGCCGAGCGCCTGCGAGTCGACGGTGGCATCCAGGATGTCGTCGACCACCTGAAAGGCCAGCCCGACCGCCGCGCCGTAATCCAGCAGCGCCGCCCGCACGCCCGCCGGCACGTCGCTGCCGCAGGCCGCGCCCATGGCGGCGCTGGCCTGCAGCAGTGCGCCGGTCTTCAGCTTGTGCATCTGCCGCAACTCCGGCTCGGCCAGCGCCTTGCCGACGCTGGCCAGGTCGATCGCCTGGCCACCCGCCATGCCAAGTGCACCGGCCGCGCGCGCCAGCAGAGCGCACAGCGCGGCCTGCATGGCTGGCGGCACGTTCGCCGGCGCTGGCGTCAGCACCTCGAATGCCAGCGCCTGCAGGGCATCGCCGGCCAGCAGCGCCTGCGCCTCGCCGAACTGCACGTGCACCGTCGGCTTGCCGCGGCGCAGCACGTCGTCGTCCATGCACGGCATGTCGTCGTGCACCAGCGAATAGGCGTGGACCAGTTCCACCGCGCAGGCCGCGCGCAGCGCGGCTTCGGCGTGACCCTGTACCGCATCGCTGGCGGCCAGCACCAGCAGCGGACGCAGGCGCTTGCCGCCATCCAGCACCGCATAGCGCATCGCATCACCCAGGCCGGCCGGCACCTCGGTGGGCACCCAGTCGATCAGCGCCTGTTCGACTTGCTCCAACTGCGTGGCCACCCAGGCCGGAAATTCCTGCATTCTTACTCGGGTATCCATGGCTTCAGATCACCGCCTTCGTCGAGCACCTTGACCTGGTCCTCGACCGCCTGCAGGCGGTCGCGGCAGTAGCGCAGCAATTCGGTGCCGCGCTGGTACTGGCCAAGCAGTTCTTCCAGCGGCAACTGCCCCGACTCCAGCCGCCCGATCAACTGCTCGAGTTGCTCCACGGCCTCGCCATAGCTGGCGGGCTGCCGGGGGTCGGTGTCGGTCTTGCGTGGCATGGCGGGCAAAACGGCTATTTTAGGTGCGTCGCGCCGAGCGGCTGATGGCGCGGGTCCGACGCCGGTGCCGGGCGGCATGTCGTGATGGCGTTGATCCAGTAAAATGAAAGGTTCCGGCGCGCGCCAGCACCGGATTCAGCCCAGTTTGCGCACGCCGCATCTCAGGATGCCAAAGCGCCGACTTCCTGCCCCTTCATAGGGGGAGTCTTCAACATCGGAACACCATGTCTGATTTGAGTCTTCAGTTACAGCAGGCGGCAAGTCAACTTCCCGTCCAGTCCTATTTTGACCAGGCGCTGCTCGAGCGCGAGAAGAAGCTGCTGTTCGAGTCCGGCCCACGCTATGTCGGCCATGCGCTGTCCGTGCCCAGGCCGGGCGACTACTTTGCCCTGCCGCAGGAGGCGGGCGGCCGCGCGCTGGCACGCAACCCGCACGGCCAGGTCGAGCTGATCTCCAACGTCTGCCGGCATCGCCAGGCCATCATGCTGAATGGGCGCGGCTCGCTGCTGACCGAGGCCAAGGGGCACGCGGGCGGCAACATCGTCTGCCCGGTGCATCGCTGGACCTACGCCAGCAGCGGCGAGCTGCTGGGTGCGCCGCACTTCAAGCACGATCCCTGCCTGCACCTGAACAACTACCCGCTGCGCGAATGGAACGGCCTGCTGTTCGAGGACAACGGCCGCGACATCGCCTTTGATCTGGCCGGCATGGGCGTGGCCAGGGACATGTCGTTCGAGGGCTATGCACTCGACCACGTCGAACTGCACGAGTGCAACTACAACTGGAAGACCTTCATCGAGGTCTATCTGGAGGACTACCACGTCGAGCCCTTCCACCCGGGCCTGGGCAACTTCGTCACCTGCGACGACCTGCAGTGGCAGTTCGGCGCCGAGTATTCGGTGCAGACCGTGGGCGTGGCGCCGACCTTCGCCAGGCCGGGCTCGGACGTGTACAAGAAGTGGCACGAGGTGCTGCTGAACTACCAGGGCGGCGAAAAACCCGCGCGCGGCGCGATCTGGCTGACCTACTATCCGCACATCATGGTGGAGTGGTACCCGCACGTGCTCACCGTCAGCACGCTGCACCCGATCGGCGTCGACAGGACGCTGAACCTGGTGGAGTTCTACTACCCCGAGGAAATCGTCGCCTTCGAGCGCGAGTTCGTCGAAGCGCAGCGCGCCGCCTACATGGAAACCGCCATCGAGGACGACGAGATCGCCGAGCGCATGGACGCCGGCCGCAAGGCGCTGATGCTGCGCGGCGACAACGAGGTCGGCCCCTACCAGAGCCCGATGGAAGACGGCATGCAGCATTTTCACGAGTGGTACCGGCGCGCGATGGGGATCACGCTCACGGCCTGAAACCTTCGTTCGCCGCGCCGGCGGCCCGTGCATCCACCGCGATGCACGGGCCATTTCTGTTGATAATCGCCGCCCATGCAAGCCGCCTGGATGGTTGCCGCCTCGCTCTTCTTCGCGCTGATGAGCGTGTGCATCAAGTACGCCTCGCCCCACTTCGGCCCGCTGGAGATCGTCTGCTACCGCGGCGCCATCGGCATCGTCTTCATGTGGGCGGTGATGCGCTCGCAAAATGTGAGCCTGCGCACCACCGTGCCGATGATGCACGTGTGGCGCAACATGATCGGCGTGTCGGCATTGGTGGCCTGGTTCTACGCCATCGCCCACCTGCCGCTGGCCACCGCCATGACGCTCAACTACATGAGCGGCGTGTGGGTGGCGGCATTCCTGATCGGCGGCACCCTGCTGCTGGGGCGCCTGGCCGACATCCGCCGCCAGGGCCCGCTGGTGCTGGCGGTGATGGCCGGCTTTGGCGGCGTGGTGCTGATGCTGCGCCCGACGCTGGAGCAGAACCAGTTGTTCGCCGGCCTGATCGGCCTGATGTCGGGCCTGATGTCGGCGCTGGCCTACATCCAGGTCGCCGCGCTCGGCCGCGTGGGTGAGCCCGAGCCGCGCACCGTGTTCTATTTCTGCGTCGGCGCGGCGCTGGCCGGCGGCATCGGCATGCAGTTCTTCGACATGCACCCACTGAACACGCCGCAGGCGCTGTGGCTGCTGGCGGTCGGCATCCTGGGCGCGCTCGGCCAGCTGTGCATGACGCGCGCCTACACCCGCGGCGCCACCATGGTGGTGGCCAACCTGCAGTACACCGGCATCGTGTTTGCCGCGCTGTTCGGCGTGCTGCTGTTCGGCGACCGGATCCCGCTGATCGGCTGGCTCGGCATGATGACCATCATCGCCAGCGGCATGACCGCCACCTTCCTGCGCGCTCGCGCGCTGCCCAACCCACCCGCAGAGTCCCACTGACATGAGCCACACCCACCTGATCTCCGTCGACGAACTCCAAGCCCTGCAAGCCGGCGGCGCGCCGCTGATGGTGTTTGACTGCAGCAGCGAGCTGGGCGAGGCGGCCCGGGCCGACGCCATGTTCGCCGACCAGCGGATCGCGGGTGCGGTGCAGGCGCACCTGGAGCGCGACCTGAGCGCGCACCCGCCCGCACCAGCCGTCAACGGCGGCCGCCACCCGCTGCCGACGCGCGAGCGCTTCGCCGCCTGGCTGGCCAGCGTCGGCTTCGACAACACGATGCAGGCGGTGGTCTACGACCGCAACGGCGGCGGCTACTGCGGCCGCCTGTGGTGGATGCTCAAATGGGCCGGCCACGATGCCGTGGCCATGCTCGACGGCGGCCTGCAGGCCTGGCAAGCCGCCGCTGGCGCGGTGGCATCCGGCCCGGCCCGACCGCGTGCGGCCGGCAGCTTTCACCTGAAGCCCGAACTGCGCCGCCTGGCGCGGACCGACGAGGTTGCGCAGCAGCTCGGCCGGCCAACGCAGACCCTGATCGACGCCCGTGCCACGCCGCGCTACCGCGGCGAGGTGGAGCCGCTTGACCCGGTCGCCGGCCACATCCCGGGCGCGCTCAACCGCCCGTTCACCGACAACTTCGACGCCGACGGTCGCTTCAAATCCCCCTCGCAACTCAGGGCCGAGTTCGACCAGCTGCTCGCCGGCCACGATGCCGACGGCGTGGTGCACCACTGCGGCAGCGGCGTCAGCGCCGTGCCCAACGTGATCGCGATGGAACTGGCTGGCTACCCACCGGCAGCGCTGTACGCCGGCAGCTGGAGCGAATGGTGCCGCACCGAGGGCTTGCCGGTCGCCAAAGGCTGAGCCTGACCTGCCGCGCACCCGGCCCATCGCACGGCTGGCCGGAGCGTCCGGCACCGCAGCGCACACGCATCGCTCTGCACGATCATCGTGCGGCTTCAATGGTCGTGCACCGGGGCCGAGCGCTGCGCCGCCGGCTCGTCGTGATGCGCGTGCTCGACACCCAAGGCGCCGACCAGCGCCACCAGACCAATGCCAATGGCCAACCAGAGGATTTGCGCCACCGTCGCCCGCACGTTCAACCGCTTTTGCAGCTGTGGGATCAGGTCGGCCAGCGCCACGTAGATGAAGCTGCTGGCCGCCAGCATCAGCAGGTAGGGCAGCAAGCCGGCCAGCCGGCCCAGCAGCAGGTAACCGACCACGCCGCCCAGCGCCGTCGCCGCGCCGGCCAGCGACACCTTGACCAGCGCGGCGCGTCGGTTGCCGCCGTGGCCCGATCGCAGCACCGCCAGGTCGCCCATGTGGTGCGGCACCTCGTGCACCAGCACCGCCAGCGCCGCCGCCAAGCCCAGTTGCGGGTCGGCCATGAAGGCCGAGGCGATCAGCACGCCGTCACCGAAGCAGTGCACGCTGTCGCCCGCCAGCACCGTCCAGCCGCCACCGTGATGTGCGTGCGCGTGCGCGTGCGCGTGGGTGTGATGGCCGTGATGGGCGTGACCGTGATGGTGCGTGCCGTGGTCGTTTTCGGCTGCGCCGACTTCGGCGGCCATGGCCTCGTCCAGCGTCGGCAGCCCATGGTGGTACTCATGCGCGTGGTGCCACAACTCGGCCTTGTCGAGCAGGAAGAAGAACACCAGGCCAGCCAGCAAGGTCATCGACAGCGCCTGGACCTCCATTCCACTCTCGAAGGCCTCGGGCAGCAGCTTGAGAAAGGCGGTTGCCAGCAGCGCACCCGCGGCCAGGCTGAGCATGTGCTGCGTATAGCGCGCCAGCACGCCAAAGGACAGCACGGCGGCGATCCAGACGCTGCCGACACCGGCCACCAGCGTGCCGATCAGGATGTATGCCAGATTCATGGATGCTGTCGCCGGTTTTGTTGACGTGAAAAGTCTTGACTTGATCCGGACGCACGACGCCACGTCGGCGCCGCACGAAAAAGCCGCCCGAAGGCGGCCCGCGCTGCGCAGCCGATGGACGCATCAAGCCACGCCATGCTGCTGAAACCACGCCAGCGCGCGCTTCCAGCCATCCTCGGCGGCCTCCTTGCGAAAGCTCGGCCGATAGTCGGCGTGGAAGGCGTGCGGCGCCTCGGGATACAGCACGAATTGCGAGGCCTTGGCGGCGGCGTTGCCGCTTTCGGCCGCCTTGGCCAGGGCGGCTTTCATCTTATCGACCGTGTCAAGGGGGATGCCGGTATCGGCCTCGCCATACAGGCCCAGCACCGGCGCCTTCAACTGCGCCGCCACATCCACGGGGTGCCTGGGCGCAAGGGCGCTGGGCTCGCCCACCAGACGGCCGTACCAGGCCACGCCGGCCTTGACCCTGGGGTTGTGCGCCGCGTACAGCCAAGTCTGGCGCCCGCCCCAGCAGAAGCCGGTCACGCCCAGCTTGCCGGCGTCGCCGCCATTGGCCGCGGCCCAGACAGCGGCGGCATCGAGATCGCCCATCACCTGCTCATCGGGCACCTTGGCGATGACTTCGCTCATCAGCTTGGCCATTTCGCCATAGCTTTGCGCGTCGCCCTGGCGTACGAACAACTCGGGCGCGATCGCCAGATAACCGGCCCTGGCAAAGCGCCGCGCCGTGTCGGCGATGTACTCGTGCACGCCAAAAATCTCGGACAGCACCAGCACCACCGGCAGACCGGTCTTGCCCGCCGGTTGCGCACGGTAGGCCGGCATCTTGAAGCCGGCCACGTCGATCATCACCTCGCCCGTCGTCAGGCCGTCGGCCGGGGTCTTGATTGCCGTCTGCGCCATGATCGGCAGCGTGGCGGCCGCGTACCCGACACCCAGGCCCAGCTTCAAGGCCGTGCGCCGCGAGGGCGCCTGCGGCTCGGCTGGAAGATCGAGCAGGGCGCGGGTGTCGAGCAAGTGGTCGGACTTGAGCATTGTCATGGTCTCCTGTAGTCGGACGCGATTGGCCGTCCGGATTGGACGGCATCCTGGCGCGCTGAGTTCCGTCGATTCCGACGCCCGGGTAAGGCCCCTTTATAATGCAGGATTCCTGATTTCGCCGACTTAGCTCAGTTGGTAGAGCAACGCACTCGTAACGCGTAGGTCGCCAGTTCGATCCCGGCAGTCGGCACCACCCTAAAGTCCGCACAAGTCCATGACTGTGCGGACTTTTCTTTTGCTGCGGGTTCCGCCGCATCGGGCTAACATGCCGCGGTGCGCCATGGCCCACGTGACGCCGCATCGCACAAGCTCCGGGAGAGAACCTTCATGCGTCGCCTGTTTCCAGTCGCCCTCGCGCTGATGATGAGCCTGCCATCGGTCGGACTGGCCGCGCTCGAACCGGGCGACACCGCGCCGTTGTTCACCACGCCGGCCGCGCTGGCGGGCAAGACCTTCGATTTCGATCTGGCCGCGGCGCTGAAAAAAGGGCCGGTGGTGCTGTACTTCTATCCCAAGGCGTTCACGCGCGGCTGCACCATCGAGGCCAATGCATTCGCGGAAGCCAGCCCGAGGTTCGCGGCGCTGGGCGCGTCCGTGATCGGCATGTCGCACGACGACATCGAGACGCTCAAGCGCTTCTCGACCGAAGCCTGCCGCGACCGGTTTGCCGTCGCGTCAGACCCGAAAGCGCAGACGATCAAGGCCTACGATGCGGCGTCGCTGCTGCCCGGCGTCGCCAGTCGCATCTCCTACGTGATCAGGCAGGACGGCCGGATCGCCTTCACGCACCAGGGCAGCGATCCGCTCAAACACGTCGAGGAGACCCTCAAGGCGGTCGGGCAACTGCCATGACGCCAACGCTGAAAACGCCGCATCCATGCCGGAAGGGCCTCGATCACTCGATGCTGACCCGGCACCGATGATGCCGCAACGGCTCTCAGCGCGCGCCAGCTGTCGATGCAGTGCGCCGCCAACGCCGTGACCCAGCCTGGCTCGGCTGGCACGAAAGCCAGGCCGTAGCGCGGACTCACCAGGAAACCAGCGCGCTCGAAGGCTTGCGCGTCGTGCGCCCGCACGAAGGCCGGCAGGCCGGCCAGCGGCACGTCGATCACGCCCACCACGTCCAGCAGGTACAACACCGTCGCGCGCTGCGTCACTTCTTCCAGTCGGCCGCTGTCCTGAAAGCGGTACACGACGTCGCCGTAATCCCACTCGTTCAGCGCCACAGGATTGCGTCGGGTGTGAGGCGCCGGTCCACGCCGCGCCAGCACGGTCTCGGGCGTCGCCCTGAACGGCGTGTCGTCGACCTGGACGTAGGGTTGCAGCCTCACTGCGCCGCTTCGGCGCTGGGCAACGGCTCCGTCAGCAGTTGCCCCAACAAGACACCCAGCGGCAGGTCTTCCAGATGGCCGAAGTGCTGTACGCGCACCCGCCCCTGCCGGTCCAGCACCAACGTGGTCGGCGTGCCCTGCAGGCCCAGGCGCCGCATGGTGCGCGGGATGCCTGACACGTCGTCCGACGGAGCGTCGACGCCGACCGGAAAGTGCAGGCCGTATTCGTGGATGAAGGCCTGCAGCGCGTGCGGCTGCATGGCGTCATGGTGCTCGAACACGGTGTGCAGGCCGATCACCGCGACGCCGCGCCGCCCGTACAGCTGGTGCACCTTGCGCGCCTGCGGGATGGCGTTGATGACGCAGCCCGGGCACAGCATCTGGAACGCATGCACCAGCACCACCTGGCCGCTCAGGTCGGCGACGCGGATCGGCTGCCCGGTGTTGAACCACTGGACCACGTCCCACTCGGGCATGGCCATTGCGGTCGCTGCATCCATGTCACGCTCCTTTCAATCGACGCGGGCACTGCGGCCCGCCCTCAGGCCGGCGTACGCCGGACCACGGTGCGAAAACCCATCGCCCGCACGCCGTCGACGGCCGCCGTCGCACCAGACCTGCCCACACGCTGCGCCGTGCCAGCACACCCGAGACGATGTAGGCCACACCCATCGGAACATCGAAGATCAGCAATGACCTGAATACCGCGTAACCCCCGATCGACGCCATTCAGCGCACGGCCGCCCGCGAACAGGGTGAGCGCGCCGAACAACTTCGCGACCAGGGCGATGACACGTTGCAGCGGGGTGGCGTGGACGCATCGGTTTTCCTCCAGTCGTGGGCGAAGGGTGCGCAGCCCGCAACCGCACAACTCTACGCTCCTCGAGCGACGTGTCACCCCCCTGAGCATCGCTGGTGCGTTCTTGTGGGTGTTCACACGACTTCCACGATCTGCATCATGCCCATGTCATCATGGTTCAACGCATGGCAGTGCCACACGAAAGTCCCCGTGAAGTCGGTGAAGCGCGAGCGAAAGGTCACGCTGCCCTTGCGCGGCAGGGCCAGGGTGTCGGCCCAGTAGGGCTCCACCGGTTGGCCGTTGATGCGCACCACGTAGCATTCGTTCACGTGAATGTGAAACGGGTGCGGATATTGTTGCCGTTGTAGATCGTCCATTCCTCGACGGCGTTGAGCGGTACGGTCTGCGTCTCCGTGAGCGATGATTGAAATGGCACGATCGGGCCACCCGCGCGACCGGCGGCGAACACGAAGTTCTTGTCGATCTCGGCCGCGTCGCTTTCGGGGATGAACCACTCCTTGCCGTCGATGTCGCTCGTGGCTGGCAGCAACTCGCTGTCCGGGCTTTCCACGGAAAGCATCAGGTGGCGCTGATGCCCGCCGTGCCGCGCCAGTTCCTCGCCGGTGATGGGGACCCCAACCGAATGGCCGCCAAGCAGCCTGGCGGACGGGAAACTCATCCTGCGAGGCGAGCCCTCGACCACCAGCTTGGCGACAATTTCCTCCTGGTCACCAAACGGACTCTGGATCGAGCGAAGAAAGTAGGTGCCGGGCTGGCTGTCGGCCTGAACCACCACCGACAGGCGGTTGCCCGGATAGATCGCCGTCCCTGGCCAGGTGACGCCGGGTGTACTGGGCCCGCTCTGCGCGTGCACCGGCAGGAATTTCCGGTCCAGATTGTTGCCGTCACGCGCATAGGCCTGCATGACGTGGCCATCGAGCACGGGCGTGAACGGCCAGAACATGTCGCGTTGATGAAATGTCAGCGCTGCACCTGTCCCGGCCGCATGACCATGGTCGGCTGGGCCGCGCCGTTGAGCAGGAAGGCAGAGCGGCGCGTGATGAGGGAGTCGTAGAAGGAGTCGACCCTTCCCTCGTCGTTCAACACCAGCTTGTGAACGAAAATGCAGCGATCCTCGATCTCGGGGTCGGCCGTGAACTCGTTGGACGGGTCGCGTATCAGGATGGCGCCGAACAGGCCGCTCAGGACCTGCGAATTCGTCGCCCCGTGCAGATGCGGGTGGTCCCAGTAGATCCCGTCCGGATGATTGGCCGGCAGCTGGATCTCATGGTTCCGGTGCTGACCCGGCAGCACGCCCGCATCCGCGTTATCGACCACGTAATCGCCGAAGACGCCGGGACGGATCTCCTTGGGATCGACGTGCAGGCCGTGAAAATGCAGGTTGGTGCTGTTCTGGTGGTTGAGATACGGCAGGCTCGATTCATTCGGAACGTTGTCGGGCAGCGCATTGATCAGCTTGACGCGCAACATGTCGCCACTGTCGAGCAGCACCGTGGGGGCCAGGTACCGGCCGTTGTAGCTGCGAAGATGGACATGCCTCACGCTGGATGGCGCGGGATACGCCGGCGTGTCGAGCACCAGAGGATACGGCAGTTGCTGCCGTGCGTACGCCAGCCGCAGTTCCAGATCCAGCCGGCCGCCCCTGGAGCGCAGCAACGGCGGCTCGGGCAGCGTATCGGCGGTGCCGCCGTCACCGTCGCCACCGCAACTGGCGAGGCCCAGTCCGGCGGCCGGCAGCATCGCCCCCATGGCAAGACGCGCTGACCACTGCAGGCACTCGCGGCGGGACATCGACGCACTCTCGCCCAGAAGCTTGGCATGGGTTGACCCGATCGATTTCATGGTGTTTGCCTCCTCACGCCAGTTCGACACGCCGTGGCGCGGACACGGCACGCACGTCAGGCGCCAGGCCGCAGGTGGCCTGACGGTTGTCGCCCCAGGCGAAAACCTGTCTGGCGCACAAGGCAAGCACGTGGGCCGTACCGACCGACAGCTGATCCACATCCGCCAATCCGGGCACCCGAGTGGGCTTGGCACTTGCCGTCACTCCGTCCTGCGCCAGTTGGGTCAACCCGTTCCATCCCCAGGCATAGACCGTAACTGAACGGTCGGTGACCACGCTGAAATGCATGCCGGCGCCGACTTCCCTGGCAGCAAACGGCAGCTCGAGCATCGCCGGTTCGGTGCGATAACTGCCGTCCGAAATGCCCAGTTGACCATGAGGATTGGAGCCCCAAGCCCACAGCCAGCCCGATTCGTCGATCGCCAAGCTGTGCGTTGCGCCCGCACTGACCTGCGTGATGGGCGCGGGAATCCGCACCCGCACCGGTTTGGCCTGGGGCTGCAGATTGCCCTGCCCAAGCTGCCCGGCAGCATTGGCGCCCCAGCTCCACACGCGCCCTTCCTCGTCGAGAGTCAGCACGTGGCCTGCGCCCGCAGCGATCGAGGTGATCGCAGGAAGATCCGGGACCGAGCCCGGTGGTGCCTGAAGACCCGCTGCAGGGCGTCCAAGCTGACCCGACGCGTTCAATCCCCAGGACCACACATCGCCACCTTGCCGCACGGCGTAAGCGGCGCTGTCGGATACGGCCAGTCCGCACACCTCGCGCAGGTGCATCAGGCGCATCCCCGCACTCCCGTCCGGAAACACACAGGGCCGGCACGTCTCGACCTGCCGGGACTTCGTCAGCATCAGCACGTCTGCGCGAGCGTCAGCCACGTCCGCGACCCTGGACGAAGCCACGGTCGTCAATTGAATCGGGGCGGCCCGCGCAAACCGGGAGTGCCCCACGCGAGACGGGTTCGCTGACTCACACAGTGCGGCTGCCTGTTCCGGCGCCATGAAATCACTGGGACGCAGTTGCCTGATGCTGCCCCAGCCCCAGACGGCGCCTTCCTCGGTCACCACATACGAGCGCGCTTTCCCGGCATGGATCCGAACGACGTTCTTCATGCGTGTCCCCTTCAGTCCGCGACGATGAACCCCGTTCCGCGCGCCGCGAGACCGCTGCTGCGCTGGGAAACGCACCTCAGCAGCTGGCGCAGCCGGTGCACTCATCCGGGCATCGAGTGGTTAACGGTGCGTTACAGAATAGCACGCTCGACTACATGGGGTGCGTCGAGCGGCTCCGGAGGAAGCGCTCCGGGGACATCCGCGGCGCGGGGCTTTCCGGCCGCTGGCTGCGGCCCCTCGGGGCAGGCGTCGACGCCCCACAGGAGACCCACTTCAATGCCCTGAACCGCATCCGGTGCGCCCGCGTCGCAGCGGCGAACAAGGCCCCATGAGCGGTTCGGGGCTGTCCGTCTAAGGCCTCATCGCACGCTGCGCGCCGTCGCGATGGCGCAGCAGCAACCAGGTCAGACCCACCGTCAGCACCAGCCAGACCACCGTGCGCAAGCTCATGGCGCGCACGCTGTCCACCGCCACCGCGGCGCCGCTCTGGTACAGGTAGACGACCGCGGCCAGCACGACCGCATTCAGCACGAAGATGATGCCGGCGATCAGGCGGCCGGCCGCCAGGCTGCGCCACGCCAGCACGCCAGCCGCGATGTAGGCAAAGCCCATCAGGAAGTTGAAGACCAGCAGCGGCCGGTACACCACGTAGCCCGGATCGACCCCGCTCAGCGCCCGCCCGCCGGCGAACAGGGTGGCCACACCAAACAGCACGGCAAGCAGCACAATGCTGCGCTGAACCAGCCGATCAAGCTTTGCGGATTCCATCGTTCGTCGCCTCGTCCATGGCCTCTGGCCCGCCAGCGGGCTGCAGTCGCCAGCGTACCGCAGAAGCCGATCAGCCTACCGATTTTCTGGCACGGAACCCGTTCTGCGACCAGTGGCATCCGCGTGCGCCACGCCCAACACCAGCACTGCCAGCATGGCACCTGCTTGCGTCGGCCGTGTCGCCATGCGTCACTTCAGCGCCTTGAAGCGCACCCGGTGCGGCCGCGCGCCCTCCTCGCCCAGGCGCTTCTTCTTGTCGGCCTCGTATTCCTGGTAGTTGCCGTCGAAGAAGGTCCATTGCGAGTCGCCTTCGGCCGCCAGGATGTGGGTGCAGATGCGGTCCAGGAACCAGCGGTCGTGGCTGATCACCATCACGCTGCCGGCAAATTCGAGCAAGGCATCCTCCAGCGCGCGCAGGGTCTCGACGTCGAGGTCGTTGCTGGGCTCGTCCAGCAGCAGCACGTTGCCGCCCTGCATCAGGGTCTTGGCCAGGTGCAGACGGCCGCGCTCGCCGCCCGACAGCATGCCGACCTTCTTCTGCTGGTCCTGGCCGTTGAAGTTGAAGCGGCCGGCGTAGGCGCGGCTGGGCATCTGGAACTTGCCGACGGTGATGAGGTCGAGCCCGCCGGAGATGTCCTCCCACACCGTCTTGTCGTTGGCCAGCGCGTCGCGGCTCTGGTCGACGAAGGCCAGCTGCACGGTCTTGCCGATCTTGATCTCGCCCGAGTCGGGCTGCTCGTTGCCGGCGATCAGCCGGAACAGCGTCGACTTGCCGGCGCCGTTGGGGCCGATGATGCCGACGATGGCGCCGGCCGGCACCTTGAAGCTGAGGTCGTCGATCAGCAGGCGGTCACCGAAGCTCTTGCTCACGTTCCTGAATTCGATCACCTCGGTGCCCAGGCGCTCGGCGACTGGGATGAAGATCTCCTGCGTCTCGTTGCGCTTCTGGTACTCGTAGTCGCTCAGCTCCTCGAAGCGAGCCAGGCGCGCCTTGGATTTCGCCTGCCGGCCCTTGGGGTTCTGGCGCGCCCACTCCAGTTCCTTCTTCATCGCCTTCATGCGCGCGTCCTCGCTCTTCTTCTCCTGCATCAGGCGCGCTTCCTTCTGCTCCAGCCAGCTCGAATAGTTGCCCTTCCACGGGATGCCATGGCCGCGGTCGAGTTCCAGGATCCACTCGGCGGCGTTGTCGAGGAAGTAGCGGTCGTGCGTGATGGCGACGACAGTGCCGGGAAATCGCTGCAGGAAGATCTCCAGCCACTCCACGCTCTCGGCGTCCAGGTGGTTGGTGGGCTCGTCCAGCAGCAGCATGTCGGGCTTGGACAGCAGCAGCTTGCACAGCGCCACGCGACGCTTCTCGCCGCCCGAGAGCTTGCCCACCGTGGCGTCCCAGGGCGGCAGGCGCAGCGCGTCGGCGGCGATCTCCAGCTGGTGCTCGCTGTCGGTGCCGGCGGCGGCGATGATGGCCTCCAGCCTGCCCTGCTCCTCGCTCAGGGCGTCGAAGTCGGCATCCGGCTCGGCGTAGGCGGCGTAGATATCCTCCAACCGCGTCCGGGCGGCATTGACCTCGCCCAGCGCCTCCTCCACTTCCTGACGCACGCTGTTGTCGGGGTTGAGCCTGGGCTCCTGCGACAGGTAGCCGATGTCCAGGCCCGGCATGGCGATGGCCTCGCCCTCGATCTCCTTGTCGATGCCGGCCATGATCTTGAGCAGGGTGGACTTGCCCGACCCGTTCAGGCCCAGCACGCCGATCTTGGCGCCGGGAAAGAAGCTGAGCGAAATGTCCTTCAAGATGGTGCGCTTGGGCGGCACGATCTTGCTGACGCGGTTCATGGTGTAGACGTACTGGGCCATGGATACTCTCTGATGGATGGCAGCCAGCGCACGTCAGCACAGCGCTAACGGCAGGCAAGGCTTGAAAACGGTGAGGAGACGGCGTGCGGTTCGGCGGCGTAGCCACCTGCCGTTCAAGTCCGATTATCGGTGCTGTGCCGTCGGCCGGAGCCGGCATTCAATTCGGACCTATTCGTGAGGCTGGCGCCAGCAAGGCCTTCAGGGCGGGCGGCAGGTAGCTGCGGGTCAGCCAGTCGGGCGGCGCGGTCCATTCGTGCCAGCGTGCCGGCGCCATCACCATCTGCAACGCATGCAGCCAGCGGTGCAGTTCGGTGCGATCCAGCCGCAGGCGGCGCTCGCCGGCGCGGGTGCTGAACACCAGTTCGGAATGGGTGCCGGTATCCAGCAGCAGGAAACGGGTGCACAGCACCGCGCCATCGAGTTCGGGCGCATCCGCCGCTTCGCGCCCGGTCCTCAGCATCGGCGGCTCGCCGGGACGCAGGCGATTGAGCGATGCGTCGTGCGCCGCCGCCGCGCGTTCGGCGGGCGGGCGGGAATCGGCCTGCGGCGATGCGGTGGCGCCGCCGGCCTCGATCATCCGCACGCCCGCCTGCAGTACCGCCTGGGCAATGCGGCGAGTCAGCCAGACGCGCTGCGGCCAGGCGCTGCAACTGATCCAGAGGCGATCCTCGGTGGGGCTGTAACCAAAGGTGGTGGAAACGGTCATGACGAAACAGTCAACGGTGGCCGGTGGGCAAGGCGGTGCTTCATGAGATAATAGGCGCGCTGCCGGCCCACCAGTTCAGCCGGCTCAGCCAGCTTCCCTGCTGGGGTTCATCGGGCGCCAAGCCGTCCGATTCGAGCCCACCCCAACAAGAACCCGCTTCTTGCCTGGCTGACTGGCCGGCACCCGCCGGAACAGGCCCGAAGCTCCCAGCGCCTTCACGAGACGGGCGCACCACTGATGACTTTTGATGATCTGAACCTGGCGCCCGCCATCCTGCGGGCTGTGCACGAGCAGGGCTACACCGCCCCCACCCCGATCCAGGCGCAAGCCATTCCGCTGGTGCTGGGCGGCCACGACCTGCTGGCCGGCGCGCAGACCGGCACCGGCAAGACCGCCGGCTTCATGCTGCCGATCCTGCAGTTGCTGAGCACGCGGCCGGCCGCCAAGACCTGCGCCATCCGCGCGCTGGTGCTGACGCCGACGCGCGAGCTGGCGGCGCAGGTCGAGGAATCGACGCGCACGTACGGCAAGTACCTTGAGCTGACCTCCACCGTGATCTTCGGCGGCGTCGGCATGAACCCGCAGATCGAGCGCATCCAGGCCGGCGTCGACATCCTGGTCGCCACGCCCGGCCGTCTGCTCGACCTGGAGCAGCAGGGTCACATCGATCTCTCGCACGTCGAGCTGCTGGTGCTGGACGAGGCCGACCGCATGCTCGACATGGGCTTCATCCACGACGTCAAGAAGGTGCTGGCGCTGCTGCCCAGGAACAAGCAGAGCCTGCTGTTCTCGGCCACCTTCAGCGCCGAGATCCGCGAACTGGCCGGCAGCCTGCTGAAGAGCCCCAGGAGCGTGCAGGTCACGCCGCCCAACACCACGGTGGAGCGCATCAGCCAGCTGATCTATCCCGTGGGCCGCAACCGCAAGAAGGAGGTGCTGGCGCACCTGATCGAGGGCGGCGACTGGAGCCAGGTGCTGGTGTTCACGCGCACCAAGTTCGGCGCCAACAAGGTGGCCGACTACCTGAACGACCACGGCATCAAGGCCATGGCACTGCATGGCAACAAGAGCCAGACCGCGCGCACCCAGGCGCTGGCCGACTTCAAGAGCGGCGAGTTGCGCGCCCTGGTGGCGACCGACATCGCCGCGCGCGGCATCGACATCGACGAACTGCCGCACGTGGTCAACTACGACATCCCCAACGTGCCCGAGGACTATGTCCACCGCATCGGCCGCACCGGCCGCGCCGGCGCCAGCGGCGAGGCCGTCAGTCTGGTCTGCATGGACGAGGAAGGCTTCATGCACGAGATCGAGCGCTTCACCAAACAGCAGATTCCGGTGCGCCTGCTGGACGGCTTCGGCCCCGAGCCCGACGAGAAGGCCGAACCCATCGCCATGGGCCGGCAAACCCTGTGGGGCGGACTGGGGCGCACGCCCAGCCGCGAGGTCATGGCAGCGGCCGCCAAGGCGGCGCGCCAGGAAATGATGCAGCGCATTCGCGAGAACAAGGCCAGTCAGGGTGGCCGCGGCCGTGGCGGCGCGCCCGCGCCCCAGCCTCCACGCCACCGGACGGCCGAAGGTTCGGACGACAACGACGCCGCCGAATTGGCGAGCGCCGACGGCCAGCCGGTCGACGGCGGCCGCACCGACCGCCCGCAAGGCGAGCGCGGCAGCCGCAACCGGCGCCGCCGTGGCCGCGGCAACGGCGCCGGCGGTCAGCCGGGTACGCGTCCGCAGGGCCAGGCGCAACCGCCGCGCGCCCCGCGCGAGCAGGCCAGCGGCTTCGACGACGACGAGGATCGCGACCTCGACCGCCTGCCGCGCCACATCGACCCGCTGCAGACCAATCTGCACGGCAAACGCCATCGCCCGGCCGGGCCCAGCCACGGCGCGGCCGGCCAGCCCGACCCGATGCGCACCAGCATCGACCTGATGAGCAAGAGCGGCGGCGGGCGCAACCGCTCGCGTGGCGGCGGTGGCAACCGGGGCAACGCCGGAACCGGTGGCGGCAATCGCAACCGCTCGGGCGGCAGCTACGGCCGCTGACGTCGGGCGCCGGGGCCGCGCCCAGGTGGCGGCTCCGGGCTGACCATCACGTCGATCAGGAACCGCGCCAGGCCTGCGGCCGGTCCCGGCAAGGCCTTGAGGTCGCGCGCGGCCAGCACGAGCCGACGGGCCGCCCAGGGTTCGGTCAGGGCAACGCGGCTCAACCGGCCGGCGCGCGCTTCGCGCTCGGCCACCGCGCGTGGCACCACGGCCACGCCCGCACCCAGCGCCACCATGCGGCACACGGCGTCCAGGCTGCCCAGCACCCAGCGACAGGCCCAATCGGGCGCCAGCCGGCGAGCTTGGCCCGCCACCAGCGCCTGCAGCGCGTTGCCCTCGTGCAGTCCGATGAAGGGCTCGTCGATGGCGGCCCGCAGCGACGTGCGCCGCGCGCCGGCCAGCGCATGGCGGCGCGGCACGATCAGCACCAGCGGGTCGGCGCAGAGCGGCACGGTATCCAGCCCAGTCAGGTCGGCCGCGTCCGACAGCACGGCCAGCTCGGCACGCGTGCGCCGCAGGGCGTCGGCGATGTCGGCGCTGCCGAGCTCCGGCATGTCCAGCGTATAGCCGGGGTGCGCCGTCAGGAAGCGCGCCAGCAGCGCCGGCAGGTGCACCGTAGCGGCCGAGGTGTTGGCCAGCAGGCGCAGGTGCGCCCGCGGCCCCTGCGCGTGCTGCGCCATCGCGTCCTGCAACTGCGCCAGTTGCGCCAGCACCTGCTGCGCCTCGCGCGCCAGCGTCAGTCCGGCCGGGGTGGCGCGCACGCCGCGCCGGTCACGCAGCAGCAGCGGCGTGCCGATGGCATCCTCCAGCGCGCGGATGCGGGCGCTGGCCGAGGCCAGCGTCATGTGACTGCGCGCCGCGCCCGCGGTGATGCTGCCCGCCTCGTGCACGTGCAGGAACAGCCGCAGGTCGATCAGGTCGTAGCGCATGGCGCGCAGACTAACACGCCGGCGCCAGCCTCTGCCGCAGACTGAGGCTGCCTCGGCGAATGGCGCAGTGACGCGCTGGCCGCAGGCTCACACAATCGGCGCCTTGCCGGACCGAATCGACCGCCATGCCCGAAACCCTGTCCCTGTCGCCCTCGCTGTGGCTGTTCAGCATCGCGGTATTCGTCGCCGCCGGCATGGTCAAGGGCGTGGTCGGACTCGGCTTGCCGACGCTGGCGATGGCGCTGCTGGCGCTGCGGCTGGTGCCGGCGCAGGCGGCGGCGCTGCTGATCCTGCCTTCGCTGGTCACCAACGTCTGGCAGATGCTGCCCTGGCGCGGGCTGCCGCCGCTGCTGCGCACGCTGTGGCCGATGCAGGTCGGCGTGGTGCTGGGCACGCTGGCGGGCGCGTGGTGGCTGGGCGCGCCAGCCGGCGACTGGGCCAAGGCGGCGCTCGGGCTGGCCTTGGTGGCCTACGGCGCCTGGGGGCTGTGGGGCGTGCAGTTGCCGCGCCCCTCCCTGGCAGTGCAGCGCAGCGCCGGCCCGCTCGTCGGCGCGGTGACCGGCCTGGTGACGGCCGCGACCGGCGTATTCGTGGTGCCGGCGGTGCCCTATCTGCAGGCGCTGGGCCTGGCGCGCGACGACCTGGTACAGGCCATGGGCCTGTCGTTCACGGTGTCGACGCTGGCCTTGGCGCTGGGTCTGGCACTCAATCAGCAGTACCCGGCCACGACGGCGATCGGATCGGCGCTGCTGGTGCTGCCGGCACTGATCGGCATGCAGATCGGCCAGCGGCTGCGCCAGCGCCTGTCGCCGGCGCGCTTTCGCCTGTGCTTCATGGGCGCGCTGGTGTTGCTGGGCGGCTGGATGGTGTGGCGCGCGCTTTGATAAGGCACG
Source organism: uncultured Ottowia sp. (assembly GCA_964534975.1). Lineage (GTDB taxonomy): Bacteria > Pseudomonadota > Gammaproteobacteria > Burkholderiales > Burkholderiaceae_C > Ottowia. Next base: position 39,256 of record CAZHSD010000005.1, on the reverse strand, counting down.
AGATGCACGGGCGCGCCGACCCGCTCTCTCGATTCACGACAGATGGTCCCGGGGCGCTCACGCCCGCATGAACAGCGTGACCAGCGCCTCGTCGCCGACCTGGCGGCTGCGGTGGCCGTGCAGCGCAGGGTCGAAGCTGGCGCCGGGCGGCAGCGTGTCGTTGGAATAGAAATACTCGCCCGGCCCGAACACGCGCGCGCTGCCATCCCGCAGGGCGATCTCCATGCGTCCCTGCAACACCACCAGCCATTGCGGCGTGGTGGTGCAGTGGAAGTCGCTGCGAAAGCCGACCGGGCTGTGGCGGAACTGGCAGCCGCCCGACGCCATCAGGGCCGACAGCCGCGCCGCCGGGCTGCCTTCGGTGAGCGGCAGCGGCTCGTCGCGAAAGCGCGCGTGGCCATCGTCGTCGGTGTAAAGAACGGGCTGGTTCAGCACAGTGGTCATGGCAATGGTGTGATCGGGTCTGGCGCGCAGTGTAGAGGCCGACGCGGATGCCGGACAATGCCGCTGTTGCGCGCGACCTGCCCGCCCAGTCAAAAAAAACCGCCATGAACCCCGATACCGCCTCCGTTTCCTTCGGCCTGCAGGGCCGCGTCGTCATCGTCACCGGCGCCGCGCAAGGCATCGGCGAGGCCTGCGCGCGCCGCTTCGCGCGCGAGGGCGCGCAGGTCGTCATTGCCGACGTCGCCGACCAGCGCGGCCAGGCGCTGGCGGCCGAGCTGGGCGCGCTGTACCTGCACTGCGACGTCGGCGACAAGGCGCAGGTCGATGCGCTGGTGGCCCAGGTCATGGCTGCGCACGGCCGCGTCGACGTGCTGGTCAACAACGCCGGCATCTTCAAGGCGGCGCCCTTCCTCGACGTCAGCGAAGCCGACTTCGACGCCGTGCTGCGCGTCAACCTCAAGGGCGCCTTCCTGGTGGCGCAGGCGGTGGCGCGCGAGATGGCCAGGGCCGGCCGCGGTGCCATCGTCAACATGAGTTCGGTCAACAGCGTGCTGGCGATTCCGGACATCGCCAGCTACAACGTCAGCAAGGGCGGCATCAACCAGCTCACGCGCGCCATGGCGCTGGCGCTGGCCGACCGGGGCGTGCGCGTCAACGCCGTCGGCCCCGGCACCATCGCCACCGAGCTGGCGGCCAAGGCGGTGCTGACCAGTGAAGAGGCGCGCCAGAAGATCATGATGCGCACGCCGATGAAGCGCCTGGGTGAACCGAGCGAGATCGCCGACGTGGTGGCCTTCCTGGCCAGCGACGCCGCCAGCTACATCACCGGCGAAATCATCATGGTCGACGGCGGGCGCATGGCGCTGAACTACACGGTGCCGGTGTAGCCGCACCGGACCAGCGCACCCTCCGGCGCCGCCGCCACCATCGGCGTGTGGCGCAATGGGCCGGAACTGAGATTTATTGCCCGCCACTCGGGAATCTTTTCGCTTTGTCGCCCCGGCAAGGCACGGCAAGCGCATCGCGCCGGTGTACAAAGCAGCACCATGCTGATTGCCCACATCACCGACCCGCACATTGGCCTTGGCTCGGCTGAACTGGGCAGTCGCTCCGACCCCGTTGCCGGACTGCGCCGCGCCCTGGCGCACGTGGGCCGGTTCGACCCCGCTCCCGAGGTGCTGCTGCTGAGCGGCGACCTGAGCGAATGCGGCCGGGAACAGGACTACCGCACGCTGCAGCAGCTGCTGGCAGAGGAGCTGCCCGGACATGCCGCTCGCGCGCCGCTGGTGCTGGCCGTCCCCGGCAACCACGATCGGCCGGACGTGGCACGCCGCCTGCTCGGCGAGTTGATGCCGCCGGCCGCAGGCGCGCCACCCGACCAGGTCTGCCTGCACGTGCAGCACGGCGGCCTGCATTTCATCGGCCTGGACACGGTGTTGCCAGGCCAGCCGCACGGTGCGCTGGATGACGCACAGCTCGACTGGCTGCAGTCGACGTTGCAGCGCTGCACCGGCCAACCAGTGCTGATCTTCATGCACCACCCGCCGATGATCACCGGCATCACGGCCATGGACGACCTGGGACTGCTGCGCGGCCGCGCCGAACTCGCCACGCTGGTGGCGGCGCACGGCGGCGTGCAACTGATCGCGGCCGGCCACATGCACCGCCCCATCCTGGGCCTGCTGGGCGGCGCGCCGGTGGTGGTGGCGCCGTCAAGCTCGCACCAGATCGACCTGAACCTGCGCCCCGGCGCCCCGCTCGCCTGTCGGCTGGAGCCGCCGATGATCGGCGTGTACCGCTGGACCGCCAGCGACGGCATCGCCTGCCATTTCAGCCACGTGCAGGCGTTCGAAGGACCGCTTCCGATCTGACGCACCGCCCGCCAAGTCGACCAGGCACGCGTCGACGCAAGGGCCCCGGATGGCGTCCCACACGCCGCCGCGAATCAGGAAAGCCGGGCGCCACCGCACAGGCGGCGCCCGGCCCGAGCCGTCCGGCGCTGGCGCGCTTACTTGGGCGCGTACTTCTGCAGCAGCGCCTTGGCTTCCTCGATCAGCTTCTTGCCGTCGCCGCCCTTGGCCGCCACGTCCTTGAGCCAGATCTCGTCGACGCCGGCGGTGGCCTTTTCCCAGCGCTCCAGTTCTTCCTTGGAAATCACCGACATGGTGTTGCCGCGGTCACGCGCCATCTTGGAATACGGCTCGACGATGTTGTCGAAGCCTTCCTCGCCGGCCCAGGCCGAAGCCGCCAGGCCGGAGTTGTCGTCGATCACCTTCTTCTGCTTGGGCGTCAGGCTGTCGTACTTGCCCTGGTTCATGCCGAAGATGAAGATGGTGTTGGCAAAGCGCGGCGAGCCGAGCGGCGCGTCCAGGTGGTACTTGACGATCTCGTGCAGCTTGGTGGCGGGCAGCGCCTCCCAGGGCACCAGCACGCCGTCGACCACGCCCTTGGACAGCGCGTCGGCCACCTGCGGCAGCGGCATCTGCACCGGCGTGCCACCCATGGCGGCCATCATGCGCGCGCTGACGCGGGTGGCGGTGCGGATCTTCTTGCCCTTCATGTCCTCCAGCTTGTGGATCGGCATGTTGGAATGCATCACATAGCCTTCGGTGGTGTGCATGAACAGCGGCTTGATGCCCTTGAACTCATCCAGCGCGTTCTTCTGCGTGTACTCCCACAGCGCCTGCGAACCCTGCTTGGCGTTGATCGCCATGAACGGCAGCTCGAACACCTCGGTCTTGGTGTAGCGGCCGGCCGAATAGGTGGGCACCGACCAGACGATGTCGGCCACGCCGTCGCGCACCTGGTCGAGCAGCTGCGGCGGCGTGCCGCCGAGCTGCATGGCCGGGTAGATCTGGCACTTGAGGTCGCCCTCCGACTCCTTCTCGATCTTGGCGCACCAGGGCGCGATGATCTTCTGCTGCGCGCTGGAGCCCGAGGGCAGGAAGTGGTGCACCTTCAGCACCGTCTGCGCCGATACGGCGCCGGCGGCGAGCGCCAGCGCGCCGGCGATGGCGAACTTGTTCAGGATCGAGCTCATTTCAGTACGTCTCCTTGGGGGACAGGGGGTTGGAATCAGGAAAACAGCCGCACCATCCACAGCGTGATGCCGGGGAACAGGATCAGCAGCGCCAGGCGGATAAAGTCCCAGCTCAGGAACAGCAGCACGCCCTTGTAGGTTTCGATCATCGGCACGTCCTTGGCCAGGCCGTTCATGATGTACACGTTCAGGCCCACCGGCGGGAAGATCATGCCGATCGCGCACACGCTGAGGATCAGCACGCCGAACCACAGCGCCTTCTCGGACGCGTCCAGGCCGAAGAAGTCCAGCCCCATGATGACCGGAAACAGCACCGGCACCGTCAGCAGGATCATCGACATCTCGTCCATCACGGCGCCGAGGATGACGTAGAAGATCATGATCGCGCCCATCACCACCACCGGCGCGATGTCGGCGTTGGCGATCACCTCGGCCAGCTGGTTGGGCAGCTGCGACAGCGCCAGCGAGGCGTTGATCATGTCGGCGCCGATGAAGATCATGAAGATCATGCCGCTGGTCACCGCCGTGGTGCGGATCGAGTCCATGGTCTTCCTGAAGGTCAGCTGGCGCTTGAGCAGCGAGATGACGAAGGTCAGGGTCGAGCCGATGGCCGCGCCCTCGGTCGGCGTGAAGATGCCGCCGTAGATGCCGCCGAACACGGCGACGAAGATCAGCGCAATCGGCCACACGCCGCCCGCCGCCTGCACGATCTCGGCGCCGCTGGCGGCGCGCGCGTCGGGCGCGTGGTCCGGCTTCAGGCGCACGTAGATGGCGATTGCCGCGATATAGCCGGCCGCCGCCAGGAACGCCGGCACATAGGCGGCCAGGAAGGTCTTGGTGATGTTCTGCTCGGTAAGGATGGCGTAGACCATCAGCGTGACCGAGGGCGGCAGCAGCACGCCCATGGTGCCGCCGGTGGCCAGCGCCGCGGTGGCCAGCCGGCCCGAGTAGTTGATGCGCCGCATCTCCGGATAGGCCACCTGCGCGATGGTGGCGGTGGTCGCCACGGTGGAGCCGGAGATGGCGCCGAAGGCGGCGCAGGCCAGGATGCCGGCCATCGCCATGCCGCCCTTGAAGCGCCCGAGCAGCGCGTTGGCGAAATCGAACAGCGCCTTCGACAGGCCGCCGTTGACCGCGAACGCGCCCATCAGCATGAACAGCGGGATCACCGACAGGTCGTACACCGACACGCGTCCGTACACCGCGCCGCGCAGGTGCGCCAGCAGCGGATCCCAGCCGGACAGGGCCAGGTAGCCCACCGCGCCCGGCACGAACATGGCGATCGCGATCGGCACGCGCACCGCCATCAGCAGCAGCATGAAGCCGAACAGCGAGATGCCGATCATCATGGTGCTCATGACGCGGCTGGCTCCACCACGTCGGCGCCGCTCCAATAGCGCCAGGCCTGGTACAGGCCCACCAGGGTGCACAGCGCGAAGCCCGGCACCATCAGCGCATACGGAATCCAGATCGGCAGGTTCATCAGCATCGAGGCTTCCTGGTTCTCGTAGCTCATCACGGCGCCGGCATACACGCGCCAGGCGATCAGCGCGGTGCAGCAGGCGTACAGGAAGGCGCCCAGGCCGTCCATCCAGCGCTGCGTGCCGGCACTGACCCGGGTGGTGAAGAAGTCGACGATGATGTTGGCGCTGCGAAACTGGGTGTAGGGCAGGAAGGTCGCCACGCACACCGCCAGGCCCAGCTGCACCAGTTCGACGTCGCCCAGGATCGGCGAGTTGAAGAAGGTCCGGCCGATGACGCTGAACACCGTCATCCCGGCCATGGCGATCAGCACGATGCCGCCGATCACGGCGCAGATGTCGCACAGCAGGTGCAGCACCCGCCCGACCGGACCCTCGCGCATGCCCAGCGCGCCATTCATGGCGTCACCCAGCCGCGCGCATGCCGCAGCCCGTCACGCGCACGCACCGACCTGCCGGCCGCAGCACGCGGCACCATTCGTTTCGAGCCCACGGGGTATCGTCTCCTGAACAAGCGGCTGTGCGTGACAGCCGAGTCTAGCCATCGCCAGGGACGCCTCGACTCGGGCCTTCCCTATGAACTGGGCGCCGATTGTAGCCCAAACAGGAAATATATTGCATATTGTCCGGCTCGATCACCGGCACGAACGCAAACGGCGACAATAGACCCATGAGAGTTCTTCACACCATGCTGCGCGTCGGCGATCTGCAACGTTCGATCGATTTCTATACGAAGGTGCTGGGCATGCAATTGCTGCGCACCTCGGAGAACCCCGAGTACAAGTACTCGCTGGCCTTCGTCGGCTACGCCGGCGGCAACCCCGGCCAGGCCGAGATCGAACTGACCTATAACTGGGGCACCGAGCAGTACGACATGGGCAACGCCTACGGTCACATCGCCATTGGCGTGCCCGACGCCTATGCGGCCTGCGAGAAGATCAGGGCCGCCGGTGGCCAGGTCACGCGCGACGCCGGGCCGGTCAAGGGCGGCACCACCGTGATCGCCTTCGTCACCGACCCCGATGGTTACAAGATCGAATTGATTCAGCGCAGCGAAGCCCAGGCTGGTCAGGGCTTGCGCTGATGCACGCCGGCCTTCCCTGCTGTCATGATCCTGACCCAAATTGCCGGTCAAATGGACCGTCCGCTTTCTTGCTGCATCCAGCCCGTGGTTGATGCAGCGTCAGCCCATGATTCATCCCTCACCCGCCAGCGCCGAGATCGAACTCAAGCTGGCCCTGCCCGGCGCTGATCCAAAGCGGATCGGCGGCCAACTGGCCGCCATCGCGCAGCTGAGCGAGCTGCCGCCCACCGAGCAGCGCCTGAAGAATCTGTACTTCGACACGCCCGAGCAGCACCTGCGCCGGGCCGGCGCCGCCCTGCGCCTGCGCAGCCTGCGTCAGGGCCGTGGCCGCGCACGCTGGTTGCAGACGCTGAAAACCGGTGATGCCGCCGGGGCCGGCGGCCTGAGCCAGCGCGGCGAGTGGGAAGCCAGCGTGCGCAGCGGCGAGCTCGACCCGATCGTGCTGCAAGGCACGCCCTGGCCGACGCTGGACCCCGATGGCCAGCTGCTGCCGCAGCTTGCACCCTGTTTTGAAACCGAGGCCGTGCGCACGCTGCGGCTGTACACCGCGGACGACGGCAGCCGCATCGAGGTGGTGCTGGACATCGGTTCGGTGCGCGCCGGCGAGCTGCGGGCCGAGCTGTGCGAGCTGGAGTTGGAACTGCTCAAGGGCCGGCCCGATGCGCTGTTCGAGCTGGCCGAGCACATCACCGCCGAACTGGCGGTGCTGCCGGCCCCGCTCAGCAAGGCCGAGCGCGGCTGGCGGCTGCTGGACGGCACCAGCCACGCGCCGCGGCGGGCGCGCAAGCCGGAGCTGGCACCCGAGACGCCGGTGCTGACGGCGGCACAGGCGGTGCTGGGCGAGATGCTGGGCCAGTTCACCCAAAACCTGTGCGGCATCGTGGATTCCGACGGCGCCGAACTGGTGCATCAGGCGCGCGTCGGCTGGCGCCGCTGGCGCAGCGCGCTGTGGCTGTTCAAGCCACTGCTGGCCAACCACCCGCGGCCGGACCTCAGCGGCCTGCGTCCACTGCTGAACGCGCTCGGTGCCACGCGCGACCTGGACGTGGCGGCGCTGGAAAGCCTGCCGCAATGGTGCGAGGCCTACATCGCCGGCGACGCCGAGCGCGCCCAGCAATGGCAGACCATGGAAGCGGCGGTGGCCGCCGAGCGCCGCATCCGGCGCAGCGCGCTGCTGTCGACGCTGCAGTCGCCGGCCACCGGCCAGGCGCTGCTGCAGTTGGAGCGCTGGCTGCACGCACTGCCGCAGGCGGCCTGGACGCCCGAACTGGCCGGGGAGGCGATCGAGGGCTGGGCCGCCTGGCGCACCAAGCGCCTGCACGCACGACTGCAGGGCGAGGTCAAGGAGATGCAGGAAACCGACCTGCAATCGCCCGAGGGCATCGAGCACCAGCACAACGTGCGCCTGCTGGCCAAGCGCACGCGCTACGTGCTGGAAGCCCTGCGCGCCGTGCTGCCGCGCGAGCGCACGCGACGCTGGCAGGACCAGGCGACCGAGCTGCAGACCAGCATCGGCGCCGCGCGCGACCTGATGCTGCTGGCGACGCTGCTGGAGCCACTGGGCGTCACGCGCGAGATCCTGGGCTTTCTGCGCGGCGTCGCCGCGGGACGCACGGCCGGCGACTGACATCAGCCTGCGCCCGTCCACGCACCCAGCGCGATGCTTGGCTCACTCGCCGTGCCGTGGACCCCGAACCCGTCGAAGCGCGCATGCACTCCGCACACCGTTCGCGCCGAGCCGGTCGATGCGCGTTCGTCGCACGCGCTTCGGCCCCCAAGACAAGAAACCCGGCCAGCGCCGGGTTTCGGGGGACTAAACGAAGCGCCGCCTACTTGAGCGACACCTCGACCCGACGCGCCTCGGCGGTGTGGCCGGCATCGGTCGTGACCGCGGGCTTCTCCAACTCCAGCTTGTCCTCGCCGATGCCCAGCGCCCTCAGCGCATCGCGCACGGCAAAGGCGCGCTGCTTGGCCAGCTCCTCGTTGCGGGCCGGATCGCCCGTGGTGTCGTGGTAACCGCTGATCACCGCCGTCTGGCCCGCCGCCACGCCCTTGACGATGTCGGCCAGCGCTTCCTGGGCGCCGGCGGCCAGCTCGGCACTGCCGCTGGCGAAATAGAACTTGACCACGCCGTCATCGACCCGCACGCTGGCGCCGTCGGTGGCCGCGGCAGCTGCGGTCGAACCCGGTGCGGCATCGCTGGTGGCCGCGGCAGGTGCCGCCGCAGCGCCGTCAGCCGACGCCGCCGTGCCACCCGCGCCGGGCCCGGCGGCCACCGCCGTTGCAGCACCGGCCGAGCCGGCCGCGCCCTGCCCGGTGCGGTACAGCCCCATGCCGATCGCCAGGCTCACCGCCAGCAGGATCACGCCGATCAGCACGGCCCACACCACGCCTTGGTGGTCGTTGTCATCTGAACTCATGTGTACTCCAGGAATCGTGCCGCGATTGTATAAAGTTCACTCATGCGTCCCGCTGACACCAGCACCTATGCGCATTACGAGCACCTGCGCCCGCCGGGGCGCGACCCGCTGCAGATGCTGGCGCACGCGCGCGCCGACTGGCGCCGCCGTGCCGGCGCGCAGGCGGACCTGTGGGTGTTCGGCTACGCGTCCCTGATCTGGCGGCCGGATTTCGAGTACAGCGAGCGCCACACGACGCGCGTGCATGGCTGGCATCGCGCGCTCGCCATGTGGAGCCGCGTCAACCGCGGCACGCCGGAACAACCCGGCCTGGTGTTCGCCCTGCTGCCCGGCGGCAGCTGCCGCGGCGTGATCTTTCGCGTCCCGCGGCGCGACGCCGAAGCGGTGTTCGACCTGCTGTGGGCACGCGAGATGCCCAGCGGCGTCTACGACGCGCGCTGGCTGCCCTGCGCCACGCCGCACGGCGCCGTGGAGGCGCTGGCCTTCACCCTGTCGCGCCGCAGTCCGGCCTACACCGGCGCGCTGCCGCGCGAGCAGTATCGCCACATCTTCCGTCACGCGGTGGGGCGCTACGGCAGCACGCTCGACTACGCGCGCCAGACGCACGAGAGCCTGCGCGCGCACGGCGTCAGCGACCGCCGCCTGGGCGCGCTGCTGGCGCTGGCCGATGAAGACGCGCACGGCTGATTCCTATACTGCCGCCATGAGCCAAGACATCGCCCAGTTGCGCAAGAGCTACGAGCGCGCCCAGCTGTCCGAGGACGCCTCGCACGCCGACCCGATGCGGCAGTTCGCGCAGTGGTTCGAGGAAGCGCGCAAGAGCGAGGTGCCCGAGCCCAACGCCATGACGCTGGCCACCGTCGGCCACGACCTGCGCCCCAGCACGCGGGTGGTGCTGATCAAGGCGTTCGACGAGCACGGCCTGGTCTGGTACACCAACTACGCCAGCCGCAAGGGCCAGCAACTGGCCGGCAACCCCTATGCGGCGCTGCAGTTCCACTGGGTCGAGCTCGAGCGCGTGGTGCGCATCGAGGGCCTGGTCGAGCAGGTCAGCGACGCCGACAGCGACGCTTACTACCGCAGCCGCCCGCTCGACCACCGCCTGGGCGCCTGGGCCAGCCCGCAAAGCCAGGTGATCCCCGGCCACGCCTGGCTGGTCGCCGAGGCCGCCAAGTACGGCGCCAGGTTCCTGCTCAACCCGCCGCGCCCACCGCATTGGGGCGGCTACCGCCTGCGGCCGGACCGCTGGGAGTTCTGGCAGGGCCGCAAGAGCCGGCTGCACGACCGGCTGTGCTATCGGCGCCAGCAGGACGCCTGGGTCCGCGAACGCCTGGCCCCCTGAACGGTGCCGATCGCCGGGCGGCACAGGCATCCGCACCCAAGCCCGCAACCGACTGGCGGATGACCAAAGCACGGATAATGTCGGTTTCATCGCCTCGCCCCGAGGCGCCACGGGCGCCGTCCGCGCCATTCGCTCTTTGATATCCGCATGAACGCCCCCCTGCCCTCCGTCCCGTCCGCGCTGGCCGCCATCTCGCCGGTCGAGGACATCGTCGCCGAGCTGCGCGCCGGCCGCATGGTGATCCTGGTCGACGAAGAAGACCGCGAGAACGAGGGCGATCTGGTGCTGGCCGCCGAGCACGTCACGCCCGAGGCGATCAACTTCATGGTCACGCATGCGCGCGGCCTGGTCTGCCTGACGCTGACGCGCGCGCGCTGCCAGGAACTGGGCCTGGGACCGATGGCCGAGCGCAACGGCACCCGCTACGGCACCGCGTTCACGCAGTCGATCGAAGCCGCCGAGGGCGTCACCACCGGCATCTCGGCCGCCGACCGCGCGCGCACCATCCAGGTCGCGATCCGCGGCAACGCCGACGACATCGTGCAGCCAGGCCATGTGTTTCCCATCCAGGCCGTCGACGGCGGCGTGCTGATGCGAGCCGGCCACACCGAGGCGGGTTGCGACCTGACGGCGATGGCCGGCTGCACGCCGGCGGCGGTGATCTGCGAGATCATGAAGAGCGACGGCAGCATGGCGCGCCTGCCCGATCTGCAGCTGTTCGCCGCCGAGCACGGGCTGAAGATCGGCACCATCGCCGACCTGATCGAGCACCGCAGCGCGACCGAATCGCTGGTCGAGAAGATCGCCAGCCGCCCCCTGCGCACCGCGCACGGCGAGTTCACAGCCCATGCCTATCGCGACAAGCCCAGCGGCGCCCTGCACCTGGCGCTGGCGTTCGGCCAATGGTCGCCGCAGGACGTGGTGCCGGTGCGCGTGCACGAGCCGCTGTCGGTGCTGGACGTGCTGGAGGCGGACAGCGGGATGCACTCGTGGAGCGTGGACGCCAGCCTGCGCCGCCTGGTGCAGGAAGGCCGCGGCGTGGCGGTGTTCCTCAACTGCGGCGAAAGCGCCGAGCAGTTGCTGGCCCAGTTCCAGGGCCGGGCGCGCGCCACGCACGCGCCCGAGCGCGGCCGCATGGACCTGCGCAGCTACGGCGTCGGCGCCCAGATCCTGCGCGACTGCGGCGTGCAGCGCATGCAGCTGATGGGCACGCCGCGCCGGCTGCCGAGCATGACCGGCGGCTTCGGCCTGGAAGTGGTCGGCTACCTGCATCAAAACTGAATCCGCGACCATGCTTGAAGCCGACAAGGGACAAGTCACCGAACTCGACGGCAGCCGGCTGCGCATCGGCATCGCGCAGGCGCGCTTCAACGAGGGCGTCACCAACGGGCTGCGCGATGCCTGCCTGGCCGAGCTGGCGGCGCTGGGCGTGCGCCCGGAGAACATCACCCAGGTCAGCGTGCCCGGCGCGCTGGAAGTGCCGCTGGCGCTGCAGATGCTGGCGGCGCGCGGCGAGGTCGACGCGCTGGTCGCGCTCGGCTGCATCATCCGCGGCGAAACCTACCATTTCGAGCTGGTCGCCAACGAGTCGGGCGCCGGCGTCACGCGGGTCGCGCTGGACAGCGGCGTACCGGTGGCCAACGCCATCCTGACCACCGAGAACCTGCCGCAGGCGATCGTGCGCCAGGTCGAGAAGGGTCGCGACGCGGCGCGGGTGGCGGTCGAGATGGCGCTGCTGAAAGCGCAGCTGGCATGAGCAGCGCCAGGCGCCCGGCGCCGCAGCGGACGGCCGGCGGCGGCACCCGCAAGTCCTCCACCAAGTCGCCGCGCTCGCGCGCGCGCGAGTTCGCGCTCCAAGGCCTGTACCAGCACTTCGTCGGCGGCAGTGAGGTGGCGGTGATCGACGGCTTCACGCGCGAGCTGCAAGGCTTCGCCAAGGCCGATTCGCTGCACTACGACGCGCTGCTGCACGGCTGCATCGAACTCAGGGACGACCTCGACGCGCTGATCGTGCCGCTGCTGGACCGCGAGCTGGGCCAGATCTCGCCGATCGAGCACGGCTGCATGTGGATCGGCGCCTACGAGCTGCTCAAATGCCCCGACGTGCCCTGGCGCGTGGTGCTGAACGAGTGCATCGAGCTGGCCAAGGATTTCGGCGGCACCGACGGCCACAAGTACGTCAACGCGGTGCTCAACGGCCTGGCGCCGACACTGCGGCCGCTGGAGGTGGAGGCCGACCGCGCTGCCGCCAGAATGACAAAATGACTTCGCCGCTGACGCGGCATCAATGACGGAATGACCCTGTCCCGGTCATGGCGCGAAGCGCCGTCCCCGGCGTTCGCCGGGGCAGGCATCGAAGCGCAGCGAGGTCATTTCGTCATTGCATCACGCTCAAGCGAAGCTTGGACCACCCCCATGAGAATCTCCGCCCGCGCCCAGCGCATCGAACCCTTCTACGTGATGGAGATGGCCAAGTCGGCCGCCGTCATCGCGCGCGAGGCGGCAGGCACCGAGCGGCCGATGATCTACCTGAACATCGGCGAACCGGACTTCACCGCCCCGCCACTGGTCCGGCAGGCGGCCGAGAAGGCCATCCGCGACGGCCGCACCCAGTACACCCAGGCCACCGGTCTGCCCGAGCTGCGCGAGCGCATCGGCGCCTGGTACGCCGAGCGCTTCGGCGTGCAGGTGCCGGCGCGGCGCATCGTCGTCACCGCCGGCGCGTCGGCGGCGCTGCAGCTGGCCTGCCTGGCGCTGGTCGAAGCGGGCGACGAGATCCTCATGCCCGACCCCAGCTACCCCTGCAACCGCCAGTTCGTGAGCATGGCCGAGGGGCACTCGGTGCTGATCCCCTCAACCCCTGAGGAGCGCTTCCAGCTCAGCGCCGCCAAGGTGCGCGAAGCCTGGGGCGCGCACACGCGCGGCGTGATGCTGGCCTCGCCCTCCAACCCCACCGGCACCTCGATCCATCCCGACGAGCTGCACCGCATCCACGAGGTGGTGAGCGAGCGCGGCGGCATCACGCTGATCGACGAGATCTACCTCGGCCTGTCCTTCGACGACACCTACGGCCACAGCGCGCTGGCGCTCAGCGACCAGATCATCAGCATCAACAGCTTCAGCAAATACTTCAACATGACCGGCTGGCGCCTGGGCTGGCTGGTGGTGCCCGAGGGCATCGTCGACACCGTCGAGCAGATTGCCCAGCACCTGTACATCTGCCCCAGCACGGTATCGCAATGCGCGGCGCTGGCCTGCTTCGAGCCCGACAGCCTGGCCGAGTACGAACGCCGCCGCGCCGAGTTCAAGGCCCGGCGCGACTGGTTCGTGCCGCAGCTGAACGAGCTGGGCCTGAGCGTGCCGGTGACGCCCGACGGCGCCTTCTACGCCTGGGCCGACTGCCGGGCGGCATGTGACAAGTTGTTCGACCACCGCAGCGCCGCCCGCTCCGAATACAATAGCGGCATGCAAGCGGCCGGCAGTTGGGAATTCGCCTTCGAACTGATGAAGCGCGCGCATCTTGCCGTCACGCCGGGGCGCGACTTCGGCCACGCCGACACGGCGCGCTACGTGCGCTTCTCGACCGCCAATTCGATGGCGCAACTGCAGGCGGCGGTGGCGCGCCTGCGCGAGGTGCTGGCATAACCGCCAGAGCCATGACGGCCTTCGAATTCCCGATCCGCGTCTACTGGGAAGACACCGACGCCGGCGGCATCGTGTTCTACGCCAACTACCTGAAATACTTCGAGCGCGCGCGCACCGAATGGCTGCGCGCGCTGGGCGTCGGCCAGCGCGCGCTGCGCGAGCAGACCGGCGGCATGTTCGTGGTGGTCGAGTCCAGCGTCAAGTATCTGCGCCCGGCGCGGCTGGACGATGAACTTGTGGTCACGGCGCGGCTCCAAGAGGCCGGCCGGGCCGGCATGCTGATCGCCCAGCAGGCGCTGCTCGGCCGACCGGGGTCGGCCGCGCGCACCCTGCTGTGCGACGGCCTGATCCGCGCCGGCTGGGTCGACGCCGGGACAATGAAGCCAGCACGCATCCCCACGGATATTCTGAAACAACTCCAATCATGAGCCAGGACCTTTCCATCCTCCATCTGGTCATCAACGCCAGCTTCATCGTCCAGTTCGTGATGCTGCTGCTGCTGGTCGGCTCGATCGCCAGCTGGGCGGCGATCTTCCGCAAGCTGCGCGCGCTCAAGAGCATCAAGCTGCAGAACGACGAGTTCGAGCGCGACTTCTGGTCCGGCACCAGCCTGAACGACCTGTACGCCTCGGCGGCGCAAAACGCCAAGCGCGGCGGTCCGATGGAGCGCATCTTCGCCAGCGGCATGCGCGAGTACCAGAAGCTGCGCGAGCGCCGCATCGCCGACCCGGGCACGCTGCTCGACGGCGCCCGCCGCGCCATGCGCGCCAGCTACCAGCGCGAACTCGACGCGGCCGAGGTCAACCTGTCGTTCTTGGCCTCGGTCGGCTCGGTCAGCCCCTACGTCGGCCTGTTCGGCACCGTCTGGGGCATCATGCACGCCTTCACCGGGCTGGCCAGCCTGCAGCAGGTGACGCTGGCCACCGTGGCACCCGGCATCGCCGAGGCGCTGGTGGCCACCGCGCTCGGCCTGTTCGCCGCCATTCCCGCCGTGGTCGCCTACAACCGCTTCGCGCGCGACATCGACCGCATCGCCATCAAGCTGGAGACCTTCATCGAGGAGTTCTCCAACATTCTGCAGCGCAACCTGGGCGTGCAGCCCAGCAGCGCCACGCCGACGGGGTACTGATCGCCATGGCCACCGTTGCCCCCCGCGGCCGAGGCCGCCGCGCCATGAACGAAATCAACATGGTGCCCTTCATCGACGTGATGCTGGTGCTGCTGATCATCTTCATGGTCACCGCGCCGCTGATCACGCCGGGCGTCATCAACGTGCCGAGCGCGGGCGAATCCAGCAAGGCGCCCGACAAGCGCATCGACGTGCAGATCGACGCCGAGGGCCAGCTCTCGCTGGCCGGCGAGGTCAAGCGCGAGAGCATCACCGAGAAGGAGGCCATCGCCGCCATCAGGGCCGCGCTGGCCGACAACCCCGAGATGCCGGTGATGCTGGCCGCCGACAGCGAGCTGCGCTACCAGCAGGTGATGAGCATGATGAAGCAGCTGCGCGAGGCCGGCGTGCAGCGCGTCGGCCTGGCCGTCAAGTAAGGCTGGCCATCGTCGTGAACACCACCGCCATCGCCGAACGCAGCGAATTCGATCCGCCGCCGCAGCGCGGCTTCGGGCGCGCGTTCAGCAAGGCGCTGCTGGCGCACGTGCTGCTGATCCTGGCGCTGACCTGGGGCCTGAACTGGCGCAACGATCCGCAGGACGTCGCCGTCGAGGCCGAGCTGTGGTCGCCGACGCCACAGCAGGCGGCGCCACGCGCGGCCCCAAGGCCACCACCGCAGCCGGCGGTTCAGGCACCGCCACCACCACCCGCACCGGCGCCCAAGCCGGAGCCGGAGCCAGTGGCCAAGGCGCCGCCGCCCCCGCCGCCCAAGCCCGTCGTCGACGAACAGCGCGACGCCGAGATCGCGCTGGCGCAGAAAAAGCGCGAGGAGGAGCAGCGCAAGCTGGCCGAGGCGCGCGCGGAAAAGCTGCGCCTCGAGCAGGAGCGCAAGGAGCAGGCCGCCAAGGAACGCGAGGAGCAACTGGCGCGCGAGCGCATCGAACGCGAACGCGAACAGAAGGCGCTGGCGCAGAAGAAGCAGGCGGAAGAAAAGAAACTGGCGGAAGAGAAAAAGCGGGCCGAAGAGAAGAAACTGGCGGAAGAGAAGAAGCTGGCGGAAGAAAAACGACGCCAGCAGGAGCAGGAGCGCAAGGAACTGGCCGAGAAGAAGGCCGCCGAGGAAGCCGAGCGCAAGCAGGCACAGGCCAAGGCCGAGGCGCAGAAGGAAGCGCAGCGCAAGGCCGAGGCCGAGCGCCAGGCCAAGGCCGAGGCGGCGGCCGAGAAGCGCGCCGAAACCGCGCGCCGCCAGGAGGCGCTGCGCCGCATGTCGGCACTGGCCGGCAGCGCCGACAGCGAGGGCGGCAAGGCCGCGTCCGGCACCGGCGCGGGCAAGGCCGGCGCCAGTGGCAGCGACGAGCGCGACGCCGGCCCGTCGGGCAACTACGCCGCGCGCATCCGCGCCGCGGTGCGTCCGAACATCGTGTTCACCGACGACGTGCCGGGCAACCCGGTGGCCGAGGTGGAAGTGCGCACCGGCCCCACCGGCCAGATCATCAGCCGCCGCATCGTCAAGTCCAGCGGCGTGAAGAGCTGGGACAGCGCCGTGCTGCGCGCGCTCGACCGCACCGAGAAGCTGCCCTCCGACAACGGGCGCTACTGGAACCCGATGCTGATCACCTTCCGGCTGCGCGACTGAAGGCGGCGTCGCCGCCGCAGCCGTCGTGGCGGCGGCACCCGGCTATCGACTTTTCGTCATTGCCGCGCGGGCGGGAATCCAGACAGGCGTTCTCGCCAAGCCGCTCGATCAGCGCCCGTGGACTCCCCGCCTGCGCGGCAAGGACGGTGGCCGGTGCTGCCATCGTGGTCAGCAGGGCGCCGCACGAGCTGGCAGGCACCTCACTCGTACACCACCATCGCCCGCCCCTCGTCGGCCTGCGCCATCCAGCTGGCCAGCGCGGCGTCGCTGGGGAAGAACTGCGCCTCATCGCCCAGCTGCAGCTGCGCCATCACGCCGCCCTTGTCGCCGCGGCGCTCCAGCAGCAGGCGCACCGGCAGGCCGCGCAGCAGGTCGCCGTGCTCGGTGCGCTCGACTTGAGGCGGAAACTCGGCCAGCAGGCGCGCCACGTCCGGCGACTTGCCATTGACCGCCACGCGCAGGAACTTGCCGAAGCGGCAGCGCGCGGTCGGCAGGTCCCAGATCTGCGTCACGTTCAGCTGCAAGCCGCCCGAGAAGCGATCCGGCATCGCCTTGCCCATGACGACGATGAACTCGTCGTCCTTCAGCAGGTTGCGGTGCTGGTGGATCAGCGCTTCCTCGGCGCGCGCCTCGACCACGCCCGACTTGTCGTCGAGTTTGAACAGCGCCAGCTTGCCGCGCTGGCCGTTGATGACGCGCAGATCGCCGACGATGCCGGCCAGCAGCTGCGGCTCGCGGCTGTCCTGCAGCTCGGCGATCGGCCGGCGCACGAACTGGCGCACCTCGCGCTCGACCTCGTCGAACAAATGGCCCGACAGGTAGAAGCCGATCGCGGTCTTCTCCAGCGACAGGCGCTCCTTGACGCCCCAGGGCGTCACCTGCGGCAGCTCGGGCTCCTGCGTGCTGGAGCCGTGGCCGTCGTCCATCAGGTCGAACAGGCCGCCCTGGTTGGCGTTGGCCTCGTTGGCGGCGGCGAAGTCGAAGGCCAGGTCGATCGACGCCGCCAGCGCGGCGCGGTTCAGCTGCAGGGAATCGAAGGCGCCGGCGCGGATCAGCGCCTCGACGGTGCGCTTGTTGACGCGCGTGCGGTCGATGCGGCGGCAGAAGTCGAACAGGCTGGTGAACGGTCCACCCTCGCCGCCGGCCGGCCCGTCACCGCGCCCTTCGCGCGCCGCCACGATGGCCTCGATGGCCTGCTGACCGGTGCCCTTGATGGCGCCCAGGCCGTAGCGGATCAGCCGGTCGCGGACCGGCTCGAAGCGGTAGCCACCGCGGTTGACGTCGGGCGGCTCGAAGGCCATGCCCTCCTTCAACGCGTCCTCGTACAACACCTTCAGCTTGTCGGTGTTGTCCATCTCCACCGTCATGTTGGCGCAGAAGAACTCGGCCGTATAGTGCACCTTCAGCCAGGCCGTGTGGTAGGCCAGCAGCGAGTAGGCGGCGGCGTGCGACTTGTTGAAGCCGTAGCCGGCGAACTTCTCCATCAAATCGAAGATCTCGTCGGCCTTGCCCTCGCTGATGCCGTTCCTGGCCGCGCCCTCGCGGAAGATCACTCGGTGCTGGGCCATCTCCTCCGGCTTCTTCTTGCCCATGGCGCGGCGCAGCAGGTCGGCGCCACCCAGGCTGTAGCCGCCCAGGATCTGCGCCGTCTGCATCACCTGCTCCTGGTAGACCATGATGCCGTAGGTCTCGCTCAGCATCTGCTCCACCAGCGGGTGCGGGTACTCGACCGCTTCCCGCCCGTGCTTGCGCGCGACGAAGCTGGGGATCAGGTCCATCGGGCCGGGACGGTACAGCGCGTTGAGCGCGATCAGGTCTTCCAGCCGCGTGGGTTTTGCATCGCGCAGCATGCCCTGCATGCCGCGGCTTTCAAACTGGAACACGGCCTCGGTGCGGCCGTCCTGGAACAGCTTGTAGGTGTCCTTGTCGTCGAGCGGGATGTTCTCGAACGCGAAGCCGGCCTGGCCCGGATGGCGCCGGACGATCAGCTCCTTGGCGATCTCCAGGATGGTCAGCGTGGCCAGCCCCAGGAAGTCGAACTTGACCAGGCCGACGGCTTCCACGTCGTCCTTGTCGTACTGGCTCACCGCCGATTCGCTGCCCGGCTGCTGGTACAGCGGGCAGAAGTCGGTCAGCTTGCCCGGCGCGATCAGCACGCCGCCGGCGTGCATGCCGACGTTGCGCGTCATGCCCTCGAGCTTCTGCGCCATCTCGACCAGGGTGCGGACCTCCTCCTCCTTCTCGATGCGCTCGCGCAGCAGCGGCTCGGCGGCAATGGCGTACTTCTCCCTGTCGCCCTCGGTCAATCTGGCCGGCGGGTATTGCAGCGTGACCGGCTTGCCGGGCTTGTTGGGAATCAGCTTGCTGATGCCGTCGCAGAAGGTGTAGCTCATGTCCATCACGCGCCCGACGTCGCGGATGGCGGCGCGCGCGGCCAGGGTGCCGAAGGTGGCGATCTGGCTCACCGCCTCCTTGCCGTACTTGGCCTTGACGTAGTCGATCACGCGGTCGCGGTTGGCCTGGCAGAAGTCGATGTCGAAGTCGGGCATCGACACCCGCTCGGGGTTCAGGAAGCGCTCGAACAGCAGCTGGTATTCCAGCGGGTCGAGGTCGGTGATCTTCAGCGCGTAGGCCACCAGCGAGCCCGCGCCCGAGCCGCGTCCCGGCCCCACCGGGCAGCCGTTGGCCTTGGCCCAGTTGATGAAGTCGCCGACGATCAGGAAGTAGCCGGGAAAACCCATCTTCAGGATGGTGTCGATCTCGAACTCCAGCCGCTCCAGATAGCGCGGGCGCTCGGCGTCGCGCCGCTCGGCGTCGGGGTACAGCTGCCGCAGGCGCTCCTCCAGGCCATCCACCGACATCTGGTGGAAATAGGTCTCGATGGTGTGCCCCTGGGGCACCGGAAACTCCGGCAGCTGCGCCTGGCCCAGGGTCAGCGTCAGATTGCAGCGCTTGGCGATCTCGACCGTGTTCGCCAGCGCCGACGGCAGGTCGGCGAACAGCGCCTGCATCTCGGCGCCGGACTTGAAGTACTGCTGGGTGCTGAAGCGGCGCACGCGGCGCGGGTTGCCCAGGATCTCGCCCTCGGCGATGCACACCCGCGCCTCGTGCGCCTCGTAGTCGCCCGCGGTCTGGAACTGCACCGGGTGCGTCGCCACCGCCGGCAGTTGCAGGCGCGCCGCCAGTTGCACCGCGGCCACCACGTGCGCCTCGTCGTCGGCGCGCCCGGCGCGCTGCAGTTCCAGGTAGAAGCGCTGCGGAAAGGCCGCCGCCAGCTGCAGCGCCAGCTCGCCCGCCAGCGCCGCGTTGCCCTGCAGCAGCGCCGGGCCGAGCGGGCCGGCCTGCGCGCCCGACAGCAGGATCAGGCCATCGGCCAGTTCGCGCAGCCAGTCCCACTGCACCACCGCCTGCGCCTTGACGACGCCGTGCGTCCAGGCGCGCGCCAGCAGCTCGGACAGGTTGAGATAGCCTTGCCGGCCCTGCGTCAGCAGCAGCACGCGCGAGATCGCCTCAGGGTCGCTGCCCAGGCCCTGCAGCAGGATCTCGGCGCCCAGGATCGGTTTGACGCCCTGCGCGCGTGCCGCCTTGTAGAACTTGATGGCGCCGAACAGGTTGCTGAGGTCGGTCAGCGCCAGCGCCGGCTGCTGGTCGACGCTGGCCGCCTTGACCAGTTCGTCGACCCGCGTGGTGCCGTCGACGATGGAAAACTCACTGTGGATACGCAGGTGAACGAACATCGGCAAGCGGTACAGCGCGCCTTGGCGCGGCAGGAAATCGGGAAGGGTTCGCAGGCGGCATCGGTTCGGCGCATGGCAGCGCGCTGGCGCCGACGGCGGTCAGGGGAAAGAATACACCGGCTTCGACCCGACCCCGCTTGATACGCGTTTGCGTTCGACGGATCGAGAACCTTCACCGCTCAAGGCGCGGAGAGCGCCGAGGTTCGCCGCGGAGGAAGTCGTGGTTTGCTCTGCGGCGACCCGATATCAGTCGCGCAGCACCGCCAGCACCTCGGAGCGGAACTCGCGCGCGTACAGCACGATCGCCACCAGCACCGCCGCCAGCATCAGCACCGCCGGCGAGAAGAACCAGGCCATGGCGGCGAACGAGAAGTAGTAGGCGCGCAAGCCGTCGTTGAAGGCCTCGGCGGCCGAGGCCACCAGCGCGCCGGCGCGCTCGGCGTACTTCTTGCGGTCATAGCGGCCGGCTGCGAACTCCTCGGCCGGCGGCATCGAGCCGATCACCAGCGCGACGAAGGTGTACTGGCGCATCGACCAGGAGAAGCGGAAGTAGGCGTAGACGAAGATCGCCACCAGCAGCAGGATCTTGAACTCGAACACCAGCATCGGCGTCGGCTGCGCGAACGGAAATTCGCGCACGAACTCGGCCGCGCGGTCGGTGGTGCCCAGCAGCGCGAACAGGCCACCGATGACGATGATGGTGGTCGAGCAGAAGAAGGCCGGCGTGCTCGACAGGTTCTGCGTGATCATGCCGTCCAGCATGCGCGGCTCGCGCGCCGTGGCCTGCTCCATCCAGTAGCGACGGTAGCGGTTGGTGGTGGTCAGCAGCGAGCGCTGGCGCCTGCCCCACAGGCGCGCAAACGCCACGTAACCGACCCAGATCGCCAGGAACGCCACCAGGCCCAGCCAGTCGAGCAGCGGCAGCATGGCGAAGATCTTCATGGCGCGATTATTGGCCCGAAAACGCCGACGCCCCGCGGCCGCGGGGCGCGCAGGGCGTCAGGCTTCGGCCGCGGCCCGCGAGGGGCCGGTGTCACGGCATCAGGCCTGGCGTCGGGCGTCCAGGCTCAAGGCACCCGCCCCGAAGGCGGCGAACGCCAGCAGGCCGCCGACCATGCCCAGGTTCTTGCCGAACATCAGCTGCTGCACCATCTGCTGCTCGGCCGGCACCGCCCAGTGGTTGTGGAAGAACAGCGCCGCGGCGGCGGTGAACAGCGCCAGCGCGAGCGCGGCCCAGCGTGTCCTGTAGCCGACCAGCAGCGCGATGCCGGCGCCGATCTCGACCACGATCGCCGCCGCCGCCAGCACTTCCGGCATCGGCAGGCCCTTGGAGGCGATGTAGCCCACGGTGCCGGCGAAGCCGGCGCCCAGTTTGCCGACGCCGGCGGGAATGAAGATGTAGGCCAGCAGCAGGCGGCCGATCAGGGCCAGCGGGTTTTGCAGTGCGTTCATGATGGTTCTTCCTGGTTGATGATGATGGAACGGTTGGGATTTGGGGAACGGATCGGGCGGCCATATGACGCGCAGCCACCCACCGCGCCGGCCCGGGTCGGGCCGGCGCGGCGCGCGTTGGCTCGGTTGGCGCCTGGGCGTCAGGCGGCCAGGTCGAACACCAGCACCTCGGCGTCCTGGCCGCCGTCGATGCGGATGGCGCTTTCCTGCTCGATCAGGGCGGCGTCGCCGCCGCTGAGGCGCTGGCCGTTCACGCTCAGCTCGCCGCGCACCAGGTGCACGTAGGCCTTGCGCGCCGGATCGATCTGCAGCTCGGCCGACTCGCCGCCGTCGAACAGCCCGGCGTAGAGCGCGGCATCGGCGTGGATCTTCACAGCGCCGGCGTCCGGCGCATTGGACGCCACCAGGCGCAGCTGGCCGCGCTTGTCCGCCGCCGGCACCGTCTTCTGCTCGTAGCTGGGCTCGATGCCGCGCACGTCGGGCTCGATCCAGATCTGCAGGAAATGCGTGGTCTGGCCCTCGGCGTGGTTGAACTCGCTGTGCATCACGCCGCTGCCGGCGCTCATGCGTTGCACGTCGCCGGGCGGGATGCCCTTGACGTTGCCCATGCTGTCCTTGTGCGCCAGGTTGCCTTCCAGCACGTAGCTGATGATTTCCATGTCGCGGTGGCCGTGCGTGCCGAAGCCGGTGCCGGGGGCGATGCGGTCCTCGTTGATGACGCGCAGCTTGCCCCAGCCCATGTGCGCCGGGTCGTAGTAGCCGGCGAACGAAAAGCTGTGGTAGGACTTCAGCCAGCCGTGGTCGGCGTAGCCGCGTTCGAGTGATTTGCGAATCCTGATCATGGTGTGTGCTCCTTCGATGGGCTCTACTTTAGGTTTCGGCGGCGCTTTTGAAACCGCACGGCTTTGATGGCATCATTCAAAAAATTTGAAATGATCAGTCCATGAGCTTCGCCGCCGACGTCCTGACCCCGGATGCCTTCCGGATCCTCAACGCCATCGCGCGGGCGCGCAGCTTTGCCGGCGCCGCGCGCGAGTTGGGCATGGTGCCGAGCGCGCTGACCTACCGCGTGCGCCAGATCGAGGACGCGCTCGACGTGCTGCTGTTCGACCGCAGCTCGCGCCAGGCGAAGCCGACCGCCGCCGGCGCCGAACTGCTGGCGCAGGGCGAGCGGCTGCAGCAGGAGATCGACGCCGTGGTGCACCGCGTCAAGCGCATCGCCTCCGGCTGGGAGCCCGAGCTCACCCTCGCCGCCGACGGCGTGATCTCGCATTCGGCGCTGATGGAGCTGTGCTGCGACTTCTTCGGCCTGAATCCGCCTACCCGGCTGCGCCTGCGCGAGGAGATCCTGAGCGGCACCCTCGGCGCGCTGACCTCGGGCAAGGCCGACCTGGCGCTCGGCGTCATCCTGGAGCCCTCGCGCGCCGCCAACCTGCAGGCGCGGCCGCTGGGGCAGATCCGCTTCGTCTACGCGGTGGCGCCGCACCACCCGCTGGCCAGCGCGCGCGAGCCGCTGTCGGACTTCGATCTGCTGCAGCACCGCGGCATCGTGGTCGCCGACTCGGTGCAGAACGGCATCACGCAGTCGTTCGGCCTGATCGAGGGCCAGGAAACCTTCACCGTGTCCAGCCTGCGCACCAAGCTGGACGCGCACCTGCGCGGCCTGGGCGCCGGCTTCCTGCCCGAGCCGATCGCCCGGCCCTATCTCGCCACCGGCCGGCTGGTGGAACGGCGCGTGCAGCGCAGCACGCGCGTGGCCACGCTCAACTACGTCTGGCGCGCCAACGCCAACCCCGGCCAGGCGCTGTCCTGGTGGCTGGCGCAGCTGGAACGCCCGATCACGCGGCGCGCATTGCTGGAACAGCACGGCAACCTGTAGAGTTCGCGCATGGCCCACACCTCCGCCCGTTCTTCGCGCCGCATCGCCGTGGTCGGCGCCGGCATCGCCGGCCTGGCCTGCGCGCGCACGCTGCGGCAGGCCGGGCACACGGTCGCCGTGTTCGAAGCGGCCGCGCAAGCGGGCGGGCGCGTGGCCACGCTGGCGACGCCGTTCGGCAGCTTCGACACCGGCGCGCAGTACTTCACCGTGCGCGACGCGCGCCTGGCCACGGCGCTGCAGGCCACCGCCCAGGACCTGGCCAAGCGCTGGAGCGCCAGCGCCGTGCGCGTGCTGGACGAGCATGGCCGCGTCGCCGAAATCACCCGCCCGCGCGGCGAAGCGCACTGGGTCGCGGCGCCGACCATGGACGCGCTGCCGCGGCGCTGGGCCGAGCCGCTGCAGGCGGCCGGCGAACTGCGGCTGTCGACCCACGTGCAGCAGTTGGCGCCGGATGCGCTCGACGGCAGCCGCTGGCAGCTGCACACGCAGGGCCCGGCCGAGGAGCAGCACGTGCATGCCGGCTTCGACGCCGTCGTGCTGGCGCTGCCGGCGCCCGAGGCAGGCCGCCTGCTGGCCAGCGCGCCGTCGGTGGCCGATCTGGCCGGCCCGCTCGGCGCGGTCGAGATCGCTCCCTGCTGGAACCTGTCGCTGGCCTATCCCAACGCCAGCCAGCCGGGCACGCTGGGCCCGCAGTGGAACGCCGCGCGCAGCACGCACCACCGCGTCGCCTGGCTGACGCGCGAAGCCTCGAAACCCGGGCGCGAACCCATCGAGCGCTGGACCGTGCAGGCCAGCCCCGCCTGGTCGGCCGAACACGCCGGCGACGACCCGGCCCGCGCCACCGCCAAGCTGCTGAAGGCGTTCGCCGAAATCACCGGCATCCGCGCCACCCCCGGCTGGACCGACGTGCGCCTGTGGCCGCAGGCGCGCACGCTGCGCCCGCTCGGCCAGCCCTTCGTCTGGGATGCCCGGCGCGGCATCGGCGTGTGCGGCGACTGGTGCATCGGCGACCGGGTCGAGGACGCCTTCGTGTCGGGGCTGAAGTTGGCGCTACGCGCGGTTGAGCGTTGAGCGTTGAGCGTTGAGCGTTGAGCGTCGAGAGCCGGCGTGACATCTCGGTATTCACACTGAACGCTTAACGCCGAACGCTGAACCTGTCCATATGTACGTCGGCCGCTTCGCCCCCTCGCCCACCGGCCCCTTGCACGCCGGCTCGCTGGTGGCGGCGCTGGCCAGCTGGCTGGACGCGCGCGCCCATGGCGGCCGCTGGCTGCTGCGCATCGAGGACGTCGACACGCCACGCTGCGTGCCCGGCGCCGACGTGCTGATCCTCAATCAACTGCGCGCCTGCGGCCTCACGCCCGATGAACCTCCGCTGTGGCAGTCGCAGCGCACGCCGCGGTATCGCCAGGCGCTGGATCGCCTGGTCGAGCGCGGCCTGGCCTACCCTTGCGCCTGCTCGCGCAAGGACATCGAACAGGCGCAGCTGCGGCGCGGCATCACGCGCACGCGCGGCGCCGAGCTGCCCTACCCCGGCAGCTGCCGCCCCGAGCGCGGTGGCCTGCGAGGCCGCGCCGCGCGCGCCTGGCGCCTGCGCACCGGCTTCGACGGCGGCGCCGCGCCGCCAGGTTCATGCCTGCCGGCGGCGGGCGAGCCAGTCCGCTGGTACGACCGGCGCCTGGGCGCGCAGGCACAGGACGTCGCTGCGCAAATCGGCGACTTCGTGCTCCTGCGCGCCGACGGCCTGTGGGCCTATCAATTGGCGGTGGTGGTGGACGATGCCGAGCAAGGCATCACCCACGTGGTGCGCGGCGAGGACCTGGCCGACAACACGCCACGCCAGATCCTGCTGCAGCGCGCGCTCGGCGTGCCGACGCCAAGCTACCTGCACACGCCGCTGGTGTTGGCCGCGGACGGGCAGAAACTCAGCAAGCAGAACGGCGCGCTCGCGCTCGATGTCGGCGACCCGGCCGCGGCGCTGAGCCAGGCGGCAGCGCATCTCGGCCTGGCAATCTGTGCGGCGCCCGCCGGCGTCGATGAACTGTTGTCACGCTGGACGGCGCAGTGGCGCGGACGGTGGCCGCTGTCCTGATGTCTTGGCGCCAGCGGTCAGGCGGCACCCAGGCTAGTTGCGCGCCAGGATGCCGCTCAGCAGCAGTTCCACTGCCTGATCGGTGATCTGCTCCGGCGTCAGGCCGCCATCGTCGCGGTACCAGCGCCCGATCCAGCTCAGCGCGCCGCCAAGAATGAAACCGGCAATCTTCGGGTCGCAGGGCGCAATGCTGCCTTCTTCCATCCCCGCCACGATCAGGCGCCGAAACTGGCCATCGATGCCGGCCTTCAACTGCCTGAGTTCCTTCTTCTGCAGCGCTGGCAGCGGGTCCTCGCCGATCAAGATCAAGCACTTGCCGAAATCCTCCGTCACGATGCCAGCGTAGATGCGCATGCAGGCGACCAGCTGATCCAGCGCTCGCCCACCGCCCAGCCGCACCGCCTCGATACCCTCGTGCATCATCACCAGCGCACTGCGCACGCACTCCAGCAGGATGTCGTCCTTGCTCTTGACGTAGTAGTACAGCGTCGGCTTGGTAACGTGCAGGCGCTCGGCGATGTCGTCCAGCGAGGTGGCGTGAAAGCCGCGCTCGTTGAACAGCTGCGCCGCCGTCTGCAGCACCGCCTGGCGCTTGGCTTCGCGCTGGCGCGCACGTGCGACCGCCGGCTCCCAGGGAGAGGTCGCGGCACGCTTGGCGGCAGGCCGGGGTCGGGCTCGACTCATGAGGAACTGGGGTAACTCCCGATGGCCGACGGCCTGACGATCAAGAGAATACCCGCTTGTGTTACTGACGGGTAGCCAATCTACGGTCCGGTAGCAAATCCGACAACCCTGGCAAACCCTGCCTTCACACCTCATCAACGCACCGTATCGATGCCCGCGCTGCCTGACGACTCCAGCACCGCCCACCCGGCCCGCGCCAGCGCGCCAGTGTTGAGCATCGACGCCGTCACGCTGGCCTTCGGCGGCGTCCGGGCACTCACCGGCGTGGGCTTCGACGTGCAGCCGGGCTCGATCACCGCCGTCATCGGCCCCAACGGCGCCGGCAAGACCTCGCTGTTCAACACCATCTCGGGCTTCTACAAGCCCAGCGCCGGGCGCATCGTGTTCGAGGGCCGCGACATCTCGCGCGTGCCGGCGCCGCAGCGCGCCAGGCTGGGGCTGGCGCGCAGCTTTCAGAACATTGCGCTGTTCCGCGGCATGACGGTGCTCGACAACATCAAGCTCGGCCGCCACGCACACCTGACGACCAACCTGCTGCACGCGCTGGTCTACGCCGGCCGCGCGCGGCGCGAGGAGGCCGAGCTCAGGCGCGAGGTTGAGGAACGCATCATCGACTTCCTCGAGATCGACCACATCCGCCATGCGCCGGTCGCCGCCCTGCCCTACGGCCTGCAAAAGCGCGTCGAGATGGCGCGCGCGCTGGCCATGAAGCCCAAGGTGCTGATGCTCGACGAACCGGTCGCCGGCATGAACCGCGAGGAGACCGAGGACATGGCGCGCTTCATCCTCGACGTGCGGCGCGAGTGGGGCATCACGGTGCTGATGGTCGAGCACGACATGGGCATGGTGATGGACTTGTCCGACCACGTGGTGGTGCTGAACTTCGGCCAGGTCATCGCCCAGGGCGCGCCGGCCGCGGTGCAACAGGACCCCGAAGTGATCCGCGCCTACCTGGGCGCAGGCGACGTGGGCGAGCTACGGCGCAAGCTCCAGGCCGCGGCCTCTTCGACCGCAGCGGCAACGGCGGAGGTGGCCTGATGGATTGGGCCTACCTGTTCGAGATCTCGCTCACCGGCCTGGCCAGCGGCGGCCTGTACGCGCTGGCGGCGCTGGCCTTCGTGCTGGTCTACAAGGCGACCAAGGTGGTCAACCTGGCGATCGGCGAGATGCTGATGATCGGCGCCTACCTGTTCTTCGCCTTCGCCGCCAGCTTCGCGCTGCCGATCTGGCTGGCGGTGCTGGGCGCGATGCTGGGCGTCGGCCTGCTGGGCGCGCTGATCGAGCGCACCATGATCCGCCCGCTGCTCGGCGAGCCGCCGATCTCGGCCTTCATGGTCACCGTCGGCCTGGCCTCGATCCTGGTCGGCGTGGTCGAAATCATCTGGAGCGCCGACCAGCGCCGCCTGCCGGAGTTCATGCCGAGCAAGCCGGTGATGATCGGCGATGCCTTCCTGGCACCCAAGGTGGCCTATGGCGCGCTGACCGCCATCGTGCTGATCGCGCTGGTGCTGCTGCTGTTCCGCTTCTGGCGCGGCGGCGTGGCGCTGCGCGCCACCGCATCCGACCAGGGCGCGGCCTACATGATGGGCATCAACGTGCCGCGCGTGTTCTCGCTGGCCTGGGTCGCCTCGGCCATGATCGCCGCCGTGGCCGGCATCGTGGTCGGCGCGATCGGCGGCATCTCGTCCTCGATGGGCGTCTTCGGCCTGTCGGTGCTGGTGGTGGTGATCGTCGGCGGCCTCGACAGCGTGCTGGGCGCGCTGCTGGGCGGCCTGCTGATCGGCCTGATCGAGGCGCTCGCCGGCGCCTACCTGGGCGGCGAATACAAGCTGCTGGCCACCTTCATCGTGCTGGTGGTGGTGCTGATGGTGCGGCCCTACGGCCTGTTCGGCACGCGTGAAATCGAGAGGCTCTGAGTCACCGCATGCGCATCGGAACCCTGAAGGAAAGCTACCTCGCCGACGCGGCGCTGTTCGACTCGCGCACGCAGAAGACCTGGCTCGGCATCGGGCTGGCGCTGCTGGTGCTGTTCCCGTTCCTGGCCAACGACTACTGGCTGTACCTGGCCTGCCTGGTGGCAATCAACGTCGCCAGCGCCACTGGCCTCAACGTGCTCACCGGCTACACCGGCCTGGTCAGCCTGGGGCAGGCGGCCTTCATGGGTTTCGGCGCCTACACGGTGGCGATCCTGCAGACGCGCTACGGCACGCCGGCGCTGCTGAACATCTTCGCCGGCGGCGTGGTCGCCATGCTGGGCGGCGTGATCGTCGGCATCCCCTCGCTGCGCGTCAAGGGGCTGTACCTGGCGATCGTCACCATCTCGGCCTCCTTCATCGCGCACTTCCTGTTCGCCAACTTCGACTTCACCGGCGGCACCGGCGGTCTGTCGGTGCAGCCGGCCACGTTCTTCGGCCTGCCGCTGGACACCTCGTTCCGCATCTACTGGCTGATCATGCCGGTGACGCTGCTGATGCTGCTGGGCGCCGCCAACCTGTTTCGCACCCGCATCGGCCGCGCCTTCATCGCCATCCGCGACCGCGACATCTCGGCCGAGGTATTGGGCATCCCGCTGCTGCGCTACAAGCTGCTGTCGTTCGGCCTGTCGTCCTTCTACGCCGGCGTGGCCGGCGGCCTGTGGGCCTACTTCTTCCGCGTCGTGACGCCGGAGAGCTTTCCGCTGCTGATGTCGATCTTCTTCCTCGCCGCCATCATCGTCGGCGGCATGGGCAGCATCCTGGGCGCCATCCTGGGGGCGGTATTCATGACCATGGTGCCGGAGCTGCTCAAGTTCGCCTTCGATCTGCTACCGCAGACCGGGCACGACATGAAGGTGTTCCTGTCGCCCGTGCGCACCGTGGTGTTCGGCCTGCTGATCGTCGGGTTCCTCGTCTTCGAGCCGCTCGGGCTGGCTGAAGTGTGGCGGCGCATCCGCCGGTTTTTTCATCTGTGGCCTTTCAGAAACTAGGAGACACACCATGTCGACTTCGCAAATTCGCAAGACCTTCTCGGCCCGCCGCCGGGCCTTGGTGCTGGCCACCGGCGCCGCCGGCCTGACGCTGCCCTTCGGCGCCGTCCACGCCCAGGGCGGCGAGGACATCGTCATCGGCGGCTCGATCCCGATGACCGGCGTGTTCGCGTTCGCCGGCGTCGGCATCAACGCCGGCATCGCCGACTACGTCAAGATCGTCAACGACGCCGGCGGCATCAAGGGCCGCAAGCTGCGCTACGTGCCCGAGGACACCGCCTACAAGGTCGATGCCTCGGTGGCCGCCTACAAGAAGATCACCAGCCAGAACCAGGTCAACCTGTACTACGGCGACTCGACCGGCTTTGCCAAGACCATCAACCCCGAACTGGAGCGCAGCGGCCAGATCCTGATGGCCGGCGCCTCGTTCGCCACCGAGCTGAACGACCCCAAGAAGTACCCGCACCAATTCCTGGTCGGCCCCGACTACACCGAGATGTTCGGCATCCTGCTGCGCCACATCGCCCAGGAAAAGCCAGGCGCCAAGGTGGCCTTCGTCTACTCGGACTCGGAGTTCGGGCGCGACCCGATCGAGTCCAGCGAGGCGGTCGCCAAGCAGCTCGGCCTGTCGGTGCCGATCAAGATCATGACGCCGCCCGGCAGCGTCGACGTCTCGGGCGAGGTGATCAAGCTGCGCCGCGCTGCGCCGGACTACACCATCTTCCACGGCTACATCCTGGCGCCGATCCCCGAGTTCATCACGCAGGGCAAGCAACAGGGCATGACCAGCAAGTGGATGGGCACCTTCTGGACCATGGACAGCTCCACCGTCATGAAGATGGGTCCGGACGGCGACGGCTTCATGGGCGTGATGCCGTTCCGCTACTACTACGACACCTCGGCCAAGGCGCCGATGCTGGACAAGATCCGCGCCATGCGCCCCGAGTACCAGAGCACCGCCTACATGCAGGGCTTCCTCACCGCCATGCTGTTCACCGAGGCGGCCAGGCGCACGCTGGACGCCGGCAAGCCGCTCACCGGCGACAACCTGAAGGCCGCGCTGAACTCGATCAAGGACTTCGACACCGGCGGCATCATCGGCACGCCGATCAGCATCCCGGGCAACTCGATTCCCGTGGGCCGCGTGTACCGCGCCGACATGAAGGCGCAGCGCATGGTGGCGGCCTCGGACTGGATCTCGCTCGCCAAGTAACCCGACCATGCAGGCAGACGGCGCCACCATCCTCGATGTGAACAACATCGAGGTGGTCTACAACAAGGTCGTGCAGGCCCTGCGCGGCCTGTCGCTGTCGGTGCCGCAGGGCCAGATCGTGGCCCTGCTCGGCAGCAACGGCGCCGGCAAGTCCACCACGCTGAAGGCCATCTCCGGTCTGCTGCCGCTGGAAGACGGCGCCATGCCCTCGGGGCAGATCGTGTTCGACGGCAGCACCATCGCGGGCCAGGCGCCGCAGCAGTTGGTAAGGCGCGGGCTGGCGCACGTGATGGAAGGCCGGCGCGTGTTCGAGGACCTGACGGTGGAGGAGAACCTGGTGGCCGCCACCTACGCGTGCAGCGGCCGCCAGGCCGGCGCCGCCGACTTCGACGCCGTCTACAGCTACTTCCCGCGCCTGTACGAACGCCGCAAGGGGCTGGCGGGCTACCTCTCGGGCGGCGAGCAGCAGATGCTGGCGATCGGCCGCGCGCTGATCGGCGAGCCCAAGCTGATCCTGCTGGACGAACCCTCGCTCGGCCTGTCGCCGATGCTGGTGGAGGAGATCTTCACCATCATCGCGCGCGTCAACGCCGAGCGCCGCGTGTCGATGCTGCTGGTGGAGCAGAACGCCAGCATCGCGCTGGCGGTGGCGCACCAGGGCTACATCATGGAAAACGGCAAGATCGTGATCGACGGCAGCGCCGAGCGCCTGGCCGCCGACCCCGACGTGCGCGAGTTCTACCTGGGCGTGGGCGGCAGCGGCGAGGCGCGCAGCTTCCGCCACCTCAAGCACTACAAGCGCCGCAAGCGCTGGCTGTCATGAGCGCCGCGATCGAACTGCCCGAACAGACCCTGCCGCAGATGCTGCGCGAGCAGGCGCGGCAGCGCGGCGCACGCATCGCGATCCGCCAGAAGGACTTCGGCATCTGGAAGCCGCTCAGCTGGGCCGGTTACATGGAGCGCGCCAGCCACTTCGGCCTCGGCCTGACCACGCTGGGCATGGGCGCGGGCAGCCACCTGGGCGTGATTTCCGAGAACCGCATCGAGTGGGTGCTGGCACAAATGGGCGCCGGCCTGGTCGGCGCCGTCACGGTGGGCGTGTACCCGACCAGCCCGAGCAACGAGGTCGCCTACGTGGTCGGCCACGCCGACGTCGAGGTGGTGGTCTGCGAGGACCAGGAGCAGGCCGACAAGGTACTGGAGGCAATCGACCAGCTGCCCCAGCTGCGCCGCATCGTCATCGTCGAGACCAAGGGCCTGAGCAGTTACAGCCCTGAGGAGCGCGCGCGCATCGTCAGTTTCGCCGAGGTCGAGGCCGCCGGCGCCGAACTGTGGCGCACCGGCGGCGCTGAGCGCATCGACGCCGTGCTGGCGGCGCAGCGGCTGGACGACATCGGCCTGATGATCTACACCTCGGGCTCCACCGGCGCGCCCAAGGGCGCCATGATCTCGTGGCGCAACATCCGCGGCGTGGTGCCCGGCATCGCCGAGCGGCTCGGCATGAGCGCCGACAGCTCGCACCTGTCCTACCTGCCGCTGTGCCACGTGGCCGAGCAGATGCTGACCAGCTTCGTGCCGATCTACCTCGGCTCGCAGGTCAACTTCGGCGAATCGATCCGCACCGTGCAGGAGGACCTGCGCGAGGTCGCGCCCAACATGTTCCTCGGCGTGCCGCGCATCTGGGAGAAGCTGCACGCCGCCATCAGCATCAAGATGCAGGAGACCGGCACGCTGCGCCGCCGCGTCTACGAGCGCGCGCTGGCCGCCGCCCTGCCGCTGGCCGAGAAGGACCGCACGCGCTGGTCGCCGGCCGAGCGCCTGCGCTTCGGCGGCGCCTACTGGCTGGTGCTGCGCGCGCTGCAGAACTTCGTCGGCCTGCGCCGCGCCCGGGTGGCGCTGACCGGCGCGGCGTCGATCCCGGTCGAGGTGGTGCGCTTCTTCCGCGCCATCGGTGTGCCGCTGGTCGAGGTCTACGGCCTGACCGAATCGACCGGCATGGTGACCGGCCAGCGCACCAGCGACGTCAAGCTCGGCACCGTCGGGCCGCCCACGCTGGGCGTGGAGCACCGCCTGGGCGAGCATGGCGAGCTGCAGCTGCGCGGCGACATGGTGTTCGCCGGCTACTACAAGAACCCGGAGGCCACCGCCGCCACGGTGCAGGACGGCTGGCTGCACACCGGCGACGTGGTGGTCGAGGAAGGCGGCCACATCCGCATCGTCGACCGGCTGAAGGACATCATGATCACCGCCGGCGGAAAGAACCTGACGCCGTCCGAGATCGAGAACACCATGAAGGCCAGCCCCTTCATCAAGGAATGCGTCGTCGTCGCCGAGGGCCGCAAGTTCGTCTCGGCGCTGATCCAGATCGACTACGACACCGTCGGCAAGTGGGCCGAGGCGCGCCGCCTGGCCTTCACCCACTTTCGCTCGCTGGTCGAACTGCCCGAGGTGCGCGGGCTGATCCAGGGCGAGATCGACCAGGGCAACGGCCGGCTGGCGCAGGTGGCGAAGATCAGGAACTTCCACCTCTTGACCAAGGAGCTGGATCACGACGACGGCGAGGTCACCGCCACCATGAAGGTGCGCCGCTCCAGCATCTACAAGACCTACGCACCCGAGATCGAAGCCCTGTACGGCGCCTGAGCGCAAAAGAAAACCCGCTCGCAAGAAGCGGGTCAAAGGTGGTCACCTTGGAGGAAACGTCTTCAGTCGCCACGCCGCGATGCGCGGCGCTATGAGGACCTGATCAGAATCTCAATCCCAGTCGTCGTAGTGGCGATGCTTCTTGCGCCACTTCTTCTGGCGCTTGTAGTGCCCCGGCGGGCCGTAATACACCGGCGCCGGCCGATACACCACGCGCGGCGGCGCGTAATAGGCGGGCGGCGTCACGTACACCGGACGCGGACGCACGTACACCGGCGCCGGCTGCACATAGACGGGCTGCGGGGCGTAATACACCGGCGGCGCATTGGCCACGCCGACCGAGATGCCGGGCGAACCGACGCCGATCGACCAGTACACGTCGCTGCGCGCCTGCGTCACGCCGGCCATGCCCAGCGCACCGACCCCGAGCAGGCCGGCCACCAGCCAGCGTTGCGTCGTCTTCTTCATGATCGAACTCCTCTCACAAGCGCGACACCGGCACGCTGCCGGCACGAACGATATGCCCATTAAACGAAGCAAAGCGCGATACAGACCACCACGCGCAGGTGAAAGCGGTACCAAGGCGTAACCAGCGCTTGAAAATCAAGCACTTGCACCGTTTCGCCAACCCGCCGCCAGTTGCCGGCAACCTACCCCGCTGCGCACCCGCCGGGCGCAGCGCAGGACGGCGCCAGCACAGGGCGGCGACCTAGAATCCGGCCCATGTCCTCCCCCAGCAAGAAAACCCCGCCCGCAGCCCCTGCGGCCGACGCCGCCAAGCCCAGCCACTTCATCCGCCAGGCCATCGAGCACGACCTGGCGCAAGGCACCTACGCCAATCGCATGTGGGGCGGCCAACCCGGCGACGGCGCCAGCCATCAGGCCGGCATGCCCGACCCGGCGCGCATCCGCACGCGCTTTCCGCCCGAGCCCAACGGCTACCTGCACATCGGCCACGCCAAGAGCATCTGGCTGAACTTCAGCCTGGCGCAGGACTACGGCGGCGTGTGCCATCTGCGCTTCGACGACACCAACCCCGAGAAGGAAGAGCAGGAATACGTCGACAGCATCCGCGACACCGTGCGCTGGCTCGGCTGGGACCACCACTTCGCCGATGACCCCGCCCGCCCCGGCGTGGCGCAGCCGCACGAATACTTCGCCAG
Organism: uncultured Ottowia sp.; assembly: GCA_964534975.1. Classification (GTDB taxonomy): domain Bacteria; phylum Pseudomonadota; class Gammaproteobacteria; order Burkholderiales; family Burkholderiaceae_C; genus Ottowia. The sequence goes on along the minus strand of CAZHSD010000005.1, from coordinate 5,228 downwards.
CGACTACTTCGACTTCATGTACCGCGCGGCCGAGTACCTGATCGAGTCCGGCCACGCCTACGTCGACGAGCAGACGCCTGAGCAGATGCGCTTGAGCCGCGGCGACTTCAGCACGCCCGGCGTCGACAGCCCGTTCCGCGACCGCCTGCGCGGCGAAAGCGTGATCCGTTTCCGCCAGATGGCGATGGGCCAATTCCTCGACGGCGCCATGGTGCTGCGCGCCAGGGTCGACATGCAGTCCCCCAACATCAACATGCGCGACCCGGTCATCTACCGCATCCGCCACGCCACGCACCACAACACCGGCGACAAGTGGTGCATCTACCCCATGTACACCTACGCGCATCCGATCGAGGACGCGCTGGAGCAGATCACGCACAGCATCTGCACGCTGGAGTTCGAGGACCAGCGTCCGTTCTACGACTGGCTGCTGGAGCGCCTGATCGAAGGCGGCCTGCTCACCGCGCCGCCGCCGCGCCAGTACGAGTTCGCGCGACTGAACGTCGGCCACGTCATCACCAGCAAGCGCAAGCTGCGCCAGCTGGTCGAGGAAGGCCACGTGACCGGCTGGGACGACCCGCGCATGCCCACCCTGGCCGGCCTGCGCCGCCGCGGCTATACGCCCGAGGCGCTGCGCCTGTTTGCCGAGCGCTCCGGCGTCACCAAGACCAGCAACGCCTGGACCGACTACGCCGCCCTCGACGCCGCCCTGCGCGAAACCCTGGACCCGGTGGCCACGCGCGCCATGGCCGTGCTGGAGCCGCTCAAGCTCGTCATCACCAACTGGGCCGAGGTGTTTGGCAGCGACGACCACCTGGAACCCTGCGAAGCCCCCGCCCACCCGCACCACCCCGAGATGGGCCAGCGCCGCTTCATGCTCGGGCGCGAGGTGTGGATCGAGCGCAGCGACTACGAAGACACCCCGCCCAAGGGCTTCTTCAGGCTCTTTCCGCCGCAGCCCGCGGCCGACGGCTCCAGCACGCCCGGCAACAAGGTGCGGCTGAAATACGGCTACGTCATCGAATGCACCGGCGCCACCAAGGGTGCCGATGGCCGCATCGACAGCGTGAGCGCCACCCTGCTGAAGGACACGAAATCCGGCACGCCCGGTGCCAACAGCGTCAAGGTCAAGGGCGTCATCACCTGGGTCGGCGCCGCCGACGGCCTGCCCGCCACCGTCAAGCTCTACGACCGCCTGTTCACCGAAGAACAACCCGACGCCGGCGGCCGCGACTTCCTCACCGTCCTCAATCCGAACAGCCTGCAAACCGTGCAGGCCATCGTCGAGCCGTCATTGGCCAGCGCCCAGCCGGAAGATCGCTTCCAGTTCGAGCGCCATGGCTTCTTCGTCACCGATCGGCGCGAGCATCAAGTGGACGCCAAACTCGTGTTCAACCGGATTGCGGGGTTGAGGGATTCGTGGGGGAAGTAGAGTGCCTTACCTACACCTTATTCCGCGCTGCACCAACCGATCCACCCCCGTTAGCGATCTGGTCGTGACGCTGCTTGAAGTAGGTCGAAAAACGCATCCGTTTGGGAAAGTCTGCATAAAGCGACGCCCGCCATGCTTGGCGAACTGACGCGCTGAGAAAATCCGATCCATGAAGCAAGCGGACCTTGGCCTGAACCTGACGACGAAGCGCACGCGCAAGCGCGAGTTCCTGGCGGAGATGGAGCACGTGGTGCCGCGGGCAGCGCTGGTGGCGCTGATCGCGCCGTACGCCCCGCAAGGCAGGCGCGGACGCCCGCCGTTTGCCGTGCAGACGATGCTGCGCATCCACTTCATGCAGCAATGGTTCACGCTGAGCGACCTGGCGATGGAAGAGGCGCTGCATGACGTGCCGTTGTTGCGTGAGTTCGCCGGCCTGAGCTGGGACAGCGCCGTGCCCGACGAGACGACGATTCTTCGGTTCCGCCGCCTGCTGCAAGAGCACAAGCTGGCGCCCCAGATCCTGGGCCTTATCAACGAGTTGCTCAGTGCCAAGGGTCTGCTGCTGCGCGCTGGCACCGTGGTCGATGCCACGCTGATCGCCGCCCCCAGCTCGACCAAGAACGCTTCGGGCGAGCGCGACCCGCAGATGAAGCAGAGCAAGAAGGGCAACCAGTGGTACTTCGGCATGAAGGCCCACATCGGCGTGGACGCCGATTCGGGCCTGGTGCACACGGTGCGCGGCACGGCCGGCAATGTCAATGATGTGGTCGAGGCCAACACGCTGCTGCACGGCGAGGAGACCGAAGCCTGGGGCGATGCCGGCTACCAGGGCGCCGACAAGCGCCCCGACGCCAAGGCCGGTGTGCGCTGGAACATCGCGATGCGCCCGGGCAAGCGGCGCGAACTGGACAAAAGCAGACTCGTTGATGAGCTGACCGAGCAACTCGAACGCGTCAAGGCCAGCATCCGTGCCAAGGTCGAGCATCCATTGCGCGTGATCAAGCGCCAGTTCGGCCACGTGAAGGTGCGCTACCGCGGGCTGGTCAAGAACACCGCACAGCTTCACACGCTGTTTGCGCTGTCCAACCTCTGGATGGCGCGAGGGCGTTTGATCGGAGCGCAGGCATGAGTGCGCCTGCCGACGGCCACATGGCCGAAAAGCAGGCCCGCAAGGGGCGAAAAACCGCTGCGAAGCGGCCCGAAAGCACCTTGACCGAGGTACGTGGCAAAGATGGGACTCGCAGTGACGGGCTCCTCTCAGTCCTGAGACCAGCGCAGCGGACTTCGCCTCAATAAAAGCGGCGGCCTCCGAAGACCTCATCCCGCCGCTTTTCATGTCCTGAATCAGGAACTCGTTGCTTCAATCCGCCGAGAATCGGCGCCGTCCCGCGTCGCAAGCCACCTAACGGCTCCGCCGCGATGCCAGCAGACCCACCCGTTCCAAGAACCTGCGACTCAGCAAACCCGCGGCACTCCCATGCCCCCCACCCCCGCCCACCGCTGGCCTGCCAACTTCCTGATGCTCTCGGGCGTCATCGGCGCTTTCCATCTGGGCAAGGTGTCGCCGGCCATCCCGATGCTGCAGGACAGCCTGGGGCTGACGCGGGTGGAGGCCGGCTTCCTGCTGTCGCTGATGCAGTTCGCGGGCGCCTCGGTCGGGGTGATGATGGGCATGTTCAGCGACAGCTTCGGCGCCCGGCGCAGCCTGATCACCGGACACGCGCTGCTGTGCCTGGCCAGCCTGCTGGCGCTGGCCGCGGGCAACGCGGGGCAGTTGCTGGCGCTGCGGGCGTTCGAAAGCCTGGGTTTCCTGATGATCGTGCTGTCCACGCCGGCCATGCTGCGCATCGTGGTGCCGCCCGAGCGGCTGTCGTTCCGGCTCGGGCTGTGGGGCTGCTACATGGCGATCGGAACCGCGTCGGCCTTCGTCCTGGGGCCGTATCTGATCGAGGCCGTCGGCTGGAAGGGGTGGTGGCTGTTCCCTGCCCTGCTGTCGCTGCTGTCGGTCGGGTTGCTGGCGCATGCCGTGCCGTCCGACCGCGCGCGCGGCGCGTCCGGTGCGGGCGGCGCGGCCGCGGGGCCGTCCTGGCGGCAGCGCCTGTGGAGCGTGCTGAGCTGCCGCAACCCCTGGCTGGTCGGCCTGGCGTTCGCCATGTATTCGGGGCAGTGGATCGCCATCATCGGCTTCCTGCCGCTGATCTACGTCGAGGCGGGCATGACGGACGCCGCCGCCGGGCTGCTGACGGCACTGGCCTCGCTGGTCAACATCACGGGCAACATCGCCGCCGCGATCCTGATCCACCGCGGCGTGAGCCAGCGGCGCCTGCTGGCCGTGGGCTACTTCTTCATCCTGAGCATGACCATCGTGGCGTTTTCCAGCGCCACGGCCGGCATGCCGGTGCTGCGCTACGTCGCCATCCTGCTGTTCTCGGCCGTGGGTGGCGTGATTCCAGCCACGCTGTTCATCCTGGTGGTCCGGACCGCGCCGTCGGACAAGGTGATCGCCGCCTCGGTGGGCTGGATGCAGCAGCTGTCATCGCTCGGCATGCTGCTGATGCCGCCGCTGCTGGCGCGGCTGGCGGACCTGGCCGGCGGCTGGCACTGGACCTGGCTGGCCACCAGCCTGGCGGCGCTGGTCGGCTTCGTGCTGGCATCGATCGTCGCCCGGCCGCAACTCGAGGCGCCGATACTGGAGCCCGAACGGCCGGTGGCCGCATCGCGGGCGCCGAGCGTCAAGCCATGATCACGGCCTGAGCTCACAATCACCAATACCTCTCAAGTCCCGCACCGTGCTCGCCAACCTCACCCCTTTCCTGCTGCACTGGACCATCACGGCGTTCGGCCTGTGGGTGGCAAGCCACGTGTTCAAGCGCATGCACTTCGACAGCACCGGCGCGCTGGCGGTGGCCGCGCTGCTGCTGGGGCTGGCCAACGCGGTGGTGCGGCCGCTGCTGGTGCTGCTGACGCTGCCGCTCACGCTGCTGACGTTCGGGCTGTTCCTGCTGGTGATCAACGCGCTGGTGCTGATGCTGGTGGCGCGGCTGGTGCGCGGCTTTCATCTCGACGGCTTCTGGACCGCCTTCTGGGCCAGCCTGTTCATGTCGCTGCTGAGCCTGGTGCTGGGCGCCTTCATCCTCGGTGGCACGCCCGAGTTCACCATCGAGACCAGCCCGCTGCCGGAGCAAGCCTGGCTGTAAGCACGGCCGCGCCCCACCGGCGGCCGCGGCGCGCGCATTACCACATGTACATGATCGAGCCGTCGAAGGACGATGCGGGCAAGGCCGAGGGTGGCTGCATCACCGTGTGCGCAGGCGATGACCGGTCGGAACAGGTTAATCTATTGCTGGACCGGCTGGACTTGGCCGCCGCCGGCGTGGCGCTGGACGACAAGGGCCGCGCCCTAAGTTCAGCACCGACGGCCGCGCGCAGCTGCTGGAGTTGCCCTGCTACCACCCGACGCTGGAAGCGCTACTGCTGAGCGCGCTGAAGGACGCGGCGCGACAGAGCCGTGCGGCTGAACCCGCATCAGGCGCATGGCAGCGCCCCGCGCGAGCGGCAGGTGCATCACGCACAGCGGTAGCTTGCCGCCACGGCCGGATCGCCGCTGACGAAGGTCGGCTTGTTCGGGTAGACGCAGGCCGGCATGCTGCGGCTGATGCCGCCTGCGGCGGCCTGGAGCACCATGGCGCCGGGCGCGATGCCGTGTTCGACCCAGTCCGTGAGCGCCTGGTACATCTGGCCGGGCGCGAAATTGGGCACCACAGCGGCCGGGTTGGACGTGCCGTTGGGTGTGCCG
>CAZHSD010000004.1:153895-184929 GCA_964534975.1 uncultured Ottowia sp. | reverse complement strand
GGGGAGGGAGCCAGAACCCGACGCCGCTGGCCGCCAGCTATGGCGGCAACGCCGACCTCGACTGCGACGTCCTCGTCCTCGGTGGTGGCCCCGGCGGCTATTCGGCCGCCTTCCGCGCCGCCGACCTGGGCCTGAAGGTGGTGCTGGTCGAGCGCTACGCCCAGCTTGGCGGCGTCTGCCTCAACGTCGGCTGCATCCCGTCCAAGGCGCTGCTGCACGTGGCGGCGGTGATGGACGAAGTCAGCCACCTGGTCGCGCTCGGCATCGACTACGGCGGCGCGCCCAAGCTGGACATCGACAAGCTGCGCGCCCACAAGGAAAAGGTCATCGGCAAGCTGACCGGCGGCCTGGGCGCGATGGCCAAGATGCGCAAGGTCACGATCGTGCGCGGCTACGGCAGCTTCGTCGGCGCCCACCACATCGAGGTGGAGGAAACCGGCGGCAGCGGGCAGGAGAAGACCGGCAAGAAACAGGTGGTGCAGTTCCAGCGCGCCATCATCGCCGCCGGCTCGCAGGCGGTGCGCCTGCCGTTCATGCCCGACGACCCGCGCGTGGTCGATTCGACCGGTGCGCTGGCGCTCAAGAGCGTGCCGAAGAAGATGCTGGTGCTGGGCGGCGGCATCATCGGCTTGGAGATGGGCACGGTGTATTCCACGCTCGGCGCGCGGCTGGATGTGGTCGAGATGCTCGACGGCCTGATGCAGGGCGCCGACCGCGACCTGGTCAAGGTGTGGCAGAAGCTCAACGCGCCGCGCTTCGACTACATCATGCTGAAGACCAAGACCGTGGCCGCCAAGGCCACCGACGCCGGCGTCGAAGTCAGCTTCGAGGGCGAGAACGCCCCCCCACCGCAGACCTACGACCTGGTGCTTCAGGCCGTGGGCCGCAGCCCCAACGGCAAGAAGATCGGCGCCGACAAGGCCGGCGTGGCCGTGACGGAGCGCGGTTTCATCGACGTCGACATACAGATGCGCACCAATGTGCCGCACATCTTCGCCATCGGCGATATCGTCGGCCAGCCCATGCTGGCGCACAAGGCGGTGCACGAGGCGCACGTGGCGGCCGAAGTCATCGCTGGTGAGCTGAAAGGCGACGAGGCGCTGGCCAAGTCCGCCTTCAACGCCCGCGTGATCCCCAGCGTGGCCTACACCGACCCCGAGGTCGCCTGGGTCGGTCTGACCGAGGACCAGGCGAGTGCGCAGGGCGTGAAGGTCAAGAAGGGCCTGTTCCCATGGTCAGCCTCCGGCCGCGCGATTGCCAACGGCCGCGACGAGGGTTTCACCAAGCTGCTGTTCGATGATTCGACTGGCCGCATCGTCGGCGGTGGCATCGTCGGCACGCACGCCGGCGACATGATCGGCGAGATCGCGCTGGCGATCGAGATGGGCGCCGACGCCGTCGACATCGGCCAGACCGTGCACCCGCACCCCACGCTGGGCGAGAGCATCGGCATGGCGGCCGAGGCCGCACACGGCAGCTGCACCGATCTGCCGCCGCAAAAGCGCTGAGTGCCGACTGCGGAGGGCCGGGCCAGCCGTGCTGTCGAAGCATGGCTGCACGGTTTGTCGCCACCCCCACTGAAACTCCCTCTCCCTCTGGGAGAGGGCAGCGGTGAGGGCTTCCCATGCCCGCAAACCGCGTGGCTGACCCCTCCATCCAGCCTTGCCCCAGCAGAAGGAAAGAGTTCACCGGCGGCAGGAAATCAATCCTCGACTGGCCGCATCCCTGGGCCGCCGCCATTTGCCGCCTGCACCATCAGCGCGGCACTTGACCTGACCCGCCGAGCTCCGGCGGACTGGCTTGCGACACCGCGTCCCGCAGCCGCCCCAGCACCTCGTCCATCAGGCCGGCGTCGCCGTCCCGCGCCAGCATGCGCGCCACGCTGGTCGTGCGCTCGACCAGGTAGCGGCGCCCCGTGCCCAGCGCCTGCTCGAACGCGTTGGCGCGCTGGTGCGCCGCCTCCAGATCCACATCGACCAGCAGCACGGCATGCGCCAGCACGGCGTAGCGGCTTGGTGCCTCGCCATCGCCCCGCAGCCGCCGCCAGTACTGCGCCGTGCCGGCGATCTTGCGCGCCTGCTCACCGTGGTCGCAGGCCAGGTTGAAGCGACCGTCGCAGAACGATCCCTCGACTTCCTGCCAGTGCGTCGGCACGCCCAGTGCCGCCAGCGGCGCCCGCAGCAGCTCGCACAGGTGCAGGTAGATCGGCTCCGGCCGCACGGCCACCCCGGCCGGCACCGTGTAGGCCAGGCTCAGGTTGAGGATGCCCGGCCCCTGCGGCACCAGCCCGCCGCCCGAGGGCCGCACGTGCACCGGGCAGACCTCGGCCGCAAAGCGGGCGCGCACGGTATCAAAACCTGCCTGGGTACAGTAGTTGCGCGGCACCACCAGCGAGGTCGGCGCCTGCCACAGCTGGGCCACCGGCTGGCCCAGCTGGTCCAGCAGCGCCAGCTCCGCCGCGATCGGGTCGGCTGCCGTATCAAAGGCGTCGAGCAGGCGGAAGTTCATGTGCGGATCATCGTTGATCCGGCCGAGCCGCCGTCGGGAGCGAAGCTGCTGCCGTCGCCTCCACGCACTTGCCGCACCCGAATCGGTCGGTTGAAGCTGGCAGACTGTGCTCCGCATGCTTCAATGACGCTGCAGCCGACGCCATGCAAGCCCTGCTCGACGCCATCGCCACCCTGCCGCTGCCCGGTGATGCCTGCCGCATCTTCCACGGCCGGGGCGGACTGCACCCGGGTTGCGAGCAATGGACGCTCGACGCGTATCCGCCCGTCTTCGTGCTCACCAGCTTTGCGCCGGTCACGGACGAACAGCTTGCCACCATCGGCACCGCGCTGCAGGCGCGCTGGCGGCAGATCGCGCCGCCCGGCGAGCAGGACGCGCTCAACTGGGTGTATCAGCCGCGCGGCGACGCCTTGCGCGCGCCCGCGCCCGCAGGCGCGTTGCAGGTGCCCGCAAACGCGGGGGCGCAGCCGCCCGGCAGCGCGCGCCTGATGGCCGGCCGCGTGCCCGATCCGCACATCGTCACCGAAGGCCCGGCGCGCTTCTTGGTGCAATTGCTGCGCGGGCAGAACCACGGCCTGTTCCTCGACATGGCCGAAGGCCGCCGCTGGGTGCGCCACTTCTGCGCCGATTTCAAACGTCGGGAAGGGCGCGGCGCCCGCGTGCTCAACCTGTTCGCCTACACCTGCGCCTTCTCGGTCGCGGCCTTGCAGGGCGGCGCGGCGCACGTCACCAACCTCGACATGGCGCGCGGCGCGCTCGCCACCGGCCAGCAGAACCACCAGATCAACGGCCTGCACGGCGGCGCCAGCTTTCTGGCGCACGACCTGTTCAGCTCGTGGGGCAAGCTCACGCGCGGCGGGCCGTATGACCTGGTCATCGCCGACCCGCCCAGCTACCAGAAGGGCAGCTTCGTCGCCACCAAGGACTACGCCCGCCTGCTGCGCCGCCTGCCCATGCTGATGGCGTCCGGCGGCCATGCGCTGCTGTGTTTGAATGCGCCGGAGTTGTCTGTCGGGTTCTTGCACGATCTCGTGCGCGAGCATGCGCCGGGCTTGGAGTTTGTGGAGCGCGTGGCGAATCCGGCGGTGTTTGCGGATGTGGATGAGGGGAGGGGGTTGAAGGTGGTGAGTTTGCGGGCGGCACACAACGAACTCGACAACGCTATTCAGTGATCATTTATCGCACTTCGCGATAATAAAGTCAATATAGTCTCTGACCTCTGATATATATAGGCGAATATCTTTAAAAGAAATGTCAGAGGCGCTATCGTTGTGGTGAACGATTTTGTTTCTTTTGTTTACGATGGCTTGTATCAATTCTTTTTTTGATTCCCATAATTCAGGATCTTCACTTAAATCTATGCCCATAAGAGCGAGAGCATCCCTTGTTCGATAAACATTTCCGGAAACGAGATCATCAACCTCTTTTTTCGTCATTTTTATCTGAAACTGATTTTGTTTGATTGATTTTTGATCGGATTTATTTTTATGTGAATAGCGCCACTCAATGATAGAGGTTGGAATATCGGCTTTTATTATCCTTGAGTCTAAATCGCATGCAATTTCATATACAATTTCCTTTACGAACATTTCAACGTGAGTACAAACAGATATTAGAAAAGATTTGGTAAAGAAATTTATATTGTTTTTTACTAATGACCTCGACTCTTCGATGTTCAGTGCTTCGAGTTCTGCTTTTTTAATTATTGTTTCAAGTTCATTTAGGCCACTTTTATATATTGCGGCTATTTTAAGGAAATCCATCTTAGTTGCCTAAAATTGGATTTAATAGCTTGCTCCACAGTTCGCGTCGCTTCAGAATTGAGGATTTATTTTGAATTCCTCCTGACAGTGTGCGCTGAAAATCTGTGCGTCCACAGAGCTTCTCGAAGGCCGCGACAATTTCTCTCTTCTTTGACGTTGCCTTGGTTTTGGATATCCCGGAAAAGCTATGCATCAGTAGATCGTAATGGACGATGCTTTGGCGTGGTTGACTCTTTGTCATATCCATGAAAGCGTGATTTCCAAAGACATTCTGACAGACTCCAAGCGTGGTAGTGAATAGTTTTCTTAATCGAGCAATCTGTGCTTCGCTCACAGTAGCGTTGCTGCGCATGTATGTATCTAGAAATCTAGACAGTCGGCCTTCGTAAGCTTCCAAATTATCTTGAAGTGCAAAAAACCTCAGTATTAATTCCTCTCCCTCTCTTGAATCTTTTATCGTGTTTCCGAAATTGGCGATAACTGGGGTCTTGGCTAGATCAATAAGCAGATCATTTAACGCGCCTGGATAAATGGCGTGTCTTATTTCTTGATCTGATAATTTAACCGCGCCTTGGTTTAGACGTGAGAATATTTCCTGGACTAGGCTTTCAGGATTCTCTTTTCTTAAGATGATGCATCGGATTGTGGTTGATTCGAGTTCCGCCTTGTAAGCGCCTAGTTCTGAAAACTTCTTCCCTTCCAGTTCTTGAAAGGCGGTCATCCCTTCAAGGGCGAAATCATCATTAAAGAACTTTTCTATGGTTGTCAGTCTTTGCACGCCGTCGATGACTAGATGCGTACCGTCCTCTTTCTCCGCAAAATAGCAAGCGGGGAGAGGGATGCGCATCAGACAAGATTCAATAAATCGGGACGCGCGCTCCCAGCCCTCCTTGTCCCATTTGTATTTTCTTTGAAAGTCTGGATCTAGCTTTAACTTTGGTGGGTGGGCTCTAATCCTTGCGGATAGGGTTTCAAATGGATAATCTATAGGATAAAGATTAAGTGTTTTTTCGGAGGGCTCTGTAATTTTCATAATCTTTCTTTCTTGAAAAAATCTTTCTCGAGTTTGGGCGTATTACTACGCATGGCGCTTATGGCTAGAGCGTGGACAACCTCCCCACCGCCGCCCTCAACGTCTCATCCCTTTTCGCAAAACAAAACCGCACCACCTTCTGGTCGAACTCGTTCCCATAGAACGCCGACAGCGGAATGGCGGCCACGCCGATCTCGCGGGTGAGCCATTGGCAGAAGTCGGCTTCGGGCAGGTCGCGCTCGGGGACGGCCAGGTCTTCGATGCCGACGCACTGGAAGTAGGTGCCTTCGCAGGGCAGCAGCTTGAACTTGGTGGCCGCCAGGCCTTCGCGGAACAGGTCGCGCTTGGCCTGGTAGAAGGCGGGCAGGCCGATGTACGGCGCCGGGTCTCGCAGGTAGGTGGCCAGGCCATGCTGCATGGGGGTGTTGACGGTGAAGACGTTGAACTGGTGCACCTTGCGGAATTCGGCGGTGAGCGCGGCGGGGGCGGCGACGTAGCCGACCTTCCAGCCCGTGACGTGGAAGGTCTTGCCGAAGCTGCTGATGATGAAGGCGCGCGCGGCCAGGCCCGGGTAGCGCGCCACGCTTTCGTGCCGCAGCGGGGTGTAGACCATGTGCTCGTACACCTCGTCGCTGATGAGCAGCACGTTGGTGGGGGCGAGCAGCTCTTCGAGCCGGCGCATGTCGGCGGGTGACCAGACGGTGCCGCTGGGGTTGTGCGGGGTGTTGATGATGATGGCACGCGTCTTGGGGCCCAGTGCAGCGGCGATCTTGTCGAAATCGGGGCGGAAGCTGCCGGGCACCAGCGGCACGCGCACGACGGTGGCGCCGGTGAGTTCGATGTTGGGCACGTAGCTGTCGTAGCAGGGCTCGAGCACGATGACCTCGTCGCCGGGGCCGGCGCAGCACAGGACGGCCGTCAGGATGGCCTGCGTGGCGCCGGCGGTGACGGTGATTTCGGCCGCAGCGTCGTAACGGCGGCCGTACAGCGCTTCGGTTTTTGCAGCAATGGCTTCGCGCAGCGCGGGCACGCCGGGCATGGGCGGGTACTGGTTGTGGCCCTGTGCCATGGCGGTGGTGACGGCCTGGGGCAGGCGCGGGTCGCAGTCGAAGTCGGGGAAGCCCTGGCCCAGGTTGACGGCCTGGTGCTCGGTGGCCAGCGCCGACATGACGGTGAAGATGGTGGTGCCGACGCTGGGCAGGCGCGAGGGGAAGGTGGGGGTGGACGTATTCATGGGCGAGGGCGAAGTCATAGTTCGTAGTCGGCCACGTGGCCGCTCATGGCCTTCAGGATCAGGTTCTTGTCGAGCCGGTCCGACAGCAGGCTGGCGAAGTGGTAGACGAAGTCGCGCAGGTAGGCGCCGCGCTTGAGCGCGATGCGCGCCACGTTGCGGCCCAGCAGCTGGCCCAGCGGGCGCGCCACCAGATCGGTGTCCTTGTCGTCCTTGACCGCCATCTCGGCCACGATGCCGATCCCCAAGCCCAGACGCACATAGGTCTTGATGACGTCGGAGTCGATCGCCTCCAGCACCACGCGCGGCTGCAGCTCGCGCTGGGCAAACGCCGCGTCGATGCGGGTGCGGCCGGTGAACGAAGGGTGGTAGGTGATCAGCGGCTCGGCGGCGATGTCTTCCAGCGTCAGGCGATCTCTCGCGGCCAGCGCGTGCGTGGCGGGGATCACCAGCACGTGCTGCCATTCGTAGCAGGGCAGGGTGATCAGCTCGGGGTAGTTGGCGAGCGATTCGGTGGCGATGCCGATCTCGGCCGTCTCCTCGATCACCATGCGCGCCACCTGGTCGGGCGCGCCCTGGTGCAGGCTGATGTTGACCTTGGGGTATTGCTCGCGCAGCCGCGCCACCGGCACCGGCAGCACATAGCGCGCCTGGGTGTGGGTGGTGGCGATCGAGAAGGTGCCGGTGTCCTGCGCGCTGTACTGCTCGCCGATGCGCTTCAGGTTGCCGACCTCGCGCAGGATGATGGCGATGCTCTCCAGCACGTGCTGGCCGGGCTCGGTGACGCGCGTCAGGCGCTTGCCGTGGCGGGTGAAGATCTCGATGCCGAGCTCGTCCTCCAGCTCGATGATGGCCTTGGACACGCCCGGCTGCGAGGTGTGCAGCGCCTTGGCGGCCTCGGTCAGGTTCAGGCCGCGGCGCACGGCTTCCTGGACGAATCGGAACTGGTGCAGGTTCATGGGGTTGCTTATATGAAACCCCGTCATTATGGCTGGTTCAGTCTAAGGAATCGGCCTTTCCGAGGGCGGTGCGCGCCATGGCTTCGAGCACCGCCGGGTGCTCGGCGATCGCCTCTCGCAGCACGAAATCGGTGCCTGGATGCTGCGCGCGCAACTGCGCCAGCAGCCGCGGCAGGTCGTCGCGCGCGTGACGACCGGCGCCGAGGAACATCGGCCACACCGTGATCTGCCGGGCGCCGCCGGTGATCAGGCCGGCGACCACGGCCGGCAGGTCGGGTTCGCTGAACTCCAGGTAGGCGCAGCGCACCTGCGCCGTCGGGTCGATGGCGCGCGTGCGCTCGGCAATCGCCTCGATCGGTGCACGCCAGGCCGGATCGCGCGAGCCGTGCGCGAACAGCACGATGGCGTGGTGCCCATGCGCGGCTGATGTCATGGCGCTACTGCCTCAGCACCAGCCAGCCCAGCGCGCCCAGCGACAGCAGGGTGTAGATGGCGCCGGGCAGGGCGGCGGCGATCCAGGGCACCCAGTTGCGCAGGTTGCCGATGTGGCCGAACACGTTGTTGAGCAGGAAGAAGCTGATGCCCACCAGCACGCCCAGGAACACGTAGCCGGCGATGTTGCCGGTGCGGAAGTGCAGGTAGGCGAACGGCAGCGCCAGCACCATCATCACCAGGCAGCTGATCGGGTAGAACACCTTGCGCCAGAACTCGATCTCGTAGCGCTGCGCGCTCTGGCCGTTTTGCTTCAGGTGGTTGATGTACTGGAACAAGTCCAGCGTCTGCATGCGGTCCGGGCTGACCAGCGCCGCCGCCACCATGTCGAGCGAGATGCCGGTGGACCACTGCCAGGTGGCGAGCCGTTCCACCACCACCCGCGGCTCGGCGTCGGCGGCGTGCTCGAAGCCGCGCCGCTCCACATCCTGCAGTTCCCAGCGCTCGCCGGCGGCGATGTGCCCCTTGGCCGCCTTGGTGGTCGACAGCAGGCGGCCCTGCTGGTTGTCGAACTCGAAGATCCGGATCTGGCTCAGCGTGCCGTCGGAGGCCAGTGCACCGACGTTGACCGAGTAGTTGCGCTGGTCCTGCCGATCCTTCAGCCAGGCGCCGGTGCGTCCCACCGTGATGTCGCCCAGAAAGCGCGCCTGCAACGTCTGCGCGGAGCGGTTGGCGGCGGGCGCCACGTAGTCGCCGAAGACGAAGGTCAGCGCCACGAAGCCCAGGCCCAGCACCAGCAGGATGCCGAGCGCCCGGTACGGGTCCAGGCCGCTGGTGCGCAGGATGGTGTATTCCGAGCTTTCCGCCAGCCGCGCCATCACGTAGATGGTGCCGATCAGCACCGTGATCGGCAGCAGTTCGTACAAGTGGTTGGGCAGTTGCAGCAGCACGTGCAGCAGCGCATAGGACAGGGTGTAGCCGCGCGCCGCCCCGGTGTTCACGTCGCCCAGCGCATCGACGAAATCGAAGAAGAAGAACAACAAGAGGAAGGCCAGCGTGACGAAGCCCACCGCGCGCAGCACCTCGCTGTAGATCAGGCGCCGGATGGTCCTCATGCCGCCGGCTCCGGCGCGTGCGCGCGCTGGCGCCAGCGGTTCAGCCAGTTGCCATGGCGCGCCAGCAGCCAGGCCATGGCCAGCACGAAGATGCCGCCGTGCAGTAGCAGCAGGAACGTCAGTAGGCCGAAGCGGCCGTTCTGGATCCAGCTCTGGCCCACGCTGAGCAGGTTGTAGTAGCTGGCGAAGGCGAACAGCGTGAAGATCAGGCCCGCGCTGCGCCCCACGCGCGGGTTCACGCGCGTGGCCGCCAGCGCGATGATGATGCAGTTGAAGGCCGCCAGCAGCAGGCCGATGCGCCAGGACAGCTCGGCCTGGTGGCGCCGGGTCGGCTCGCCCAGCAGCGCCAGGGTCGATTTCATGCGCGGCGAATCGTTGGCGGTGGGTCCGGCGATGCGCGCGTCGATGCGGTTGCCGTAGACGGCGAACTCGCTGACCCGGCTCTGGCCGGTGGCGCTCTCGGTCTCCAGCCGGTAGCCCTGGTCCAGCACCAGGAATCGCTCGCCCTTGATGGTCTCCAGCCGGCCGCTGGCGGCCGAGGTCACGGCCTCCTTGCCGCGCTCGGTGGAGGCAATGAAGATGTTGTTGCCCGTGGTCGCGTCGGCGCTGTCCTTGTCGATGAAGAACACGCGCTGGCCGCCCGCCGATTCGATGAAGCGCCCGGGCGCCACGCGCTCGACGTCGCCGCGGTCCTGGTAGCGGTCGCGCAACTCGCGGATCTGCTGGTTCGACCATGGCCACACCAGCAGCGCCAGCACCGCCACCGCCAGCAGCACCGGCCAGGCGAAGCGCAGCAGCGGCTTGAGGAAGGCCAGCAGGCCCTGTCCGCTGGCAAACCACACCACCATCTCGCTGGCCGCGTACATGCGCGTCAGGGTGGCGGTGATGGCCACGAACAGGCTCAGCGTCAGGATCGTCGGCAAGTGGCCGAGCACGGTGTAACCCATCACCAACATTACCTCGGACGGGTTGACGCGCCCCACGCTGGCCTGCCCGAGGGTGCGGATCAGCATCACCGTCATCACGATGGTGATCAGCACCACCAGGGTAGCGCCAAAGCTGCGGCCCAACTCCTTGCGTAAAGCGGAATCGAATAACATCAGTCGAACGATAAGCGCCGTCATTATGAACTTCGAACTCAGCTCTCTTCGCCTCGCCCAAGCCGCCGCCGACCAGACGCCGGCACTGATCGTCCTGGTCCAGCAAGGCTTCGAGCCCGCCGACGATGCGATCTCGGCGTTGATCCGGCGCGCCATCGATGGCGACGATTTCCAGACCGAAGCCGGCAAGCTGCTCGCCACCTACGGGGCGGCGCGCATTGCGGCCACGCGCACCGTGCTGGCCGGCATCGGCGACGGCAGCGCGCAGCAGGTGCGCAAGGCGGTGGCCGCCGCGATCGCGGCGCTCAAGGGCTCGTCGGCCAAGAGCGTGACGGTGTGCTTCGCGCAAGCTGCCACCGCCGCGGCGATTGCCGCCGCGGTGCAGGCGGTGGCCGGCAGCAGCTACCGCTACAGCGCGACCAAGGGCAAGGACAAGCCGGGCAAGGACGGCCTCAAGCTGAAGCAGGCAGTGATCGGCGCACCCGACATCGAGGCCGCACGCGCCGCGTTCGAGCAGGCCGTCGGCATCGCGCAAGGCGTGCAGCTGGCGCGCGAATGGGCCAACCGGCCGGCCAACCACGCCACACCCACGCAACTGGCCGAGGCCGCACTCGAGCTGGCCGAGCTGCCGCGCGTGCAGTGCGAGGTGCTGGGCCCGAAGGAGGTGGCCAAGCTCGGCATGGGCGCCTTCCTGGCCGTGGCGCGCGGCTCCGCCGAAGAGCTGCGCTTCATCGTGCTGCGCTACCAGGGCGCGGCCAAGGGCGAGGCGCCGGTGGTGCTGGTCGGCAAGGGCATCACCTTCGACACCGGCGGCATCTCGCTCAAGCCCGCGCCCGAGATGGACGAGATGAAGTTCGACATGAGCGGCGCCGCCAGCGTGCTGGGCACCTTCCGCGCGCTGGCCGAGCTCAGGCCCGCGCTCAACGTGGTCGGCCTGATCCCGGCCTGCGAGAACATGCCCGATGGCCGCGCCATCAAGCCGGGCGACGTGGTCACCAGCATGAGCGGCCAGACCATCGAGATCCTCAACACCGACGCCGAGGGCCGGCTGGTGCTGTGCGACGCGCTGAGCTACGCCGAGCGCTTCAAGCCGCGCGCGGTGGTTGACATCGCGACGCTGACCGGTGCCTGCGTGATCGCGCTGGGCGGCGTGCGCAGCGGCATGTTCGCCAGCGACGACGCGCTGGCGGCCGAGTTGCTGGCGGCGGGCGAGGCGGCGCTGGACCCGTGCTGGCACCTGCCGCTGGACGATGAGTACGCCGAAGGCCTGAAGACCAATTTCGCCGACGTCGCCAACGTCGCTCGCCGCCCGGCCGGCGCGGTCACCGCGGCCAAGTTCCTGCAGCGCTTTACCAAGGACTGCCGCTGGGCGCATCTGGACATCGCCGGCACCGCCTGGAAGGGCGGAAAGGACAAGGGCGCCACCGGCCGGCCGGTGGGCCTGCTGGCGCATTGGCTGCTGGGCCAGGCGGGCATCGAAGCGGCTGAAGCCGGCGATGGCTCGCATGGCGAGGGCGTCGCCAAGGGCAAACGCAGGACGGCGAAAAAGCGCGCCTGACCAATGACGAAATGCCCTCGCTGCGCGTCGATGACGGAATGATTCCTGCGTGCGTGTTGGGTCATGATGGTCGCGGCGCGGGCACAAATGCCCCCCGCACGGCCTCGGCCATGCACACCATGCTGCGTCGCATCGTGATGGCAGGTGAAGGCCGCCAGGCGCGTCGTGAAAAGCTGCCAAGCCGCTCAAGCCGGGATTCCTCATGACCGAGGTGGCGTTTCATTTCAACGTGCCGGACAAGCTGGACTACGCCTGCCGCCTGCTGCGCAAGGCGCACGCGGCGGGCGGCCGGGTCGGCGTGGTCGGCCCGGACGCCTTGCTGAGCGCGCTGGACACCGCCCTGTGGAGTTTCTCGGCGCTTGATTTCGTACCGCATTGCCTGGCCACCGCACCGGCGCCGGTGCTGCAATCGACGCCGATCGTGCTGGCCGCCGACAGCACACAACTGCAGCACGCCGCCGTGCTGGTCAATCTGGGGACGTCGGTGCCCGCCGGTTTCGAACGCTTCGAGCGCCTGATCGAACTGGTGGACACCAGCGATGGCGACCGGGCGCAGGCGCGCCAGCGCTGGCGCCACTACGCCGAGCGCGGCTATCCGATCCAGCGCCACGACATCGCCGCCCGGGAGTGACCCGGATCCGCAGCCGACAGCGCATCACCACCACGATCCGCGCCGCCGGGCGCCGTGGATGGCTGCGCGGCGGATCCGGATGGTGGCAGGAGCCAAGGCGCCGACGCCGTCATCGAGCGCGCCTGGCGCCGCCAGATGTCCGCTGTCGAGGCGGTGTTGCAGCGCATCGTGCACCAGGCGCCGTGGGCGAGTTGCGGGCGGAAAGCATGACCTAGGACAAGGGCGCGTCGGATGTCGGTACAAACCCCTAGTCGAAGCGGGTATCACCCTATCGTTTCCCTGATGCCGCCGGCGCCTGAATTGCGCTATTGTTCGCGGCCGTTGAGCACGCATATTGCAGTCTCGACTTATTTTTACTGGAGGCTTTCAATGCAAATGAAGGTGAAACTGACGGCAGTGGCTGCCGTGGCGTTTCTGGCAGGAACCGTGTCCGCACAGGACGTTCAGGTGGTGACCATCGGCCACGTCGCACCCACGTCCGGTCCGCAGGCGCATTACGGCAAGGACAACGAGAACGGCGCGCGCATGGCGATCGAGGATCTGAACGCGCAGAACATCACCATCGCCGGCAAGAAGATCAAGTTCGAGCTGCAGGGCGAGGACGATGCGTCCGATCCCAAGCAGGGCACGGCGGCAGCGCAGAAGTTGTGCGATGCCAAGGTCAATGGCGTGGTCGGGCACCTGAACTCGGGCACCACCATTCCGGCCTCCAAGGTCTACAACGACTGCGGGATCCCGATGGTCACCGGCGCCGCCACCAACCCGACGCTGACCAAGCCCGGCTACAAGACCACCTTCCGCATCATCGCCAACGACAACGCACTCGGCGCTGGCCTGGCGTTCTATGCCGCCGACGCGCTCAAACTCAAGCGCGTGGCGGTGATCGACGACCGCACCGCCTACGGCCAGGGCGTGGCCGAGGTGTTCCGCAACACCGCCAAGCAGAAGGGCATCGAGATCGTCGACGAGCAGTTCACCAACGACAAGGCGACCGACTTCATGGCCATCCTGACCGCCATCAAGTCGAAGAACCCCGACGGCATCTTCTTCGGCGGCATGGACCCGCAGGGCGGCCCGATGCTGCGCCAGATGGAGCAGCTCGGCATGAGCAACGTCAAGTACTTCGGCGGCGACGGCATCTGCACCTCCGAGATCGCCAAGCTGGCCGGCGGCGCCAAGACGCTGGCCAACGTGGTCTGCGCCACCGGCGGTGCGTCGATCGAGAAGATGCCGGGCGGCACCGCCTGGAAGGCCAAGTACGACGCCAAGTACCCGAACCAGTTCCAAGTCTACAGCCCGTACACCTACGACGCCACCATGCTGCTGGTCGATGCCATGAAGCGTGCCGACTCCTGGGATCCGAAGGTCTATCTGCCCAAGCTGATCGAGTCCAACTACAAGGGCGTCACGGCCAACATCCAGTTCGAGCCCTCGGGCGAAATGAAGAACCCGGCGATCACCCTGTACGTCTACAAGGATGGCGTCAAGGTGCCGCTGAACTGATTTCCGCTCAGCGCCGAATCGACTGAGGGGTCACCTGCGGGTGGCCCCTTTTTCATGGCGACCTGGTCGTGGCCGCGGGCGCCGTTTGCCGCAGCCAGCGCCCGGCGTGCAGGCGCTCGGCCAGCGAGCGCTCGATCGGTAAGGGCTCGTCGTGCAGCCAGGCGGCCAGCAATTCACCGCACAGCACTGCCAGCGTCAGGCCGCGCGCGCCGAGGCCGGTCAGCAGTTGCAATGGCAGTGCGCGCAGCGCATTCTGGTCGGCGTTTTCGGCACCCCAGGTGCCGACGGCCGGCAAGCGGTCGAGCAGGGTGGCACGCACGGCAGCCCATGCCTGGACCAGGTCGTTCTCCCACAGCGCATCGAGTGCGTCGGCGGCGGCCGGCAGCAACTCACGCAGGCGCTGCCGATTGGCCTGATGGTCGCTGGCCAGCAATTGCGGCTGCGCGTTGCCGCGCTCAAAAGTGGAGCCGGTGATCCACCAGGGCCCTTGCGGGCCGGGCAGGTGTCCGATCAGGCTGCCGTGGCCGTTGACGGGAAAAGGCGGCAGCGCGCCGGCTCGCGTGTCGCCTGGCATCGGTCCGTAGGCCACCTGTCCGCGCAGCGCGTGCAGCGGCGGCCCACGACCCGTGGCGGTCGCCGTCACGCGCAGTGAGTCGAAGCCGGCGCAGATCACCAGCAGCTCCGCCTCGGCCATCGGACGGTCATCGGCATCGAAGACCTGCCACAGCTCGCCTTGCTGCACCAGACGATGCACCGCCTGGCCACCGCGCCACTCAATCCCTGGTGCGCGCAACATGGCCTGCACCAGCGCGGCAGGACGGATCCAGCCGGCGTGCGCATGCCACGATGCGGCGTGCCGGTCGTCCAGTTGGGCGCCCGCCAGCGCGGCCTGGGCGATGGTGCGCGGATCCTGCGCACCGTGGGTGCCGGCGCGCGAGGCCGGAGATTGCCGATGGTCGCGCCAGCCCGGCGGCGGACGGCGCTCGCCGGGCGCGTGCCGCTCCAGCACGCCGGTGGCGCCGAAGTCGCTGCCGTCGCGCAGCAAGGCCTGCGCACGCGCCAGCGTGGCGTGCACACCGGCGCGGGTCAGGCGCGACAGTGGGCGGTCATCCGGCGACACATGGGGCGCAACCACGCCCGCCGGCAGTCCCGAGGCACCCGCCGCGGGCTGCGCGGCGCGGTCCAGCACCGTCACCCGCCAGCCGCGCCGCGCCAGGCTGTGGGCCACCGAGGCACCGGCCAGGCCGGCGCCGACCACCACGCAGCGCGCTGCTTGCTCCACCCGCGCCAGCGGCAGCCTGGTCGGACGGCGTGTTGGCGTCCAGCGCGGCTGGTAGCGCGCGCGCAGGGCGTGGCGCTTGGGCGGCAATCCAGCCACCCGCTCGACCACGAAGCCGCAGGCTGCCAGGTGCTCGCGCAACTCGCGCGTCACGCACCAGGTGGCGACGTGCGCACCGCGGCGCAGCAGGCGGGCCACCGCCCGGATCACCGGCGGGCTCCACATCTCGGGGTTGCTTGCCGGCTTGAAGCCATCCAGGAACGCCGCGTCATGCGTGCCACCCAACTCGGCCAGCGCCGGCTGCACGTCGCCGATGGCCAGCGTCAGTTGCACCCGGCCATCGTCCAGCGGCAGCCGATGCACCCCCGGCAGCAGGCCGCGCCACTGGCGCGCCAACTCGGCCGCAAGCGGGACCAGTTCAGGAAATCCGGCGGCACTGCGGAGCAGGTCTTCGGGCTCGGGCGGGAAGGCTTCCACGGCGCTGTAGAACAGCATCGCGGGGCGCCGGCGGTCCTGCCGCCAGGCCTGCCAGGTGGCGAGAAAATTCAGGCCCAGGCCGAAGCCGGTCTCCAGCACCGACCAGCGCTGGGCGCCGGCCCAGGCGGCGGGCGCGTCGCCTTCGGGCAGCAGGCCGCAGCCCGCCAGGAACACGCCGCGCGCCTGCGCCAGGCCGCCGCGGCCGTCGGTGCCGGCGCTGCGGTACACGTCGCCAAAGCGCGGGCTGACCGGCGTGCCGTCGTCGCGCCAATGCACGGTGTCGGTCATGGGTGTCTGCGGCTTTGCATCGCGGGTAGGTGGGCGGACAGGTCCGGGCACTGGCGGTCCGCGCTCATGCGTAGGGCAGGTCATCGGGCGCCACGCCGACGAAATCGGGCGCCGGGTCCTCGATGAAGCGCTGTGCCAGCACATGACCGTGGCCGAGGCGCAGTGCCTGCGCCGCGCGGTGCATGCCGTCCATCACGCCGCCGTCGGCCGACAGCAGGATCGGCCAGCGCAGATCGCAGTGGTCCATCAGCCGCACGTGCGCCACGATGGCGCGCGGGCTGGGCACTTCGCCCTCGTGCTGGAACCACCAGGGCTCGTCGAGTTCACGGATGGCGGCGAGCGGCAGTTCGAACACCGGCAGTGCCTGCTCGCGCGCCAGACGAATCAGCCGATGCACGTCCCAGGCGCGCAGGCCGTCTGGACCGGGGCGAAAGTGGTATTGGCGGCGCAGGCCGCAGCCGAGGAGCTCGTCGTGCGCGCTCAAGCCTTCGGCGGCACGTAGCCGGCGATCTTGTCGACCTGGCCGCCGAACAGGTAGCTCTCCATCTGGCCCTTGAGGTATTCGCGCGCCTTCTGGTCGGCCAGGTTCAGGCGGTTCTCGTTCACCAGCATGGTCTGGTGCTTGAGCCAGCCTTGCCAGGCCGGCTTGCTGATGTTTTCCCAGATGCGCTTGCCGAGTTCGCCCGGGTAGGGCGGAAGGTCGAGTCCTTCGGCTTCGCGGCCGAGCTTGGCGCAGTGGATGATGCGTGCCATGGATTTGCTTTCCTCGTGTGCGGATTCGTCGACGCTGCGCGCCAATGGCGCGCGCGAGCACGATTGTCCCCGATGGCAGGCAGCAGGCCGCGCCTGTGTCACATTTGACCCCGCTCACGCCTTGCGAGCCGCTCGCAAGCGCATAAGCATCTGATCAAACGTTCTTTGTCCTTGCCTGGCGCACACGGCATACTTGCCGGTTGCCCACCTCTTCTTCACATCGCGGAGCCTCCATGTCACAGCCCAACTGGAAACTCGAAACCCAGCTCGTCCACGCCGGCTACACGCCCGACCCGACCACCAAGTCGGTGGCGGTGCCGATCTACCAGACCGTGGCCTACGCCTTCGACAGCGCGCAGCACGGCGCCAACCTGTTCGACCTCAAGGTGCCGGGCAACATCTACACCCGCATCATGAACCCGACCAACGACGTGTTGGAGAAGCGCGTCGCGGCGCTGGAAGGCGGCATCGGCGCGCTGGCGCTGGCCTCGGGCATGGCGGCGATCACCTGCGCCATCCAGACCATCACCGTCGCGGGCGAGAACATCGTCGCCGCCAGCAAGCTGTACGGCGGCACCTACAACCTGTTCGCCCACACCTTCCCGCAGCAGGGCATCGAGGTGCGCTTTGCCGATTCGACCGATCCGCAGAGCTTCGGCAAGCTGATCGACGCCAAGACCAAGGCGGTGTTCGTCGAGTCGGTCGGCAACCCGGCCGGCAACGTCACCGACATTGCCGCCATCGCCCAGGTGGCGCACGAACATGGCGTGCCGTTGATCGTCGACAACACGGTCCCAAGCCCGTATCTGCTGCGCCCGTTCGAGCATGGCGCCGACATCGTGGTGCATGCGCTGACCAAGTTCCTGGGGGGTCACGGCAACAGCATCGGCGGCATCGTGGTCGACAGCGGTAAGTTCCCGTGGGCCGAGCACAAGGCGCGCTTTCCGCGCCTGAACGAACCCGACGAGAGCTACCACGGCGTCGTCTACACCGAGGCGCTCGGCCCCGCCGCCTACATCGGCCGCGCCCGCGTGGTGCCGCTGCGCAACATGGGTGCGGCGCTGTCGCCCTTCAACGCCTGGCAGATCCTGCAGGGCATCGAGACCCTGGCGCTGCGCATGGACCGCATCTGCGACAACACGCTCAGGTGCGCCCAGTACCTGCAGAAGCACCCCAAGGTGGCCTGGGTCAGCTACGCCGGTCTGCCCGACCATTCCGACCACGCGCTGGCGCAGCACTACATGGGCGGGCGCGCCTCGGGCCTGTTCACCTTCGGCGTCAAGTCGGCGGCGGGCGACGATGCGCGCGCCGCCGGGGCGCGCTTCCTCGATGCGCTGCAGCTGTTCACCCGGCTGGTCAACATCGGCGACACCAAGTCGCTGGCCACGCACCCGGCCAGCACCACGCACCGCCAGCTCTCGCCCGAGGAACTGGCCAAGGCCGGCGTCAAGGAGGAAACCGTGCGCCTGTGCATCGGCATCGAGCACATCGACGACCTGCTGGCGGACCTGGAGCAGGCGCTGGCGAAGGTCTGACGCGCGAGTCGATGGCTTCAGTTGCATCGAATATCGAAAAGATGATGATGATTTTGATGCAGGAGAAGTCCGGATGCGTACCACCGTCACCCTGGATGAGACTTTGCTCGACCGTGCCGGCGCGCTCAGCGGCATGCGGGATCGGTCTGCGCTGCTGGCTGAAGCGCTGCGCGCGCTGATCGAGCGCGAAAGCGCGCGCCGCCTGGCGCGTCTGGGCGGTACCGAACCACGGCTGGAAGCCGCGCCGCGCCGCCGAGAGCCGTCTGCATCGTCCTCAGGCCGCGCATGATCCTGGCCGACACCTCGGTCTGGGTCGATCACTTGCGCGGCGGCAACGCCGTGCTGGCGCGCGAACTCGAGCGCGGCGCGGCCTTCATGCACCCCTTCGCGCTGGGCGAGATTGCCCTCGGCTCGCTCAAGGCCAGGGCCGATCTGCTGGCCTTGCTGCAGGCGCTGCCTGCAGCCGAGGTGGCGTCGGACAGCGAAGTGCTGCACATGGTGGATGAACATCGGCTCTTTGGCCGCAGCCTGGGTTGGGTGGATGTGCATTTGCTGGCGGCCACCTTGCTGACGCCCGACCTGCGCCTGTGGACCCGCGATCGCCGGTTGCACGATGGCGCCGTCGGGCTGAACTGCGCATGGCTGCCTGGCACGCAATGAGCTCGTAATATCTCTCGCCATGGCCGTCAAAGAAGCCACCGCCCGCATCAAGATCAACCGTCTGCTCGAAGCGGCTGGCTGGCGCTTTTTCCCCGAAGGCGGACAGCCGGCCAACATCCGGCTTGAAGCCAACGTCAGCGTCACGCAAACCCAGCTCGACGCGCTGGGCGAGAACTTCGAGCGCACCGCACGCGGCTACACAGACTTTCTACTGACCGACGAAAAAGGCTTTCCGCTCGTCGCGCTCGAAGCCAAGTCCGAGGACAAGAACCCGCTCGTCGGCAAGGAACAGGCGCGCCGCTACGCGCGCGGCCACGCCTGCCGCTTCGTGCTGCTTTCCAACGGCAACCTGCATTACTTCTGGGATCTGGAGCGTGGCAACCCGTATCCCATCACCGCCTTTCCCACGCCGCATTCGGTGGCCGGCTACCAGCGTGTGCAACCCAATCCGCAGCGCCTGGTCGACGAGCCGGTGGGCGACGACTACATCGCGCTCACCCAGCGACCCGGCTACGCGCAGGATGCCGGCTGGCAGAACCGTGCCGAACGCGCCGATTACGTCAAGGCCGCCCGGCTGCGCTTTCTGCGCCCCTACCAGCTCAAGGCGGTTCACCAACTGCAGGCGGCGGCCAGGGCCGGCAGCGACCGCTTTCTGTTCGAGATGGCCACCGGCACCGGCAAGACGCTCACGGCCGCCGCCGTCATCAAGCTCTTTCTGCGCACCGGCAACGCCAGCCGCGTACTGTTCCTGGTCGATCGGCTGGAGCTGGAAGAGCAGGCCCGCAAGGCCTTCGTCGCCTACCTGTCGGCCGATTTCCAGACCGTCGTCTACAAGGAAAAGCGCGACGAATGGCGTCGCGCCGAGATCGTCGTCACCACCGTGCAATCGCTGCTGGTCGGCAATAAGTACCTCAAGCTGTTCTCTCCCACCGATTTCGACCTGGTGATCTCTGACGAGGCACACCGTTCCATCGGCGGCAACGCCCGCGCCGTGTTCGACCACTTTGTCGGCTACAAGCTCGGCCTCACGGCCACGCCGCGCGATTACCTGCGCCGCTTCGACGGCACCCAGCCCACCACGCGCGACCCGCGCGAGGCCGAGCGCCGCCTGCTGCTCGACACCTACAAGACCTTCGGCTGCGACAGCGGCCAGCCCACCTTCCGCTACTCGCTGATCGATGGCGTCAAGGACGGTGTGCTCATCAACCCCACCGTGGTCGACGCGCGCACCGACGTCACCACGCAGCTGCTGTCCGACGAAGGCTTCGTCATCCGCGTGGCCGACGACGCGGGCGATGGCGCCGATGACGCGCAGGAAGAAGCCTTCCGCCAGCGCGACTTCGAAAAGCGCTTTTTTTCCACCGCCACCAACCAGTTGTTCTGCAAAACCCTGCTGGAGCACGGCCTGCGCGACCCGGTGAGCGGCGAATTCGGCAAGGCCATCGTGTTCGCCGTCAGCCAGCACCATGCCGCCACGCTGGCGCAAATCCTCAACGAGATGGCGCACCGCATCTGGCCTGGGCGCTACCAGTCCGACTTCGCGGTGCAGGTCACTTCGCAGGTGCAAGGGGCCCAGCAGTTCACCGTCAACTTCGCCAACAACAACCTGCTGGGCAGCGCCAACTTCCTGCCTGCCTACAAGACCAGCAAGGCGCGCGTGTGCGTCACCGTGGGCATGATGACCACCGGCTACGACTGCCCCGACATCCTCAACCTGGCGCTGATGCGCCCCATCTTCTCGCCCACCGACTTCATCCAGATCAAGGGCCGCGGCACTCGCCCGCACGACTTCACCGAGGAGCTGCACGACGACGCCCGCAAGGCCGCCGTGCGCGCACCGCGCAAGACGGCGTTCAAGCTGTTCGACTTCTTCGCCAACTGCGAGTTCTTCGAGGAAAAGTTCAATTACGACGAGGTGCTCAGGCTGCCGCGCCCCAGTGCCCAGGCCGAGCGCGCGGGCGAAGGCGAGGGCGGCGCTGGGCCAGTGGACGTGGACGGTTACGTCTACCCCGGCACCGACCTGATCCACACCCTGAAGGTCGAGCAAGTCACTGCCGAGGGCATGAAGGTCGACCGCATGTTCTTCGAGCGTTTCGAGGACACCGTGCGCGCCGACGCCGAAATCGCCGCCGCCGTCGAGGCCGGCCAGTGGGATCGCGTGATCGACTACGTCAACCGCGAGGTGTTCGACAAGCCAGACGATTTCTTCAGCCTCGACAAGCTGCGCCGGGCCGCCGCAGTCGACCGGCGCCTGACCCTGCGCGAGATTCTGGAAAAAGTGTTCGGCCTCATTCCCCGCTTCAAGAGCAAGGACGAGCTGCTGGAAGAAGAATTCGCCAAATTCGTGCAAGACAGCGCCGCCGAGCCGCCCGCACCCGAGGCCGTCGCCGCCGTCAAGACCTACTTCAAGGCCTACGCCAGCAGCGGCACCGTGCGCGACATCATCGACCAGGGCGACCTGATCGTGCTCAACACCACGCCTGGCTTCACCATGCGCGACTACAAGGCCGTGCCGCCCGCCTTTCGCCGCCGCGTGCCCGACTACATCCGCGACTACGTGCCGCTGAACCAGTTCACCGCGCGCTGAGGCGCACTGCACAAATTACAAGCCAAATAGGGCTATAGCGCTTACCCGTCAAGCGCAATTAGCTATCATAACAGTAGTAACCCAGTCATGCTCAACCCCCAGACCAAGGCCCGCATCAACGAAGCGCGCAACATCCTCGTCGGCAAGGTGCCCGACCCGAAAAGCCAGGTCGAGCAAATCACCATCGCGCTCATCTACAAGTTCATGGACGACATGGACGCCGAGGCCGAAGAGCTGGGCGGCAGGCGCCAGTTCTTCGCCGGCAAGTGGGCGCATTACGGCTGGTCGCGCCTGATGCGCGCCGGCCTGGGCGGGCACGAGGTGCTGGCACTGTACGCCGAGGCCATCGCCACCATGCCGCAGAACCCCGGCGTCCCGGCGCTGTTCCGCGACATCTTCAAGAATGCCTACCTGCCGTACCGCGACCCCGAAACCCTGCGCGCCTTCCTCAAGGTCATCGACGAATTCACCTACGACCATTCCGAGCGCCTGGGCGACGCCTTCGAATACCTGCTCTCCGTCATGGACAGCCAGGGCGCGGCCGGGCAGTTCCGTACCCCGCGCCACATCATCGACTTCATGGTCGAAATCATCGCGCCGCAAAAGCACGAAACCGTGCTCGACCCGGCCTGCGGCACCGCCGGGTTCCTGATCTCGTCGTACAAGCACATCCTGCGCGCCAACGATGGGCAGGACGGCCGCCCCGTGCTCACGCCCGACGCGAAGGCGCGCCTGGTCAACGCCATCCACGGCTACGACATCTCGCCCGACATGGTGCGCCTGTCGCTGGTCAACTTGTACCTGCACGGCTTCACCGCACCGCGCATCGACGAATACGACACCCTCACCAGCCAGGATCGCTGGAACGAGCGCGCCGACGTCATTCTGGCCAACCCGCCCTTCATGTCGCCCAAGGGCGGCATCAAACCGCACAACCGCTTTGGCGTGCAAAGCAAGCGCAGCGAGGTGCTGTTTGTCGACTACATCGCCGAGCACTTGACCCCCGGCGGGCGTGCCGCCGTCATCGTGCCCGAGGGCATCGTCTTCCAGAGCCAGACCGCCTACAAAAAGCTGCGCAAGATGCTGGTCGAGGACTATCTGGTCGCCGTCATCTCGCTGCCGGCCGGCGTGTTCCAGCCCTATTCGGGCGTCAAGACCTCCATCCTCATCCTCGATGCCGGCGCCGCCAAGGGCGCCGGGCACGTGGCCTTCTTCAAGGTGGGCAGCGACGGCTTCAGCACCGGCGCCCAGCGCCGCCCCGTGGCCCAAAACGACCTGCCAGCCGTCCAGGCCGAGCTGGGCCAGTGGCTGCAGGCGCTGCGCCAGCGCGGCGCGGTGGACGCGCTGGTGTTCGAGTTCGGGCAGATCGTGCCCAAGGCGCGCATCGCGGAGGGCGGGGATTACAACTTGAGTGGGGAGAGATATAGGGAGGAAGTTGCTGCCAATTCCGATTTTCCCAATGTGCCCGTTCGAGAAGTCACTCTCGAAATCAAAGCTGGCTTTGCAACTGGAAAATCAAGCGTGGATGCAGTTGGCGTACCACATATACGCCCAATGAACATTGCAGAGAGTGGCACATTTACCGCCGAAGGAACCAAGTTCATCTCCGATGAGGAATATGAAGGGCGGGAAGGCTACGCTTTGCGGCCTGACGATGTGCTTTTCAATAACACCAACAGCGTTGAGTTGGTTGGAAAAACATGCTTAATTGAAACGCCCATTGACGGCGGATATTCCAATCATTTGACGCGTATTCGGGTGGACAAAGAGAAATGTCTGCCTCGATTTTTGGCTGCAATGCTGCATTTTGCGTGGAAAAAGGGCGTTTTTATTGAGCGTGCAACGCGCTGGGTTGGACAAGCTGGTGTCAACACGCAATCTCTTTCGGATTTTGAGATTCCCCTTCCACCCATTGAGATTCAAAAAGAAATCGTGGCGGGAATCGAGGGCTATCAGAAAGTTATCGATGGTGCGAGGGCGGTGCTTAAAAACTATCGAACACATGTGAGTTATCAGCCTGATTGGCCTCTCGTTCCCTTAGGGGAGTTGTTTGAAACAAAATCGGGAACAACGCCGTTGCGGGCCGAATTGAGCTATTTTTCGGGTGGAGAAATTTCCTGGGTCAAGACACTCGATTTGACGGATGGTCCGATTCTCAAGACCGATGAATCCATCACTGAAAAAGCGTTGCAACAAACCGGGTTGAGCTTGTTGCCGGTTGGAACCGTTCTTGTGGCCATGTATGGAGGGTTCAACCAAATCGGCCGTACTGGGGTGCTCGAAATAGAAGCAACGCACAACCAAGCCATGACAGCGCTTTTGCCCACGAAGAGCGTTGATCCGTATTTTTTGAACGCCGTGCTTGTGGGCTCACGGGGCTATTGGAAATCGGTGGCCAACAGCACGCGAAAAGACCCGAACATCACGAAGTCTGATGTTTTGGCGTTCAAGATGCCGTTGCCACCCCTCGAAACCCAGCGCGCCATCGTCGCCGTACTCGACGCTGAGCAGGCGCTGGTCAACGCCAACCGCGAGCTGATCGCGCGTATGCAGGCGCGCATCCAGGCCACACTGGCGCGGGTGTGGGATAAAGCTTCGATGCCTGAGGCAGCATCGAACGCCGGCACGGAGCGGCCGGGGCTGGGCGCCGCGCCGTCCGAGCACCGTCACGCCGAACTGGCAGACTGAGGCGCGGCGGTCTTGCGCCGTTTTTTGGTCAAGGCTTCAGTGCCCAACAGACAAGCGCAAGCAGCTATCAATCAAGGAGCTATCGTGGCCTGGTTTTCAAAATCTTCGAGTGATTTCTTCCTTTCCACCGTGGTGCCGCAGGGGCAGGGCGGGGCGCAGGTGGCGCAGTTCCTGGGCTTGGTGAATGGCGAAGCCATCATCGGCGCCAACATCTTCCGCGACATGTTCTCCAGCGTGCGTGACGTGGTGGGCGGGCGCGCGGGCGGCTACGAGCGCGCGCTGGCTGGCGCGCGCGAGGCGGCGCTGGACGAGGCCAAGGCGGCGGCCAAGGCGATGGGCGCCGACGGCATCGTCGGCATCGACTTCGACTACGAGGTGCTGGGCGAGACCAACGGGATGATGCTGGTGTCGGTTACCGGAACCGCTGTGAAGATGGGCTGAAAGGCGTTCGCCGGGGCTGGCGCACCGCCAGCGCGCCGAAAAGAACCCTGCCTCCGCGGCACGTCACTGCACGGCAGCGGCAGGCCTGCGATCCGCGGCCGGCATGCATTCTGAAAGGGATGGGCACGCCGCGGGAACACCCGCACAATCTCCTCGGCGCTCGTCGCGGGCCGACGGCGGCCCGGTCGATCCGGCGCGGCGCTTGAACGACCACGGAGGTGTGCCATGCTGAGCGACTACCAGCTGTCCCAGATCATGCGGCGCGCGGCGCCGGCAAAGCGCGAGAAGTACCTGCAGGCGCTGAACGCGGCCATGGCCGAATTCGGCATTGACACCTATCTGCGTGCGGCTGCATTCCTGGCGCAGATCGGGCACGAGTCGGGTGAGCTGGTGTGGATGCAGGAACTCTGGGGCCCGACCGCGGCGCAAAAGCGCTACGAGCCACCCAGCAGCTTGGCCAGGCGGCTGGGCAACACGCAGCCGGGCGATGGCGCCCGTTTCAAGGGGCGCGGTCCGATCCAGATCACCGGACGCGCCAACTACCTGCGCTACGGGAAGCTGCTCGATGTCGATCTGGTGTCCGAGCCCGAGCGCGCCGCGGACCCCGAGCTGTGCTTTCGCATCGCCGGCGTCTACTGGCAGCGCAACGGCCTGAACGAACTGGCCGACACGGGCGATTTCGATCGCATCACGCAGCGCGTCAACGGCGGCCAGAACGGACAGGCCGATCGCCAGCGCCTGTACGCGCTGGCGCTGGCGGTGCTGGAGGACGCGGCCTTCCCGCAGCGCGCCGGCGCCGCCCGTGCTGGCGCCGCGGCGGCCACTGCCGCAGCGCATCTGGACCGCGGCTGGGAAGCGATACGGCAGGCTGGGCCGGCAGCCCGGGCCGGCAAGAGCACGAAAGGGGGCAAAGGGGCCGCGGCTCCGTCCGCTTCCCGCGCGAAGGCGGGGCCGCGGCGCAGTTTCGACGCGCGCCGCGACACCATGGACTTTCGCGACCAGATGTTCGTGCCGACCCTGGTGGAAGTGCCGCCGCACATCCCGCTCGGTGCTTACGTCGATTGCGAGGTGCCGATCCTGGACCAGGGCAGCGAGGGCGCCTGCACCGGCTATGGCCTGGCCACGGTGGTGCACTACCTGCTGCGGCGGCGCGCCGTCATGCCCGACCACACCGAAGTCAGTCCGCGCATGCTGTACGAGATGGCGCGCCGCTACGACGAATGGCCGGGCGAGGACTATGACGGTTCCAGCGCGCGCGGCGCGATGAAGGGCTGGCACAAGCACGGCGTCTGCACCGATACCGACTGGCCTTCGGAGCCAGGCCGCCGGCATGGCGGCCTCAACGAGGCCCGGGTGTCGGCGGCCAGAAAGCGTCCCCTGGGCGCGTACTTCCGGGTCAACCACCGGGATCTGGTGGCGATGCACGCGGCCATCGCCGAAGTCGGCATCCTGTACGCCACCGCGACCGTGCACGCCGGCTGGGAGAAGGTCGATGAGAACGGCGACATCCCGTTCGAGAGCACACCGCTTGGCGGCCACGCCTTTGCCATCGTCGCCTACGACGTGGCGGGCTTCTGGATCCAGAACTCCTGGGGTCCAGGCTGGGGCGTGCGTGGCTTTGCGCGCATGAGCTACGACGACTGGCTGGCCAACGGCACCGACGTGTGGGTGGCTCGGCTGGGCGCAGCGGTGGAACTGCGCAAGCTGGCATCGACCGCCGCCCTGCAATCGGGCCGCTCCAGTCAGGCCATCAGCTACGCCTACGAAGACCTGCGGCCACACGTGATCAGCGTCGGCAACGACGGCTGGCTGAGCCCGGGCGACACCTACGGCACCGACGAGAACGACGTGCAGCGCCTGTTCGAGCACGACATCCCGCGCACCATGACCCACTGGAAATCCAAGCGCATCGTGCTCTACGTGCACGGCGGCCTGGTGCCGGCGGCCGACGCGATGCAGCGCGTGGCCGAGTACCGTCCCGCGCTGCTGGCGCAGCAGTGCTATCTGCTGGCCTTCGTGTGGCACAGCGACTTCGGCTCCACGCTGCGCAACATCCTGGCCGAGGCGGTGGGCAAGCGGCGCAGCGAGGGCTGGCTGGACGACCTGAAAGACTTCATGCTGGACCGGCTGGACGACATGCTGGAGCCGCTGGCGCGCAAGCTGCTCGGCAAGCTGGCCTGGGACGAGATGAAGGAAAACGCCAAGGGCGCCAGCCAGAAGGGGCGCGCGGCCGACATCGTGGTGCAATGCCTGGTGGGGTTGAAGCGACGCTACCCCGAATTGGAATTGCACCTGGTAGGGCACAGCGCCGGATCGATCTTCCTCGGCCCCTTGCTGCCGCTGCTGCGCAGTGCCGGACTGAGCGCGAGGACCTGCACCCTGTGGGCACCGGCCTGTACGCACCAGGATTTCGAGGACTACTACCAGCCGGCGCTGACCGCCCGCAAGGGCGGCGCCAGGACGCTGGAACAACTGGCCCTGTTCGTGCTGACCGATAGCGCGGAGCAGGACGACAACTGCGCCCTGATCTACAACAAGTCCTTGCTGTACCTGGTCTCGCATGCGCTCGAACGCGTATCGCGCATCCCCGCCGATCCCGCCCATCCGGGCGTGCCGCTGCTGGGAATGGCCAAGTTCCTCGACCCGGAGCACCCGGATTACCGGGCCCAGTTCAGGCAGCGGATCGACGACTGTGGGGTCGAACTGATCACCACGCCCAACGACGACCAGGAAGGCGCGCTGACGGCGTCGAAGGCGTCGCGCCATGGCGACTTCGACAACGACAAGCGCACCGTGCTAGCGACCTTCGCGCGCATTCTGGGCCCGACAGCACAACTTGGCGTGGAGTCGGTGCGCGATCCGATGACGGGCGGGCAGACCACGCGACTGCAGGTGATCAACCCCGACATGCGCGTCGAAGACGAGATGGTCACGCTCAAGCTCGATGAGTCGCCGAGCGCGGCATCGGCGCGCAGGCTGACCGTCGACAAGCTGTCGCGCCGCTCGGTGGAGGCGCGCTGAGCGTGCCACGCTCACCCGCGCAGGGTGGCGGGTGGGCGCTCAGCCGCCGCCAACAAGGCTCAGCCGGCCTTCTGAGCCCAGGCACTGCACCAGCCGGTGGCCTGCACCGACTTGCCAGCGAACAGCGGGCAGGGTCCGGCGGCATCACCTGCCTTGCCCTGGAACAACTGGCAGTTGCCGCAGTGCTGGCTGGCGCTGTGCTTCGGGTACTTCTTGCCGTCCACGGTGTTGGTATCGCGCTTGTAGCCCAGCGCCACGGCCTGGGGCGAGGCCTCATCCAGAGGCGGCAGGTCGGCGGCCATAACGCGCGTGGCGCCGAAGCTGGTCAGGATGAGGCTGCTGCCGAGGAAACGGCGGCGGTCAATCGGTTTCATGGCGTGCTTCTTGCTTGCCGAGAATCAGCTGCCTGAGCACCACGGCGTCGTTGTGCTGTTCGTCGCGGGCTGCGTAGACCAGAGTCAGCACGCCCTCGCGCGCCAACTCGCGCAATTGCGCCATCAGTTCCGGCTTGTGGGCCAGCTCGGCCCGATAGCGCTCGCGAAACTCGTCCCAGCGCGCCGGATCGTGGCCGAACCATTGGCGCAGTTCGGTGCTGGGGCCGAGCTCCTTCAGCCACAGGTCGAGCGCCGCGTCGTCCTTGCGCACGCCGCGCGGCCACAGGCGGTCGATCAGCACCCGCTTGCCGTCGCTGGCGGCGGGCGATTCGTAGGCGCGCTTCAGCTTGACGCGCGCGGCGGCAATGCGGCGCATGGCACGGCTCCGGCGGCTCAGCCCGGGGCCGGGTGGCGCGCGGCGTACTGGTTCATGGCGTCGAGCGCCAGGTTCGAGTGCGCATAGGCGGCGCCGGCGCGCATCTCGGCGGCGACCCAGATGGCTTCCATGATCTCCTGCTCGGTCGCGCCCTTGCGCAGCGCGCCCGCCGTGTGGCCGCGGATGCAGTACGGGCATTGCGTCACGTGCGCCACCGCCACCGCGATCAGCTCCTTCATCTTGGCCGGCAGCGCACCGTCGGCGAAGGCGGCCTGGCTGAAGGCCTTGAAGGCGGCGCTGGCGTTGGGCGTGAGCTGCTGGCGCTTGTCGCTCAATTCGCGCGATACCGCGGGAAACATGTCTTGGCTCATGGTCGGCTCCTTTGGGTTGCGGCTCAGCTGGCGGCGGCCAGCGCCTGTTCGAACGCACGCTCGGTGCGCAAGCCTTCGAGATCGCGATGGACGAAGGCAGCGGCCAGTTCCTTGCCGCCCTGCCGGTAGCTGATGCGGCAGTCGCGGGCGTCGAGATCGCCGTCGATCACGACCTGGTCAAAGTGTTCGGCGTGGCCGACGTAGGCGAGGCCGAAGTCGTACTGCTCGGTCCAGAAGAACGGCACCATGTCGAAGCGCTCGCGCTGGCCCAGCATGTTGTGCGCCGCCACCTGGCCAAGCCGCTGCGCCACCACCCAGTGCTCGACACGGATCGGCGCGCCGCTGTGCGGATCGGGCCAGCGCACGATGTCGCCGGCCGCGTAGATGCCGGGCACGCTGGTCTGCAGGTATTCGTCGACCGTGACGCCCTTGTCGATCGCCAGGCCGGCGGCTTCGGCCAGTTCCAGCGCCGGGCGCACGCCGACGCCGATGACCACCAGGTCCGCTTCCAGCGACGAGCCGTTGGACAGCTTGACCGCGTTCTCGCTGATCGATTCCGGCGTCATGCCCAGATGGAAGCGCACGCCGTGGCCCTCGTGCAGGCGCTTGAGGAAGTCACCCACCTGGGCGCCCAGCACGCGCTCCATCAGTACGGTTTCGCGACCGACCACATCGACTTCGAGTCCGCGCTTGCGCAGCGAGGCCGCCACTTCGAGGCCGATGAAGCTGGCGCCGATCACCACCGCGCGGCGGGCCTTTGCGGCCGCCGCGGCCAGCGCCCTGGCATCGGCCCAGCTGCGCAGGTAATGCACGTGCGGCAGGTCGGCGCCCGGCAGCGGCAGCTGCACCGGGCTGGCGCCGGTGGCCAGCAGCAGCGCGTCGTAGCCGTGGCGGCTGCCGTCGTCGAGCTGCACCTCGCGCCTGGCCGTGTCGATGGCGCTGACGCGGCTGTTCAGGCGCAGGTCGATGCGCTGCTCGGCGTAGAACTCGACCGGCTGCAGCGGGATCCAGTCGTCGGGCGCGCTGCCGTCCAGGTAGGACTTCGACAGGTTGGGCCGGTCGCAGGGTGGCGAATCGTCGGCGCTGAAAATGGTGATGGCGCCATCGTGGCCGGCGCGCCGCAGTGCTTCGGCCGCGGCGCTGCCGGCGCCGCCGCCGCCGATGATGACGATTGAACGCGGCGATGTCGTCTGGGCAGCGGGCGCGGGTGGCGCGGCATCGGGCGCGCGATCGCGCACGCAGATGCGGCCGTTCTCCTCATCGACCTGGCGTGTCGATACCGGCTTGAGCGCCGGCGCCCGCACCGCCTCGCCAGTACGAATGCTGAATGCGGCGTGGTGCCAGGGGCAGCGCACCGTGTCATCGACCAGCATGCCTTCGGCGAGCGGGCCGTTCCAGTGTGTGCAGACCGCGCCGACGGCGAACAGCTCGCTGCCGCGCCGCACCAGCAGCATTGGTTCGCCGTAGGCATGGCCGAGCAACATCTGGCCATCCTTCACGTCGGTGGCCGCAACGCCTTGGGCGAAATCGGGACCCGAGAGCGGGAATTCGTCGGCTGCCATGGCCATTCTCCTGCGAGATGCGCCCCGCCGCAGCGGCCGGGAAAGTCCGGCGGTGCGCATCGGCGATGCAGCAGGCGCCGAACGCGCCCTCGCAGGCCACTGTAGGCGCAAACGCGTTTGCGGTCACCCGCGCGGCGCTTCACCACGACGGGCTGTCAACTTCAGCGGCAGTGCACTCCCAAGTACCGACAGCCTGAAAAGAAAACGGCAGCCGCCGGGCTGCCGTTTTCCTGTCCGGAGGAGCAGGGCGGGCAGTTACTGCGCGCCCACCTTGCCGCTGCCGTCGTGCATCCAGCGTGCGTGCTCGGGCGCCTTCTTGGTGCGGTCCCATTCGTTGAGCATGTCCCACTTGACGCGATCCAGCTCCTGGTTCATCTCGTCGGTGGCGGTGTTGGCGGCCAGTTCCAGCCGGTGGCCGCTGGGGTCGAAGAAGTAGATCGACTTGAAGATGGTGTGGTCGGTGGGGCCGAGCACCTCGACGCCGCCGGCCTCGAGCTTGGCCTTGGCCTTCATCAGCGTCGCCATCGAATCGACCTTGAGCGCCAGGTGCTGCGTCCATGCCGGCGTGTTGGCGTCGGCGGGCGAGAGCATGTCGGCCTTGGTCGGCAACTCGAAGAAGGCCAGGATGTTGCCGCCGCCGATGTCGATGAAGATGTGCATGTAGGGATCGGGCGCCTTGGTCGAGGGCACCTCGTTCTCCGCGATCGCCAGGATGAAGTCGGCGTCGAGGTGCTTCTGGTACCACTCGACGGTTTCCTTTGCGTTCTTGCAGCGGTAGGCGACGTGATG
>CAZHSD010000004.1:0-153795 GCA_964534975.1 uncultured Ottowia sp. | reverse complement strand
CGCGCGATCCGCATCGCCTCGCGCAGCGTGCCGATGTCGCCGATGTGGTTGGCCAGCAGCAGGATCAGGCGCGCGTTGACCATGACGCTCTGCTCGTCGCTGAGGTCGCGGTGGGTGTCGATCAAGGCCTCGTAGAAATCGTCGCCGGGTGAATAGGCCTGGAAGTAGCGCTGGCTGGCTTCGCTGAAGTTGGGCTGGGTGTTCAGGGGCATGACGGATCTCCTCTGGGCTTCAGGCGTTGCAGGTGGCGCGGGCCACGGCGGCTTGCACCTTGGCGACGTCGAGCCGGCGCCAGCGCGCCGCGACGTGCTGGTCGGGGCGCGCCAGGTAGGTGCTGCCGGGCTTGAGGTCGTAGCGCTCGGCAATGCAGCCCTGACTGTCGATCAGGGTCTTGATGCCACCCGGCGCCTGGCCGCGTTGGGCCACCACGATCGGCTCGACCGCGATGCCTTCGAGGGCCAGCTCGCCCAGCGCCTTGGCCGTGCCGGCGTCCAGCGCCGAGGCGTCCTCGACGTAGTGCAGCGCCTGGAAGCGGTTGCCGAGCTGATGCAGCAGCCAGCCGTCGCCGCCATCGGTGCCGACCGGCGCGTCGGCCATCGGCGCACCAGGAATCATCTGGCCCGCGAACTCGTCACCGTCGGCGGTGTTCAGGCTCGACGTGGCCAGCCAGCTGGGCACCGACAGCCTTCCCGAGTTGACCAGGGCGCGCGCGAACGGGTACCTGGCCGCGAGTTCCAGCACCGCGTTGCGGAAGGTCTTGCTGGTGTTGCTCTTGGGCGTGATGAAGTCGGTCGAGCGGGTCGAGTTGGCGATGTTCTCGTCCGCCGCGTAACCGCGCTCCTCGCTGTAGCTGTCCAGTAGGGTGGCCGGCGCCTTGCCGTCGATCACCAGCTTCAGCTTCCAGGTCAGGTTGTCGGTGTCCTGGATGCCTGAGTTGGCACCGCGCGCGCCGAAAGGCGAGACCTGGTGCGCGGCGTCGCCCACGAACAGCACGCGCCCGTGGTTGAAGCGGTTCATGCGCCGGCACTGGAAGGTGTAGACGCTGACCCATTCCAGCTCGAACTCGCGCTCGCTGCCCAGCATCGCCTGGATGCGCGGAATCACTTTCTCGGGCTTCTTCTCTTCTTCCGGATCGGCCTGCCAGCCGAGTTGGAAGTCGATGCGCCAGACGTTGTCGGCCTGCTTGTGCAGCAGCACGCTCTGGTTGGGGTGGAAGGGCGGGTCGAACCAGAACCAGCGCTCGGCCGGGAAGTCGGCCTTCATCACCACGTCGGCGATCAGGAAGCGGTCCATGAAGATCTTGCCGTCGACATCCAGGCCCAGCATGTTGCGGATCGGGCTGCGTGCGCCGTCGGCCGCGATCAGCCAGTCGGTGGTGAGCGAGTAGGGGCCATCCGGCGTCTCGATCCGCACCGTCACCTTGTCACCCGCCGGCACCACCGAGATGACGTTGTTCCTGAAGCGCATCTGCAGCTTGTCCGACAGCTGTCGGGCGCGCTCGATCAGGTACTCCTCAAGGTAGTACTGCTGCAAGTTGATCATGCCCGGGCGATGGTGATGCGGCTCGGGTCGCAGGTTGAAGTTGAACACCTCGCCCTCGCGCAGGAAGGTGCGGCCGACGTCCCAACTGACGCCTTTCTGCACGAACTTGTCGCCGCAACCCATGCGGTCGAGCACTTCCAGCGCCCGCTTGGCGTAGCAGACGCCGCGCGAACCGATCGAGACCGTGTCGTCGTTGTCCAGCAGCAGCACGTCCTGGCCCATCTGTGCCAGGTCGATGGCGGCGCTCAGGCCGACCGGGCCGGCGCCGACCACCACTACCGGGTAATGGCCGGCCTTGCCCTCGGTCAGCTCGGGCGGCTTGATGAAATCGAACTTGGGGTAGGTGAAGGTTTTTTGCACCGCTTGCCTCCGTTGTGATTCTGATGACGGAATGACTTCGCTGCTGCGCAGCGTCAATGACGAAATGACCCGCTGGTCATGGCGCGCAGCGCCGTCATCGATGCCGCGTTTGCGGCGAGATCATTTCGTCATGCCTTCTGCAGTTCGTGCCACATCTGCTGATCGCGCTCGGCGGTCCAGATGCGCGGGTCACGGATGCCGCTGGCCTCGTCGTGCGCGCGGGTGACGTCGAAGGGCAGGCAGTGCTCGTAGATGAAGACGTGGCCGAACTTCGGGTCCATGTTTTTCCGCGTGTGCTTCATGGTGGCGCCCAGGTCCATGCCCTGCGCCACGGCTTCCTGCGCGCTCTTGTAGAGCGTCGAGACGAAATCGCGCGTGTAGGCCAGACCCTTGTTCACCGCATCGGGCGTCATCAGCGCCGGGCCGCGGCCGGGCACCAGCTTGTCGAACTTCATGGCAGCCAGCCTGTCCAGCGTCTGCGGCCAGTCGGCCAGATAGGCGTCGCCGGTGTAGCAGGCGGCATCGGCCTCGACCAGGTCGCCCGAGAAGCAGATGTTCTGGCTCGGCAGGTAGACGATGGTGTCGCCCTTGGTGTGGCCGCGGCCGATCTGCTTGATCCTGACCTCCAGCTTGCCCAGCCACAGCGTCATCTCGCCGCTGAAGGTCAGGGTCGGCCAGGTCAGGCCGGGCACGCTCTCGACGGCCTGGAACAGGCGCGGAAAGCGGCCGATTTCGGAGTCCATGTCCTGCTGGCCGCGCTCGACGATCAGCTCGTAGGTGTCCTGGCTGGCGATGATCTGCTCCAACCCCTCGTCCTTGTACCCGGATGCGCCCAGCACGCGCACCGCGTGGTAGTGGGTGAGCACCACGTACTTGATCGGCTTGTCGGTGATCTCGCGGATCTTCCTGATCACGCCCTGCGCGGCCACGGGCGTGGCGGTGGCGTCGATGATCATGCAGCCGTCGTCGCCAATGATGACGCCGGTGTTGGGGTCGCCCTCGGCGGTGTAGGCGTAGGCGTTGTCGGACAGCTTGTCCCAGCTGATCTGTTTGTCTTCCAGGTCAGCCTGGGAGGCGAATTTTTTCTCGGTCATCGAAACGGTCTCCAGTTGAAGTCTGCCGTGGGGATGAATTATGCCTTTAGTTAAACCTTGCGTCAATCGATTTGCTTATAACTAACGAAACGCCCGATAAGAGTTTCCGCATTCCATCGGCCACGACCTGCTCGCGCACCACCGAACCGGTGCCTGCTCAACGCAGGCGTTCATCCAGCTTGCGGATGAGCCGCCGGCAGCACCGCGCCCAGCCGGCGCGAGACCGCGTCCGCGTGCTCGCGCAGCATGCGCCCGGCGGGGCTGTCGATCTCGGCATCGAACACGCCGTGCGGGCCGATCATGGTCATCACCAGCGCGATCTGGCCGGCGGCGTCGAACACCGGCGCGCACAAGGTGTTGACGCCGGGCTGCGGCGTCGAAACACCGCGGCCCATGCCGGTGGCGCGGATCTCGCTGAGCAGGGCCTGCACCTCGGGCGAGTCGAAGGCGCCGGACGACGGGCCGCCGGTAATGCGCTGATGCTCGTCCTCCAGCATGGTGCGCACCATCTTCTCCGGCAGGTAGGCGGCGAACACGCGGCCGGTGATGGTGTTGAACACCGACATCACGGTCCCCACGCGCAGGTTGACGTGCAGCGGGTAGCGCGGCTCGTCCAGTCGCACGATGGTCGGCCCCAGATGCCCCCACACGGCGAGCGCCACGCTCAGGTCGGCGCGCGCGGCCAGCAGCGCTGCCTCCTGGCTGGCCTCGGTCAGCGGATCGAGCTGCTGCAGGGCTGCCAGGCCCATCTGCAGCGCGGCCGGGCCGAGTTCGTAGTGGCCGGTCAGGGGACTTTGCTTGACCATGCCGGTGGCCATGAAGCTGACCAGGTAGGGGTGCGCCTTGCCCGGCGGCATGTCGGCCAGTTGCGCCAGTTCCTTCAGCGGCAACGGGCGGCGCTGTTCGGTCAGCGCCTGCAGCACGCGCATGCCGACTTCGATCGACTGGATGCGACGCTGGCGCCTGGGCTCCGCCTCCGTCTGCTCGGCGCGTCCGGCTGCGCACCTGGGTCCTGATTGCTTGTTCTCGGCCATGGCCTGAATGTTAGTGCCGCTGTGGCGCCAGCGAACACGGCGTCCGCGCCGACAGCGGATTTTCCCGATCGGCGTCATCATTCAAGTTCTCGACAACACCAAAGGAGAACCCACATGGCCCAGCTCAGCATCGCCGTCGTCGTCGGCAGCCTCCGCAAGGACTCGTACAACCGCCAGCTGGCCGAAGCGCTGGTCAAGCTGTTCCCGGCCGACTTCAAGGCCAGCTTCCTGCGCATCGACGACCTGCCGCTCTACAACCAGGACGACGACAACAACGCGGCGCCGCAGGTCACGCGCCTGCGCGAGGAGGTGAGGGCGGCCGACGCGGTGCTGTTCGTGACGCCGGAATACAACCGCGCCATCCCCGGCGTGCTGAAGAACGCCATCGACCATGCCTCGCGGCCCTGGGGCCAGAGCGTGTGGAAGGGCAAACCGGCGGCGGTGATCGGGGTCTCCGTCGGCGCCATCGGCACCGCGCTGTCGCAGCAGCACCTGCGCAACGTACTTGCCTACCTGGACATGCCGACGCTGGGCCAGCCGGAGATGTTCCTGCAATGGAAGGAAGGCCTGGTCAAGGACGGCGCCATCGGCCCGGACAGCCAGCAGTTCGTGCAGGGCTTCGTCGATGCCTTCGCGGCCTGGGTCAAGCGACACGTTTGAGCCACTGCACCAGGCGGATCAGCGGGCTGGCTTGCGGCTGCCCGGCGCAGCGGCGTCGGCGCGGGCCATAGAATCCACCGGTCTGCCTCGAGTCGGCTGTCGTTCGCGTCGTCTGCGTGGCGCCTGGCGCGCCACCGGCCTCGCGTTCGGCAAGGAACCTCGCGCCTGCATTTCGCTCTAGCAAGCGGGTCCTCGCTGCGCGGGGATCCAGCGACGCCCGGAGAATTTCATCTTGCCCAATTCCCTGCTTGCTCACCCACGCCGCGTGTTCGCCGGCATCGCCCTCATCTGTGCGGCCATGCTGGCCTACGGCATTCTCCACCTGCAGAACGTGGTCGGGCTGGAGCCGTGCCCGATGTGCATCGTGCAGCGCTACTGCCTGATCCTGCTCGGGGTGTTCAGCACCCTGGCGGCTTTTTCGCGCGGCCCGGCGGCCTGGCGGCTGTGGGGCCTGCTGGGTGTCGGCATTGCCGGTTTTGGCGCCTTCACGGCCGCGCGCCAGAGCTGGCTGCAGTGGAATCCGCCGCCGCTGGCCACCTGCGGCCGCGATCTGTTCGGCATGATCGAGTCATTTCCGCTGCAGCGCGCGATCCCGATGATCTTCCGCGGCGCCGGCGACTGCAGCGCGGTCGACTGGACCTTCCTCGGGATGACCATCGCCAACTGGTCTTTCGTCTGGTTCATCATCTTCATCGTGGCGCTCCTGGCCACCTTGCTGAAGCTGCCGGGGCGGCGCAATGGGGTGCTGCCGGCCTGACCGCTGGTGTCCTTGGCAACGGCTCGCGCCAGAAGAAACGGCCCGTCAAGGGCCGTTTTCGTTTCCGCAGCGGCGGCAGTTCACGCCCGCTTGATCAGGCGCAGGATCACGATCAGGATCACGGCACCGAGCGTCGCCACCACGATGCTGCCCAGCAGGCCGCCGCCAACCGCGCCCCCAAGCGAGCCGAACAGGAACCCGCCCAGCAAGGCCCCCAGCACACCGACCACGATGTCGCCGACGACGCCGTAGCCGCCGCCCCTGACCAGCATGCCGGCGAGCCAGCCGGCGATCAGACCGACGAGAATGAACCAGATCAGTTCCATGATGTCTTGCTCCTGTACAGTGACTGCAATTCGTTCACTGTAGGCATCGCGGAACGGCGAAACCGTAGGAAAAGCGCCCGCACCGATGCCGGCCCAGGCAGGTGGCTGCGCTACAGCTTCTTGACCAGCACCTGGCTCTTGCGGTCCCAGTTGTACTTGCGCTTGCGCGCCTCCGGCAGCCATTCGGGGTCGACCTGCTGAAAGCCGCGCTTGAGAAACCAGTGCATGGTGCGCGTGGTCAGCACGAAGATGCTGGCCAGGCCCATGGCGCGGGCGCGCTGCTCGATGCGCCTGAGCACCTTCTCGCCGTCGCCCTGGCCCTGGCTCTGCGGTGACACCGTGAGCGCCGCCATCTCGCCGGTCTTGGTCTCGGGGTAGGGGTAGAGCGCGGCGCAGGCAAAGATCACCCCGTCGTGCTCGACGATGCTGTAGTTGCCGATGTCGCGCTCGATCTCGGTGCGGTCGCGCTTGACCAGGGTGCCGTCCTTCTCGAACGGCTCGATCAGCTGCAGGATGCCGGCGACGTCGTCGTGCGAGGCTTCGCGCAGGCTCTCCAGCTTCTCGTCGACCACCATCGAGCCGATGCCGTCGTGCATGTAAATCTCGAGCAGGATCGAGCCGTCGACCGCGAACGGCAGGATGTGGCTGCGCTCGACGCCGTGCTCGCAGGCGGTGACGCAGTGGCGCAGATAGTAGCCGACGTCCAGCGGCTGCTGCGGGCGCGGCAGCCGCGCCATCAGCGCGCGCGCCTCGGCCAGCGGGATCTCGGTGTCGACCGGGTTGTCGTCGGCCTCGGGCTCGAGCGGACGCATGCGGATGCCGGGCTTCTCGGTCAGGAAGATCAGCTTGTCGGCCTGCAGCGCCATGGCGACCGAGGTCGCCACTTCCTCCATCGAGAGGTTGAAGGCCTCGCCGGTGGGCGAGAAGCCGAACGGCGAGATCAGCACCAGCGCGCCCTGGTCGAGCGAATGCGTGATGCCGGCGATGTCGACCTTGCGCACCACGCCGGTGCTCTTGTAGTCGACGCCGTCGATGATGCCCATCGGCCTTGCGGTCAGGAAGTTGCCCGAGATCACCCGCACCTTGGAGCCGGCCATCGGCGTGTTGGGCAGGCCCTGGCTGAAGGCGGCCTCGATCTCGTAGCGCAGCTGGCCCGCCGCCTCCTGCGCGCAGTCCAGCGCCACCTCGTCGGTGATGCGCAGCCCGTGCGCATACATCGCTTGGTGGCCCTTGGCCCTGAGCTGCTCGTTCACCT
The DNA here is from genome assembly GCA_964534975.1 of uncultured Ottowia sp. GTDB lineage: Bacteria > Pseudomonadota > Gammaproteobacteria > Burkholderiales > Burkholderiaceae_C > Ottowia. The sequence goes on along the minus strand of CAZHSD010000004.1, from coordinate 146,767 downwards.
GCGGCCGGAAACCGTGCACCAGCACGATCTTCACGCCCATGGTCTGGATCAGCGCCAGGTCGGTGGCGATGTTGCCCAGCTTGCCGGCCGCGATCGCCTCGCCCACCACGCCGACCACGAAGGTCTTGCCGCGGTGCATGTGGATGTAGGGCGCGACGGCGCGGAACCAGGGGACGAAGGTGAAATTGAAGACCGTGGACATGCGCAGTCTGGCGGCGGAGCCGGCCGTGCGGCCGGCAAAGCGGCAAGTGTAAGGTTTTCGCTATCGGCGCAGGGCGCCGTCGCGCGCCGCCGCCAGCCGCCGGTACACGGTGGCGCGGCTCAGGCCGAGCGCGCGTGCGGCGTGGGCGACGTTGCCGCCCGCGTCGCGCACCGCCTGATGGATCAGCTCGGTCTCGCGCAGCTTGAGCGGGCGGGCCGTCGGCAGGTTCGTCGTGGTGCCGATGGCCTGCACCCGCACGTTCAGGCGCAGGCCCGACCACAGGGGAGCCTCTCGCGGGGTTTCGCGGCCAGCCTGGTCGAACAGCATGGCGCAGGGCAGGGCGAACAGGCTCTCGACGTGGACGGCCTGGACATCGAATCGACGCAGCGCCGGCAGCATCTCGCGCGCCACCGCGTTGGCGCCCACCACCAGGCCATCGGCGTCCAGGCACAGCACGCCTTCGCCGGCCCCGCCGGTGAGCGCGTGACCCCAATTCAGATGCAGGCGCCAGCGGTGCGGCGTGGCCAGCACCAGCGCGTCCTCGATCTCGCGCGCCGACCGCGCCACCAGGTGCTTCAGCTCCGGCCGCTCGGCGACCTCGATGCCGGTCAGGTCGAGCATGCCGACGCAGCGCCCGTCCGGCCCGGCCAGCGGCGCGCCGGCGCAGGAATAGACGCTGGTGTCGCGAAAGAAGTGCTCGCCACGGTGCAGCCAGACCGCTTGCTGCTCGTGCAGGGCCGCGCCGATGGCGCTGGTGCCGATGCTGCGCTCCGACAGGTCGACGCCGATCCGCGCGATCGCCTGCGCGCGCGAGTCGCCCTGGTCGATCGCGCCGGCGGTGTCGATCACCACGCCGTCGGCGTCGGTGAGCAGGGCAAAGTAGCGGATCGGCGCCACCAGCCGCGCCAGCCGCTGAAGCGGCGCCTGGGCGGCCTGCAGCAAGATGTGGTGCGCCTCGCGTGCATGGCGCGGCGCCGAGCTCGGCACCAGGTCGAAGCCGACCGCATGCTCCGGCCGCTGCCCGCGCGCCAGGCAGCGTTGCCAGGACTGCGCCAGCCAGGCGCGGTCGAACCACAGATCCACCAACGCGTCCATGGCCGAGCGACCCTCGTGCAGCACCACCTGCCGCGCGTGGGCGATCTGCGCCAGGCGTTGCTGGGCCTGCGGCTGGCTGGCGGACGATGCGTGGGCCTGTCTCATTCTGAGAATTTCCGGCTCCGGCGGGACTCCGATAAGGGTTTGTCCTAGGGACTTGGCGGGAGTCCCTTTCAAGAATAGACGAGGGAACCATTCTCACACGACAACAGGAGACAAAACGTCATGCAGGTACAACTCAAGGTCAACGGCAAGGCCGTGACCACCGACGTTCCGGAGAACACGCTGCTGGTTGAACTGCTGCGCGAGACGCTGCAACTGACCGGCACCCATGTGGGATGCGACACCGCGCAGTGCGGCGCCTGCATGGTGCTGGCCGACGGCCGCGCCATCAAGGCCTGCAACGTGCTGGCGGCGCAGATGCAGGGCGCCGAGATCACCACCATCGAGGGCCTGGCCGGTGCCGACGGCAGCATGCACCCGGTGCAGGCCGCCTTCAAGGACAACCACGGCCTGCAGTGCGGCTTCTGCACCACCGGCATGGTGATGAGCACCGTGGACCTGCTGGCGCATCACCCCAAGGCCAGCGAGCGCGAGATCCGCGAGCTGCTGGAGGGCAACATCTGCCGCTGCACCGGCTACCAGAACATCGTCAAGTCGGTGCAGCAGGCCCAGCAGGCCATGGCCTGAACTCAGGACGCAAGGAGACAACAGACATGGGTGCCAACGACTTTGCCAAGCTGCCGCACATCGGCGAATCGATGAAGCGCAAGGAAGACGAGCGCTTCCTCACCGGCGTCGGTCAGTACACCGACGACATCACGCAGGCCAACCAGAAGTACGCCGTGTTCGTGCGCTCGCCGCACGCCCATGCCGTCATCAAGAACGTGGACACCAGCGCCGCCGCCGCCATGCCGGGCGTGACGCGCGTGTTCACCGGCAAGGACATCGAGGGCAAGATGAACGGCCTGCCCTGCGGCTGGCTGATCAGCAACCCCAACGGCAGCCCGATGAAGGAGCCGCCGCACCCGGTGCTGGCGCAGACCAAGGTGCGCTACGTCGGCGACCACGTGGCGATGGTGGTGGCCGACACGCTGCAGCAGGCCAAGGACGCCGCCGAAGCCGTCGCGGTCGACTACGAGGTGCTGGGCCCGGTGATCGACATGCGCACCGCCAAGAATGGCCCGGCACTGCACGACGAGGCGCCCGACAACCATTGCTACAAGTGGACGCTGGGCGACAAGGCCGCCGTCGACGCCGCCTTTGCCAATGCCGCGCATGTGACCAAGCTGGATCTGGTCAACAACCGGCTGATCCCCAACGCCATCGAGCCGCGCGCGGCCAACGCCAGCTACAACCGCGCCACCGACGAATACCAGCTCTACGTGGCCAACCAGAACCCGCACGTCGAGCGCCTGCTGATGACCGCCTTCGTGCTCGGCCTGCCCGAGCACAAGGTGCGCGTGATCGCACCCGACGTGGGCGGCGGCTTCGGCTCCAAGATCTTCCTCTACGCCGAGGACGTGGCCGTGACCTGGGCCGCCCGGCAGCTCAATTGCGCCGTCAAGTGGACCGCCGAGCGCAGCGAGTCCTTCGTTTCCGACGCACACGGTCGCGACCACATCACCCACGCCGAGATGGCGATGGACAAGGACGGCCATTTCCTGGCGCTGCGCGTGCACACCGACGCCAACCTGGGCTCGTACCTGTCAACCTTCGCCTCCAGCGTGCCGACCATCCTGTACGGCACGCTGCTGGCCGGGCAGTACAAGACGCCGCAGATCTACGTCGAGGTCGATGGCTGGTTCACCAGCACGGCGCCGGTCGACGCCTACCGCGGCGCCGGCCGGCCCGAGGCGACCTACGTGCTGGAGCGCCTGGTCACGCGCTGTGCCTGGGACATGGGCCTGGGCCAGGACGAAATCCGCAAGCGCAACTTCATCACCGAGTTCCCGTACCAGACGCCGGTGGCGCTGCAGTACGACATCGGTGACTACCCCGCCTGCATGAGCCAGGCGCAGGAACTGGCCGACGTCGCCGGCTACGAAGCGCGCAAGCAGGCCAGCGAGGCCAAGGGCCTGAAGCGCGGCATCGGCTATAGCAGCTACATCGAGGCCTGCGGCCTGGCGCCGAGCAACATCGCCGGCGCCCTGGGTGCGCGCGCCGGCCTGTTCGAGGCCGGCGAGGTGCGCGTGCACCCCACAGGTAGCGTGACGGTGTTCACCGGCTCGCACAGCCACGGCCAGGGGCACGAGACCACGTTCGCGCAGGTGGTGGCGGCGCGCCTGGGCATCGACCCCAGCCAGGTCGACGTCGTGCACGGCGACACCGGCCGCGTGCCCTTCGGCATGGGCACCTACGGCAGCCGCTCGCTGTCGGTGGGCGGCACCGCCATCATGAAGGCGCTGGACAAGATCGAGGCCAAGGCCAAGAAGATCGCCGCCCACCTGATGGAGGCCAGCGACGCCGACATCGAATTCTCCGGCGGCGAATTCAAGGTCAAGGGCACCGACAAGAAGATCCCCTTCGCCCAGGTCGCGCTGACCGCCTACGTGCCGCACAACTACCCGCTCGACAAACTGGAGCCGGGCCTGAACGAGACCGCGTTCTACGACCCGACCAACTTCACCTTCCCGGCCGGCACCTACATCTGCGAGGTCGAGGTCGACCCGGCCACCGGCGTGGTGCGGGTGGACCGCTTCAGCGCGGTGGACGACTTCGGCGTCATCATCAACCCGATGATCGTCGAGGGCCAGGTGCATGGCGGCCTGGTGCAGGGCATGGGCCAGGCGCTGATGGAGCACGGCGTGTACGACCCCGACAGCGGCCAGTTGCTGACCGGCAGCTACATGGACTACACCATGCCGCGCGCCGGTGACTTCCCCGAGTTCAAGCTCGGCCACGTGTGCACGCCCTGCACCCACAACCCGCTCGGCAGCAAGGGCTGCGGCGAGGCGGGCGCCATCGGCTCGCCGCCGGCGGTGATCAACGCGGTGCTCGACGCGCTCAAGGACCTGGGCGTGAAGGACCTCGACATGCCGGCCACGCCGCACCGTGTGTGGCAGGCGATCCAGAACGTCAGCGCCTGACGCCATGACCGCTCGCTGCGCTCGCATGACCTCGTCCCGCTGGCGCGGGACGTCGATGGCGCCGGCCGACACCGGCATGACAAAAGGGTTTGTTGGTCATTGAGGCTGCGCAGCAGCGAAGTCATTTCGTCACTCCGTCATAGAACAAGCAGGAGACTTCCATGTACGCATTCACATTCGAGCGTCCCACCACCCAGGCCGACGCCGTCAATCTCGCCAAGGCCGGCGGCCAGCTGCTGGCCGGTGGCCAGACCCTGCTGGCCTCGATGAAGCTGCGCCTGGCGGCGCCTGAGCAACTGGTCGACCTGGGTGCCGTGCAGGAGCTGGCCGGCGTGCGCAAGGACGGCAACCAGCTCGTCATCGGCGCCATGACGCGCCATGCCGACGTCGCCGGCAACGCCGACGTCCGGGCCATGATCCCCGCGCTGGCGGCGCTGGCCGACGGCATCGGCGACCGCCAGGTACGCGCCATGGGCACGCTGGGCGGCTCGGTGGCCAACAACGATCCGTCGGCCGACTACCCGGCCGCGCTGCTGGGCCTGGGGGCCACGGTGGTGACGAACGAGCGCGAGATCGCCGCCGATGACTACTTCCAGGGCCTGTTCGCCACCGCGCTGAACGAGGGCGAGCTGATCACCGCCATCCGCTTCCCGCAGCCGCAGCGCGCCGCCTACATGAAGTTCCGCCAGCCGGCCTCGCTGTTCGCGCTGATCGGCGTGTTCGTGGCGCAGACGGCGGATGGTGTGCGCGTGGCCGTCACCGGCGGCGGCAACGGCGTGTTCCGCCACGGCGGGCTGGAGGCGGCGCTTGGCAAGAGCTTCACCCCTGAGGCTGCGGCGGGCGTGGACATCGATGCGGGTGAACTGTCCAGCGATCTGCACGCCAGCAGCGCCTACCGCGCGCACCTGATCGGCGTCATGACGCAGCGCGCGGTGGCGAAAGCGCTGGGCTGACTTGGCTCAGGGAGGCGGTTGAACAGCCGGACGCAGAGAACGCAGAGAAAACCATTTTCTGGATGTTCTTTGCGTCCTCTGCGTCCTCGCTGTTCATGACCACGGTCCGGCGATGAACCGTCGCCCCGTAACATCCAGTCATGCAGCACATCCCCACGATCGACACACTCACTGACGCGCTGGAAGCTGCGGGCTATTTCGCCGACCGGCGCCTGGCCACGGCGGCTTTCCTGGCGCTCAAGCTGCAGCGGCCGCTGCTGCTGGAAGGCGAGCCCGGCGTCGGCAAGACCGAGCTGGCCAAGTCGCTGGCCCAGGTGCTGGGGCGCGAGCTGCTGCGCCTGCAGTGCTACGACGGGCTGGAACAGCGCGAAGCCCTGTACGAGTGGAACTACGCGGCGCAGCTGCTGCACCTGCGCGCCTCGGAAGGCAAGGCCCCGAGCGAGGAACTCGAGCGCGAGCTGTACCAGCCGCAGTACCTGGTGCGGCGTCCGCTGCTGCAGGCACTGCAGGCGCCGCCGCCCGGGGCGCTGCTGCTGATCGACGAGGTCGACCGCGCCGACGAGCCGTTCGAGGCCTTTCTGCTGGAGTACCTGGGCGAGTACCAGGTCAGCATCCCGGAGCTGGGCACGGTGCGCGCCAACGTGCCGCCGGTCACGGTGCTGACCAGCAACCGCACGCGCGAGCTGAACGACGCCGTCAAGCGCCGCTGCCTGTACCACTGGCTCGACTACCCCGAGCGCGAGCGCGAGCTGGCCATCGTGCGCGCCCGCGTGCCCGAGGCGCCGGCCGCGCTGGCGGCGCAGGTGGCGGCCTTCGTCGGCAGGTTGCGCAGCGCGCCGCACGCGGCGCACTTCCAGCGCGCGCCGGGCATCGCCGAGAGCGTCGAATGGGCGCGTGCGCTGGTGGCGCTGGACCAGCTGACGCTCGACCCCGAGTTGGTGCAGGACACCGCCGGCATCCTGTTCAAGCAGCGCGAGGACATAGTCGCACTGACGCAGGAACTGATCGCCGAAGCACTGGCGCCCGAGGCGGCGTGACATGAGCGCGGCAGCCGCGACGGCGCCGGACGGGCAGGGCGCATCCGTCAGCCGGCATCTGCTCGGCGACGCCCGCGCCGGCAAGTTGGCCGACAACCTGACCGCCTTTGGCCGCACCCTGCGCCGCGCCGGCGTGCCGGTGGATGCGGCGCGCGTGGCCCTGGCACAGCAGGCGCTGCAGCTGGTCGGCCTGGAGCGCAGGCAGGACGTGAGCGCCGCGCTGGAGGCGGTGCTGGTCAGCCGCGAGCAGGATCGCGCCGTGTTCCGCGAGCTGTTCGACGCCTTCTTCCGCGACCCCGAGATCGCCAACAAGCTGCTGGCGCAGATGCTGCCGCGCGCCGAGGGCCAGGCCGAGCCGCCGCGCCAGCGTCCGCGCGTGCGCGAGGCGCTGGCGCCGCAGCGCGCCGGGCAGCTGCGGTCGCCCCAGGAGCCCGACAAGGAGATCGACTTTGATGCCGCCATGACGGCCAGCGAGCTGCAGCGCATCAGGCACGCCGACTTCAACCAGCTCAGCGCCAGCGAATACCGGCTGGTGCAGCAGCTGGTGCAGGGCATTCGCCTGCCGGTGCCGGAAGTCGCGGCACGCCGCGTGCGTGCCGGCCAGCGCGGCGCGCGCGTGCACTGGGCGCGCACGCTGCAGGGCGCGGCCAGGAGCGGCGGCGAGATCATGGCGCTGCGCCGCCTGCAGCGCCGCCGCCAGCCGCTGCCGCTGCTGCTGCTGGTGGACGTGTCGGGCTCGATGGAGCGCTACGTGCGGCTGCTGCTGGCCTTTCTGCACGCGGCCACGCGCGAGGTCGACCACCAGCCGGTGCGACGCGACGTGTTCGCCTTCGGCACCCGCCTGACCGACCTGACGCCGGCCTTCCGCCTCGCCGACACCGACGACATGCTGGATGCCGCCAGCCAGGCCATCACCGACTTCGCCGGCGGCACGCGCCTGGGTGAGGCGCTGGCCGAGCTGCGCCGGCGCCACGCGCGCCGGCTGGTCGGGCGGCGCACGCTGGTGCTGATCGTCAGCGACGGGCTGGACACTGGCGAACCCCAGGACCTGGCACGCGAGCTGCAATGGCTGCGGCGCCACAGCCGGCGCCTGCTGTGGCTCAACCCGCTGCTGCGCTTCGACGGCTACACGCCCAGCGCGCGCTGCGCCGCCGTGCTGCACGCCGCCGCCGATGGCATGCTGGCGGTGCACAACGTCAGCCGGCTGCAGCAGCTGGCGGCGGGCATCGCTGCGGTCATGGGGCGTGGTTGATGTCAAGGCCGAGGGCTCGAAAACCATTGAACACAAAGGACGCAGCAGTGGCGCAGGAGGCGCGGAAGAACCCGCATGGGTCGTCGTCCACCATCGGCAACATAAGTTTTCTTGCGGCTTCTGCGCCATCCTTGCGCCATCTGCGGGCAAGACATCTTCATCCCCATAGCAGAGAGGAAACACAAACATGGACATGCAAGGCAGCCGCCAGCTGGCGGTGACACAGCAACAGGCCTGGGAGGCGCTGAACGACCCCGAGGTGCTGAAGGCCTGCATCCCCGGCTGCGACAGCATCGAGGCCACGGGCGAGAACACCTACGCGCTGGTCAACGCGATCAAGGTCGGCCCGGTGTCGGCCAAGTTCAAGGGCAGCATCGAACTCACAGACGTCAAGGCGCCCGAGAGCTACACGCTCAACTTCGACGGCAGCGGCGGCGCGGCCGGCTTCGGCAAGGGCAATGCCAGGGTCACGCTGACGCCCAATGACGCCGGTTGCGAGCTGGGCTACACGGTGCACGCCACCGTCGGCGGCAAGATCGCCCAGGTCGGCCAGCGCCTGATCGACGGCGTGGCCAAGTCGATGGCCGAGAGCTTCTTCAAGCGCTTCGACGAGGAAATGCGGCAGCGCCACCCGGCGCCGGCCGGCGCGGAAGGCACGCCGCCGACCGTGGTTCAACCCACGCGCGCAGTACCGGCATGGGTGTGGATTGCTGGCGTGATCGCGCTGCTGCTGGGATACTGGCTGCTGCGACGTTGAAGCGGATGACCCAAAGGAGGTCCAGCCATGGATAACCTGGATTTGACGGTATTGCGCGCGCTGCGCGACTGGCGGGTGGCCGGCCAGCCGGCGCTGCTGGCCACCGTGGTGCGCACCTGGGGCTCGTCGCCGCGCCCGGTCGGCTCGATCATGGCGCTGGCCGGCACCGGCGCGGTGGTGGGCTCGGTGTCGGGCGGCTGCATCGAGGACGACCTGATCGCACGCTACACCCACCCCGGCGCCCTGGACGCGATCGGCCCCGGCGGGCCGCCGGTGTTCGCCAAGTACGGCGTCACGGCCGACGAGGCACATCGCTTCGGCCTGCCTTGCGGCGGCACCCTGGAAGTGCTGCTGGAGTTCGACCCCGACGCCGAGCGCCTGGTCGAGCTGGTCGAGGCGCTGGACCAAGGGCGCCTGATCCGCCGCAGCGTGCGCCTGGCCGATGGCCTGGCCACGCAGACGCCGGCCGACGCGCCCGCCGCGCTGGGCGTGAGCGAGACCGAGCTGGTCAACACCTTCGGCCCCGGCTACCGCATGCTGCTGATCGGCGCCGGCCAACTGGGCGAATACCTGGCGACGATGGCGCTGTTCTGCGGCTTCACCGTCACCGTGTGCGATCCGCGCGAGGAGTACCGCGGCGCCTGGAGTGTGAAGGGCGCCACGGTCGACGCCGGCATGCCCGACGACGTGGTGGCCGCCTTCAGGCCCGACCGCCGCAGCTGCGTGCTGGCGCTCACGCACGACCCCAAGCTGGACGACCTGGCGCTGCTGGAGGCGATCAAGACCGAGGCCTTCTACGTCGGCGCCATCGGCAGCCGCCGCAACAACGCGCTGCGGCACCAGCGCATGATCGAGCACTTCGACCAGACCGAGGACAGCCTGAAGACCCTGCGCGGGCCGATCGGCATCTACATCGGCAGCAAGACCCCGCCCGAGATCGCCGTCAGCATCATGGCCGAGGTGCTGGCGGTGAAGAACGGCGTCGCCCTGCCGCGCGACATGGACATCACCCACGTGAAGAACACGCAGGGCGTGGCGTTCAGCGACGCGGGGGCGCCGGTCTGCTACGTGGGTTGAAATGAGCGGGCAGGTCGGCGCCGTCGTGATGGCGGCCGGCGCCGGTCGGCGCATGGGCTGCCGCCCCAAGAGCCTGCTGCAGCGCGACGGCGTGCCCCTGATCGAGCGCACGGTGCGCCTGCTGCTGGGCGCTGGAGTGGCGCCGGTGGTGGTCGTGCTGGGGCATCACGCCGCGCGCATCGAGCCGATCCTGCGGCGCCTGCAAGGGGCGCTGGCCGCACCCGAATCGCTGCAATGGGTGCACAACCCGCAACCGGACGCGGGGCAGGGCGGCTCGACCCGCTGCGGCCTGGCGGCGCTGCCGCCCGATCTGGATGGCGTGCTGATGGCGCTGGCCGACCAGCCGCTGCTGGCGGCAGAGGATATCGCCGCCGTGCTGGATGCCTGGCGGCGGCGCAGCCCGGATACCGATCTGCTGCTGCCGCGCCACGGCGAAACGCCGGGCCATCCGCTGGTGCTCGGTGCTGCCGTGCGTGCGACCGTGACCGGCATGCAGGGCGCCGACGGCGTGCGTGAATGGCGGCGCGCCCATCCCGCGCAGGTGGCCGTGCTGCCGGTCGATCATCCGCGCTGCACGCGGGACGTTGACACCGAGACGGCACTTGCCGAATTGGTACGCGAGCACGGCGTGGTGCTGCAGTGGCCGCCCGATCTCGCTGCCGCGCCAGGACACCCATGAGTCCCCGGCACGACCTTCTGATCCGGCGCGCCACCGTGTTCGACGGCAGCGGCGCGCCGCCCTCCGAGGGCGAGGTGGCCGTCATGGACGGGCGCATCGCCCAAATCAGCGTCGCACCGCTGCCGGCCGAGGCGGCGCGCGAGACGGTGGACGGGCATGGCCTGTGGCTGACGCCCGGCTTCATCGACATCCACACGCACTACGACGCCGAGATGCTGCTGGCCCCCGGCCTGCACGAATCGGTGCGCCACGGCGTCACCACCTGCCTGGTCGGCAGCTGCTCGATCAGCATGATCTACACCGAGCCGGAGGACGCCTCGGACATCTTCACCCGCGTGGAGTCGATCCCGCGCCAGTACGTGCTGCCGTTCCTGCAGCGGCACAAGCACTGGCGCGACGCGGCGGGCTACATCGAGCACATCGGCCAGCTGCCGCTGGGGCCCAACGTCGCCAGCCACATGGGCCATTCGGACCTGCGCGTGGCCGTCATGGGCCTGCAACGTGCGGTCGATGCGCGCGTGCGGCCGACCGAGGACGAGCTGCAGGCCATGGAGCGCCACCTGCACGACGGCATCGACCGCGGCCTGGTCGGCATGTCGGGCATGACCAATCCGTGGGACAAGCTCGACGGCGAGCGCGAGCGCAGTAAGTCGCTGCCGTCCACCTACGCCGGCTGGGCCGAGCTGCGCCGCCTGCACCGGCTGCTGCGCCGGCGCGGCGCCATCCTGCAGTCGGCACCCAACCTGAACAACCCCATCAATGCCGCGTTCTTCATGGCCACCTCGGCCGGCTGGGGCCTGCGTCAACGGCTCAAGACCACGCTGATCACGCTGATGGACATCAAGGCCAAGCCGGGGCAGGACCGCTTCGGCCTAGTGCCGACCTGGGTGTTCAACCACTGGCTGGGCGCCGATTTCCGCTGGCAGGCGCTGCCGCAGCCGTTCCAGGTCTATGCCGACGGCATCGATTTCGTGGTGTTCGAGGAGTTTCCCGCCGGCGAGATGGCGCTGCACCTGACGCGCGAGCTGGATCGCAACAAGCTGTTCGCCGACCCGCAGTACCGCGCCCGCTTCAAGCGCGAATACCAGCGCCGCTGGGGCGGGCGCGTGTGGCACCGCGACTTCGGCGACGCCCGCGTCATGGCCAGCCCCGACCCGGCGCAGGTCGGCCAGACCATCCGCGCCATCGCCGAGCAGCGCGGCGAAGACGAGGCCGGTGTGTTCCTCGACCTGCTGATCGAGCACGGCAGCCGGCTGCGCTGGTCCACCGTGATCGGCAACCACGACCCGGCGCGCGTGGCCAGCAATCTGAACCAGGACTGCGCCATGATCGGCTTCTCGGACGCCGGTGCGCACCTGCGCAACATGGCCTTCTACAACTTCCCGCTGTGGCTGCTGAAGCTGGCGGCGCAGGATCGGCCAGTGATGGCGCCCGAGAAGGCAGTCTGGCGCCTGACCGGCGAGATCGCCGACTGGTATGGGCTGGACACCGGCCGGCTGCGCGCCGGCGCGCAGGCCGACCTGGTGCTGATTGACCCCGAGGCGCTGCGGCGCACCGAACTGGGCGGCTACCACGAGGCGCCGTTCGAGCAGCTTGGCGGTCTGCCGCGCGTGGTCAACCGCAACGACGGCATCGTCCGACGCGTGTGGATCAACGGCCGCTCGGCGTTCGTCGACGATGAGCCGGCGCCGGCCCTGGGGCGCGAGCCGGGCTTCGGGCGCTTCCTGCCGCGCCGGACCGCCGCCTAGCAACGCTCAGCGGTCCCGCGCGTCACCGTCCAGTGCCCGCTGCAGCGCCACACGCTCGGCCCGGCGCTGGGCGCCCCGGCTGCGCACGTGCTTGCCCGCGGCGCCCGACGCGTGCCGAGTGCCCAGCGCCAGGGCCACCGGGTTGCGCGGCGCACGGCTGGCGGGCAGCACCACGGACGGCGGCGCAGCACGCAGCATCGCCGAGCGCTTCGGCGCGCTCTTCGATGCGGACTGACGCGATCCAGTGCGGACATTCATGGGGACAAAGAAGGTTCAGTGAAGGCTGGGTTTCGACTCGGCGCACGTGGCGCGGTTCCCCTGGCTGGCAAACCGGCCGATCGCCCCCAGCTTGGGATAATTCAGGCTCCATGCCCGACCCCGCCGTGCCGCCTTCGACAACCCAGACCCCGCCCGCCAGTCGCCCACACCCGCCACGCCGTACAGCCGCCGGACCCGCGGCACCCAATCGACCGAAGCGGATCGATTTCCCCGACAGCCTGCCCGTCAGCGCCCGCAAGGACGAGATCATGGCGGCCATCAGCGCTGCCCAGGTGGTCATCGTCTGCGGCGAAACCGGCTCGGGCAAGACCACGCAACTGCCCAAAATAGCGCTGGCGATGGGGCGCGGGCGCTGCAACGCCAGGACCGGCGAGCGCGGCAGGCTGATCGGCCACACCCAGCCGCGCCGCATCGCCGCCACCAGCGTCGCCAAGCGCATCGCCGAGGAGACGCAGACCGCGCTGGGCGAGGTGGTGGGCTACAAGGTGCGCTTCAACGACCGCCTGTCGCCCGGTGCCAGCGTCAAGCTGATGACCGACGGCATCCTGCTGGCCGAGACGCAGACCGACCCGCTGCTGAACGCCTACGACACGCTCATCATCGACGAGGCGCACGAACGCAGCCTGAACATCGACTTCCTGCTCGGCTACCTGAAGCAGATCCTGCCGCGCCGGCCGGACCTGAAGCTGATCGTGACGTCGGCCACCATCGATGCGGATCGGTTTGCCAAGCACTTCGCCGACGCCAAGGGCAGGCCGGCGCCGGTGCTGCTGGCGTCGGGACGCATGTACCCGGTCGAGCAGCGCTGGCGGCCGTTCGAGGAGAGCCGAGACCACGACCTGAACGACGCCATCGCCGAGGCAGTCGATGAAGTCTGGGTCGGCCGACCGGCCGGCGATATCCTCATCTTCCTGCCCGGCGAGCGCGAGATCCGCGACGCCGCCGAGCACCTGCGCAAGCACCTGGCGCACAGCCCGCTGACGCGCCACGCCGAGGTGCTGCCGCTGTTCGCGCGCCTGTCGCAGGCCGAGCAGGACCGCGTGTTCGATTCGCACGGCGCGCCGCGCATCGTCATCGCCACCAACGTGGCCGAGACTTCGCTCACGGTGCCGGGCATCAAGTACGTCATCGACCCGGGCACGGCGCGCGTCAAGCGCTACAGCTACCGCAGCAAGGTCGAGCAGCTGCTGGTCGAGCCGATCAGCCAGGCGGCGGCCAACCAGCGCGCCGGCCGCTGCGGGCGCGTCAGCGACGGCGTCTGCATCCGCCTGTACGACGAGAAGGATTTTGCCGGCCGCCCGCGCTTCACCGACCCCGAGATCCTGCGCTCGTCGCTGGCGGCCGTCATCCTGCGCATGAAAAGCCTGCGCCTGGGCGGCGAGGGCGGGCGGGTGGACGACTTCCCCTTCCTCGACAGCCCTTCAGGTCGGGCGATCGCCGACGGCATCCAGCTGCTGCAGGAACTGGGCGCGATGGACGAGGCGCAGGAGCTCACTGCGCTGGGCCACGAGCTGTCGCGCCTGCCGCTCGACCCGCGCGTCGGCCGCATGATCCTGGCCGCGCGCGAGCGCGGCGCCCTGCGCGAGGTGCTCGTCATCGCCGCCGCCCTGAGCGTGCAGGACGTGCGCGACCGGCCGCTGGAGCAACAGGCCCAGGCCGATCAGGCGCACGCCAAGTTCGACGACGAGAAGAGCGAATTCTCGGGCTATCTGCGGCTGTGGAAATGGTTGCACGACGCGCGCGGGGGAACGGGCCCGCACGCTCCGCGCTTCGCGTCTGCGTTGCCCCCCAAGGGCGCCGCGCCCGGCATGGGACCGCCCGGCGCCGGCCGGGTTCCGCTCACACGGCGCGAGATGGCGGCGGCCGAAGGCAAGAGCACGGCGAAGACGCCGGCCAACCTGGCTGTGCTGCCGGCGGCCAAACGCGCGGAACTGGCGCTGGCGGCGGCGCGTGCGGCGTTGCACGAGCCACCCTCACCCGAATCCTCTCCCGCCGGCGGGAGAGGGGGCAAGAGCGGTTCATTGAGCGGCGGCGTGACCAGGAACCCGAAACGCCCGCTCCCGGACGCAGGACAGGGCGGGGGTGAGCGTGCGCCCCAACACAAACTCAGCAACCGCCAGTGGGAAAACCTGCTGCGCCAGAACTTCATCAGCGTCCGCCGCGTGCGCGAGTGGCGCGACATCCACACGCAGCTGCACACCGTGGTGGCCGAACACCAATGGCGGGAAAACCAGCAGCCGGCCACGTACGAGGCCGTGCACAAGTCGCTGCTCGCCGGCCTGCTGGGCAACGTCGGCCAGAAGCTGGAAAGCGACGACGCGCAAAGCGGCGAATACCTGGGCGCGCGCGGCATCAAGTTCCATCGCCATCCCGGCGCGCACCTCAGCAAGCGGCCCGGCAAGTGGATCGTCGCCGCCGAGCTGGTGGAAACCACGCGCCTGTTCGGCCGCGGCATCGCCGCCATCGAGCCGCAGTGGCTGGAGGAAGTCGGCAGCCATCTGCTCAAGAAGCAACTGCTGGAGCCGCACTGGGAGAAGAAGGCGCAGGACGTGATCGCGCTGGAGCGCGCTACGCTGTACGGCCTGGTCGTGTACTCCGGGCGGCGCAAGAGCTTTGGCGCGGTCGATCCGCACACTGCGCGCGAGATCTTCATCCGCGAGGCGCTGGTGAACGGCGAATGGCCCGAGGACTGGGCGCGCCGCCTGCCCTTCCTGCAGGCCAACCAGCGCGCGATCGCCAAGGTCGAGGAACTGGAGCACAAGAGCCGGCGCCAGGACGTGCTGGTCGACGACCAGCTGATCCACGCCTTCTACGACGCACAGCTGCCGCAGGGCATCAGCAACGGGCGCGACTTCGAGCGCTGGTGGCGCGAGGCGAGCCGCACGAACCCGAAGCTGCTGCAGCTGACGCGCGAGGAACTGATGCGCCACGAGGCGGCCGGCATCACCACCAGCGCCTTCCCCAGGATGATCCGCCTGGGCGGCGTGGACTGCGCCGCCGCCTACCTGCACCAGCCGGGCGACGCCAAGGATGGCCTCACCGTCACGGTACCGCTGTTCGTGCTCAACCAGGTCAGCGAGGCGCGCTGCGAATGGCTGGTGCCCGGCATGCTGAAGCACAAGATCCAGGCATTGCTGAAAAGCCTGCCGCAGCGCCCGCGCAGCCGCTTCGTGCCGCTGCCCGAGAGCGCGGCGCGCCTCGACGAGCTGCTGGGCACGCCCGAGGCCTTCGGCCAGGGCAGCCTGACCGATGCGCTGCTCAAGGTGGTGCGCGAGGCCACCAGCCTCGACGTCAAGCGCACCGACTTCAAGCTCGACATGCTGCCGCCGCACCTGTTCATGAACTTCCGCGTGGTCGACGAGCACGGCCGCCAGCGCGGGCAGGGGCGCAACCTGGCGGCGCTCAAGGCCGAGCTGGGTGGCGAGGCGCGCGGGGCCTTCCAGGCGCTGGCGGGCCTGAAGGCAGCCAAGGCCGAGATCGTGGCGCCCGAAGCGGGTTCGGGGCCAGGAGCGGCTGCCGCGCCCACCGGGCCAGCGGCGGCAGTTGCCGGAACCCCGGAAGCCGGCGCCGTGTCCGCCGACACGCGCCACACGGCATGGGACTTCGGTGAACTGCCCGAACTGATGGAGATCCGCCGCAAGAGCCAGGCGCTGGTGGGTTTTCCGGCGCTGATCGACGCCGGCGACGCCGTGACCATCGAAGTGTTTGATGAACCGGAGGTCGCCGCCGCCAAGCACCGCGCCGGCCTGCGCCGCCTGTTCGCACTGCAGATCCGGGACGCGCTGAAATACCTGGAAAAGAACGTGCCCGAGCTGCAGAAGATGGCCGCGGCCTACCTGCCGCTCGGCAGCGCTGAAGAGCTGCGCCAGCAGATCATCGACGTGGCGCTGGAGCGCGCCTTCCTGGCCGATCCGCTGCCGACGACCGAAAGCCAGTTCAAGCAGCGCGTCGAAGAAGGGCGCGCGCGCCTGACCCTGATCGCCAACGAGATCGCGCGCCTGGCGGGCGTCATCCTCACCGAATACGCCGCCGCCGCGCGCAAGATCAGGGATAGCAGGAGCGCGCCCGAGGCCGCCAGGGACGCCACCGAGCAACTGCAGCGCCTGATGCCGAAGAACTTCCTCGCCGCCACGCCGTGGACGGCGCTGCAGCATTTCCCACGCTACCTGAAGGCCGTTGCCCTGCGCTTCGACAAGCTGCGCGCCGACCCGGCGCGCGACGCCCAGCGCATGGCCGAGGTGCGTGCGCAGGACCAGCGCTTGTGGCGCCTGGTGGCCGAGCGCAAAGGGCAGCAGGACGCGCGCCTGCAGGAGCTGCGCTGGCTGCTGGAAGAGCTGCGCGTGAGTTTCTTCGCGCAGGAGCTGCGCACGCCGCAGCCGGTCAGCATCAAGCGGCTGGACAAGGTCTGGGCGCAGGTGCAGGCCTAGGGCCGGCCCACTGGACGATCGAACACCCATAATCGGCCGCGTTCCAGCTGACCCCATCCATTTCTTTCGACAGGAGAGCCGCCATGAGCACCGAGGCCAAGCCGACCCCAGCAGCCACCACACAGGTGGAAGACCTCAAGACCCTGCTGAGCTACCAGCAGCAGGCCATCGTCAGCCGCATGCTGGTGAAGAACAGCGGCGGCAGCGTGACCCTGTTCGCCTTCGACGGCGGTGAGGGCCTGAGCGAGCACACGGCGCCGTTCGATGCGCTGGTGATCGGCGTCGACGGCGCGGCCGAGATCACGGTGGCGGGCCGGCAATACCAGGTGGCCGAGGGCCAGTCGCTGCTGATGCCGGCCAACATCCCGCACGCGGTGCACCCGCTGGGGCAGTTCAAGATGCTGTTGGTGATGATCAAGGAGCTCAAGAGCTGAGCCGGCGAGCCGGAGCCGGGCGCTTCACTGCGCCTCCAGCACCTCCATCAGCTCCTGCTCGATCGCCAGCTGCGTGCGGCCGTGCTGCAGCTGCGCGCCCTGCAGCAGAAAGGTGTCTTCCACGCGCTCGCCCAGGGTGCTGATCTTGGCCAGCTCCAGGTCGATCTCGTGCGCGGCCAGCACGCGGGCGATGCCGTACAGCAGGCCGACGCGGTCGCTGGCGACCACGGTGAGCAGCCAGCGCTGGCCCTTCTCGTCCGGACGCAGATCGATGCGCGGCGCCACGGGGAAGCTCTTGACCCGGCGCGAGACCCGGCCCAGGCGCGGGGCGGGCAGGGGCGCCTGGCTCTCGATCGCGGCCGGCAGCTCGGCCTCCACCATGTCGACGAATTGGCGCGAATGCTCGGGCACCATGGCGCTGACGACCTGGAAGGTGTCGAGCGCATGGCCGTCGCGCGTGGTGTGGATCTTGGCGTCCAGGATCGAGAAGCCGGCGCGCTCGAAATAGCCGCAGATGCGGGCGAACAGATCGCGCCGGTCGGGCACGTAGACCAGCACCTGCAGGCCCTCGCCGACCGGCGACAGGCGCGCGCGCACGATGGCCGCCGGCGCCGCGCCGGCCTCGAGCGCCTCCACCTCGACCGCCAGTTCGCGCGCATGCCAGGCAATGTCGTCGGCGTCGTGGCGCATGAAGTAGCTCACGTTCAGCGTGCGCCACAGCGGCGGGCGTTCCTCCTTCGGTGCCTCGGGCCGCAGCGCCAGTTCATTCAGCGCCTGGCGCTTGCGCGCCTCGATCATGGCGTTGGCGTCCGGCGCGCGCCCACCCAACGCGTAGACCGTGAGCTTGTACAAGTCCTCCAGCAGCTTGCCTTTCCAGGCGTTCCACACCTTCGGACTGGTGCCGCGCACATCGGCCACCGTGAGCAGGTACAGCGCCGTCAGCCGGCGCTCGTCGCCGACGCGCAGCGCGAAGGCCCAGATCACCGCCGGATCGCTCAGGTCCTCCTTCTGCGCCACGGTGCTCATGGCCAGGTGCTCGCGCACCAGGAACTCGATCAAGTCGGTGTCGGGCTGCGCGATGCCGTGCTGCTGGCAGAAGCGCCGCACCTCGTGCGCGCCCAGCTCGGAATGGTTGCCGCCGCGGCCCTTGGCAATGTCGTGGAACAGCGCCGCGACGTACAGCACCCAGGGCTTGTCCCAGCCGGCCGCCAGCTGCGAGCAGAACGGGTATTCGTGCGCGTGGTCGGCGATGAAGAAGCGCCGCATGTTGCGCAGCACCATCAGGATGTGCTGGTCCACCGTGTAGACGTGGAACAGGTCGTGCTGCATCTGCCCGACGATGCGCCGGAACACCCACAGGTAGCGCCCCAGCACCGAGGTCTGGTTCATCAGCCTGAACGCGTGCGTGATGCCTTGCGGCTGCTGCAGGATGGCGACGAAGGTCTGGCGGTTGACCGGGTCGTTGCGGAACGCGTGGTCCATCAGCGGGCGGGCGTTGTACAGCGCCCGCAGCGTGCGCACCGACAGGCCCTTGATGCTGCGCGTCTTGGCGTAGAGCAGGAAGGTCTCCAGGATCGCGCGCGTGTCGCGCCGATACAAGTCGTCGTCGGCGACCTCGATCATGCCGTCCTTGTCGAAGAAGCGCTCGTTGATCGGTCGCAGCACCGGCTCCGGCTCGCCGCGCTGGCGGCGCAAATGCTCCTCGATGCTTTGCAGCAGCATGTGGTTGAGCTGCCGCACCGCCTTGGCGGCCCAGTAGTAGCGCCGCATCAGCACCTCGCTGGCGCGCAGCAGCATGCGACCCTCCTTGCCGTGGCGGTGGCGAAAGCCCAGCGACTCGGCCACCGCGTTCTGCAGGTCGAACAGCAGCCGGTCCTCGCGCCGGCGGGCGACCAAGTGCAGTCGCGTGCGCACCAGCGCCAGCAGCGCCTCGTTGTGCCTGAGCTCGCGCAGCTCGCGCGCGGTCACCAGGCCGGCGTGGTGCAGGGCCTCCCAGCGGTCGCCGATGCCGGCGGCGCGCGCCGCCCACAGGATGACCTGCAGATCGCGCAGGCCGCCGGGCGATTCCTTGCAGTTGGGCTCCAGCGCGTAGGGCGTGTCCTCGTACTTCAGGTGGCGCTGACGCTGCTCGAGCCGCTTGGCGACGAAGAAGTCCAGCGGGTCCAGCGCGGCGCGGACGCATTGCTGGAACTCGGCGTACAGCTGGCCATCGCCGGTGACCAGGCGCGCCTCCAGCAGCGCCGTCTGCACCGTGATGTCGTCGCGCGCCAGGTCGACGCAGTCGCTGACGCTGCGCACGCTGGAGCCGATCTCCAGCCCGGCGTCCCAGCAGCTGCTGATGAAGCGCTCGATGCGCGCGCGCAGCGCCGCGTCGCCGCGCGGGTCGGCGTCGGCCGGCAGCAGCAGCAGCACGTCGACGTCGGAATAGGGATACAGCTCTTCGCGGCCGAAACCGCCCACCGCCACCAGCGCGCAGTTCGGCGCCCAGCCGGTCTGTCGCCACAGTGCGGTCAAGGTCTGGTCGACCAGCCGGCTCAGCCGCTTCAGACCCTGGCGCGCGCTGCGCAGGCCGCCGCGCGCCGCGCGCAGCGAGTCCAGCAAGGCCCTCTTCTGCTGCCGGAAATCGTCCTGCGCCGAGGGCGCCGGCGAGACGGTCGGGTCAGCGCCTGCGGGCATGCCTTGAAGACCGATCGCGCGCCGCGTCAGGCGGCGGCGCGGCGCATGCCCTGCACGAACTCGGGAATCGCCGGGCTGCCGGCCGACAGCGTCAGCACCTCGTAACCGGTCGGCGTGACCAGCACCGTGTGCTCCCACTGCGCCGACAGGCTGCGGTCCTTGGTCACGATGGTCCAGCCGTCGGGCATTTCCTTGATGTCGCGCCGGCCGATGTTGATCATCGGCTCGATGGTGAAGGTCATGCCCGGCAGCAATTCCTCGCCGGTGCCGGGCTTGCCGTAGTGCAGCACCTGCGGATCCTCGTGGAACCGCTGGCCGATGCCGTGGCCGCAGAACTCGCGCACCACCGACAGGCCATGGCCTTCGACGAACTTCTGGATCGCATGGCCGATGTCGCCCAGCCGCGCACCGGGCCGCACCTGTTCGATGCCCAGCCACATGGCGTCGAAGGTCAGCGCGCACAGACGCCTGGCGGCGATCGATACCTCGCCGATCTCGAACATGCGGCTGTTGTCGCCGTACCAGCCGTCCTCGGTGATGACGGTGACGTCGACGTTGACGATGTCGCCCTTCTTCAGCGGCTTGTCCGCCGGGATGCCGTGGCACACGACCTGGTTGACCGAGGTACACACGTGGCCGGGGTAGGGCGGGTAGCCCGGAGGCTGATAGCCGACGGTGGCCGAGCGCGTGCCCTGCGCGGCCATGGCCTCGGCGCTCAGGCGGTCGATTTCCAGTGTGGTGATGCCCGGCTGGATGTGCGGCGTGATCGCGTCCAGCACTTCCGATGCCAGCCGGCAGGCCTCGCGCATGCCTGCAATGCCGGCCTCATCCTTGATGGTGATGGTCATGGGCGCAAATTATCCCATCGGGCCTTCAGCCCTGCTGAGCGCGGCCCGCGCTCGCCGCGCCCATGGCGTCGCGCACCTGCTCGGCCAGCGCCTGCACCGACAGCGGCGCGCAGCCCTCGGCCTTGTTGTTGATGCTGACATAGGCGGCGTGGCCGGCGCCGGTGGTACCGGCAATCACCCTGGCCAGTGCCGCCCGCGTGTGCAGGTCGGGATCGACCAGCGCATCGAAGGGCGCGTAGCTGCGCCGGGCCGCCTCGTAGCCGTAGGCGCCATGCTGGCGGTGCAGGTTCCAGCGGCACACCAGCGGCCCCGGCCACAGCGCGCGCAGCAGCGGCAGCTGATCCTCGATCGGCAGCATCTTCGCGTGCAGGCCGAGGCAGTAGGTGACGGCGTTGTGCGTGCGTGCAGCGCGCAAGGCACGCGCCAGCCGGGGCGCGTGCTCGGGCGCGAGGAATGCCGCGTCGCGCAGTTCGAGGGCCAGCACGCCGCCCGGCGCGGTCGCTTGCAGCGGCGGCAGTGACGCGAGCAGAGCGCCGATGCGCTCGATCAGATCCGGCACCCGCGCCAGCCAGGCGTGCGGCAGCGGACTGATCTGAAACACCAGCGCGCCAATCTTCGGTCCCAGGCCTTCCAGTGCCGGCGCCACGAACTGGTTCAGCGCCAGTTCATGGTTCAGGAACGCCGGGTTGCTCGTCTGCCCGCGGCCGTCCTCGGCCCGCACCAGCGCGTCGCACACCAGCGTCGGTGCCTTGACGACGAAGCGGAAGTGCGCCGGCACCTGCGCCGCGTAGCGCGCGTACTCGCTGGCCGTCAGCGGACGGTAGAAGCTGCGGTCCAGGCTGACGCCGCGCAGCAGCGGGTGCCGTGCGTAGGCGGCCAGGCCGTGCCTGGCCAGGCTGGTCTCGGTGTATTCGCCGTCCCAGACCAGCCCGTTCCAGCCCGGAAAGCTCCACGACGAGGTGCCCAGGTGCAGCCGCGTGGGCAGGGCTGCGGCCAGCGCCAGCAACTGCGCCGATGGCTGGACGGCCAGCACGCCTTGGCCGCGCACAGCTGGCCGATCCGAGGGTGCGGAACCACCGACGTGCCCACGCTTCGGCACGGCCGCACCGGCGTCGAACAGCGCCGTCTGGTCGGGATGCGAGGAAGGCATGGCAGGGACAGCAGCGGAATCGGCCAAGGACGCATCGCGCCGTGCGGCTTCAGGGTTGGCGTCTGACGGCTACGTTACCATCCCTGCAGCCACCGATCGCCATCGCCATGTACCAGCCGCCGCAGTTCGCCAGCACCGATGCCGAAGTCGCGGCCCGGCTGATGCGCGAGCACCCGCTGGCCAGCCTGATCACGCTGGACGAGGAGGGCCAGCCCTTCGTCACCCACCTGCCGCTGCATCTGCTGGAGCACCAGGGCGGCTTCACGCTGCTCGGCCATGTCGCGCGCCCGAATCCGCAATGGCGGCATCTGCAGGCGCGGCCGCGTGCCACCGTCACCTTCCTCGGCCCGCACGCCTACCTGTCGCCACGCATCTACCCCGACCTGGCGCGCGTGCCGAGCTGGAACTACCTGGCGCTGCACTGCACCGTGCGCGCGCGCCTGCTCGACCACGACGACGCGCAGGGCAAGGACCGGCTGCTGAAAGCGCTGATCGGCGACCATGAACCGGCCTACGCGCAGCAATGGCGCGAGATCGATCCCGACTTGCAGCGCAAGCTGCTGGCCGGCATCGTCGCCTTCGAGCTGGCGGTGGAAGGCTGGCAATGCAAGCTCAAGCTCAACCAGCACCGCCCGGAGTCGCACGCGGCAATGCACGCGATGTACTCAGGCGGCACGCCCGACGAGCGTGCGCTGGCGCGCTGGATGCAGGCGCTGGGCATGGTGGCCTCCGATGCCTGACGCCAGGCCGATTCGACATGGTTGCCGGCGCAGCGCGACCCGGTGATCGCCGGCACCCTTTGCCCGGCGTTGCCGGGGGCGTGACTCATGACACCTGAAAACTTGGGTGCCATCGGCCAAAGCGTCGCCAGCGCCGTCGAGGCCATGCAGTGGGCGCTGGCCGAAGCGCGTACTGCCGCCGCAGCCGGCGAAGTGCCGGTCGGCGCCGTGGTGGTGCGGGCAGGGCGCATCATCGCCAGCGGCCGCAACGCACCGATCGCCGGCCACGACCCCACCGCGCACGCCGAGATCGTGGCGCTGCGCGCGGCCGCCGCCGCGCTGGGCAACTATCGGCTCGACGGCTGCACGCTGTACGTCACGCTGGAGCCCTGCGCCATGTGCGCCGGCGCCATGCTGCACGCGCGGCTCGAGCGCGTGGTGTACGGCGCGCCCGACCCGCGCACCGGCGCGGCGGGATCGGTCATCGACCTGTTTGCCGACCCACGCCTGAACCATGGCACGCAAGTGGTCGGCGGCGTGCTGGCCGAGCAGGGCGGCGCGCTGCTGCAGGGCTTCTTCAAGCCGCGCCGCATCAACCCGCACCCGTTGCGTGAGGACGCGCTGCGCACGCCGGACAGCGCCTTCGTCGACCTGCCCGGCTACCCCTGGGCGCCCAGCTACCTCAGCGACCTGCCGGCGCTGGACGGCCTGCGCCTGCACTACCTGGACGAGGGGCCGCGCGACGCCAGGCGCACCTGGCTCTGCCTGCACGGCAACCCGAGCTGGAGCTATCTGTACCGCCACATGATCCCGGTCTTCCTCGCCGCCGGCGACCGTGTCGTCGCGCCCGACCTGATCGGCTTCGGCAGGAGCGACAAGCCGAAGAAGGAATCGGCGCACAGCTTCAGCTGGCACCGGCAAATCCTGCTGGAGTTCGTCGAACGGCTGGACCTGCAAGACGTCGTTCTCGTGATGCAGGACTGGGGCGGCATCCTGGGCCTGACCCTGCCCATGGCCGCGCCCGAGCGCTACACCAGCCTGCTGGTCATGAACACCCTGCTCGCCACCGGCGACACGCCGCTGCCGCCCGGCTTCCTGGCTTGGCGCGAGTGGTGCGCGAAGAGCCCCGCGTACGACATCGCCCGGCTGATGGCGCGCGCCAATCCGCAACTCAGCGCCGAGGAGTGCGCCGCCTACATGGCGCCATTCCCCGATGCGGGACATCGGGCGGCGATCAGGGCGTTTCCCCGGCTGGTGCCTGAGCACATGGATGATGATGGTGCCGCGGTGTCGCGTGCGGCACGTAAGTTCTGGCGCCATCAATGGCGGGGGCGGTGCATGATGGCGGTGGGGATGCAGGATCCGGTGCTGGGCATGACCGCGATGAAACAATTACGCGCAGACCTCCGAGGCTGTCCTGACCCGATGCGACTGGAAGATGCCGGGCACTTTGTCCCGGAGCAGGGTGGGCCTATCGCCCATCGATCGCTACTGTGTTTCCCATGATTGCCGAGATGCGCGTCATGGCAGTGATCTACAAAATCACCTACCCCAATGGCAAGATTTATGTGGGGCAGGACCGCACCGATAGCATCAACTACTTCGGCAGCGCCAGCAGTGCACTCATTGCCAAGGATTTCGATCGGGAGACCCGGCGGAGTTTCACGGTCTGTCGAGAGATCCTCTGGGAGGCGGAAGCCGCCACTCGACAAGAGGTCAATGCCAAGGAGCTTGAGTTCATTCTGTTGCTTCGGTCCAATGATCCGAGTATTGGGTACAACCAGTGGCCACGATTTGTTCCTGGTGAAGGTGCGGCTTGACTGAAAGCAGCAGACTCCCGCGTTCCATTTGGGGCCGGCGTTCTGTTCGAAGGATTGGCTCAAGAGGGAAATCAACAATGAAACTGATCGACACGTTCCAGGAAGAGCACGTTCTGATCGAGCAGGTGCTCGGATCCTTGCGTACCTACGTCGACAGACTCTGTGGCGGCAGCGCGGACCCGAACGACGGCAAGCGCTTCGCCGCCTTCTTCACCGAGTTCGCCGGCCATTTCCATCACGATCGTGAGGAGCGGGTGTTCCTCGACGCGCTGGTGAAGGAAGCCGAACTGCCGGGTGACCGCGGACCGGTGCGTGCCTTCCTGCGCGAGCACGCCGAGATGGAAGGGTGGCTGCGCGAGATGGCGCCATTGCTCGAGCAGCGACCACAGTCCCAGGCGGACCGCGACCAGCTTCAGGCCATGGCGGTTCGCTATTCGCACGCGCTCTGGCGCCACATCGATGCGGAGAACTCGGTGCTGTTCGTGGAAGGTGCCGAGCGGCTTCAGCGCAGCGGCGTTCTCGAGTTGCCGGATCGACCCATGACCGAAGCCGAGGCCGCCGCGTGTGAAGGCGCCATGGACCTGCCGGCGCGCTACCCGCCGATGGATGACGCCGCGCTCACGCGCGGAGACGGCTGCTTCATGTGCAGGTCCCACGGCGAGACCTGCGACGGACTCGAGGCCGAATGGTGGACCGACCTCGAGTGGGAAGAGTTTCATCTGCGGTGACGCTGGCGACCGAGCCTTCAAGCACCCCCATTCCTGATCGATTTCATGCCGCACATTTACATCTATTCACCCTCCGGCGCCGTGCGCGATCGCGCGGCATTCCGGCGCGGCATCCAGCGCCTGCAGGCGCTGGGGCATGAGGTCGAGGTCGACCCGGCCGCGCTGGCCAGCCACCAGCGCTTTGCCGGTGACGATGCCGCGCGGCTGGCCGCCATCGGACGCGCGGCGGCAAGCGGCGCCGACGTGGCGCTGGTCACGCGCGGCGGCTACGGGCTGACGCGGCTGCTGCCGGATCTGCCGTACCGCCAGCTGGCCCGCGCGGCGGACAAGGGCACGCGCTTCGTCGGTCTGAGCGACTTCACGGCGCTGCAGCTGGCGCTGCTGGCGGAAACCGGCGCCGTCACCTGGGGCGGGCCGGCGCTGCTGGAGGGCTTTGGTGCCGCCGACGCCACCGATGTGGCCGAAGGTCACGGCGGCAAGCCGCTCGCCAGCGGTCCGGACGAGATCATGCTGGCCTGCTTCGACGACATGGTCAGCGGGGCGGGCGAGGGCACCGGCTGGCGCCTGCCGGCGGCCGACCTGACCGCCCTGGCTGGCCGCACCGGCTCGCTGGCGCACGGCGCCACGCTGTGGGGCGGCAACCTGGCCATGGTGGCATCGCTGCTGGGCACGCCCTGGTGGCCGGATGTGCGTGGCGGCGTGCTGTTCCTGGAGGACGTGGGCGAACACCCGTACCGCATCGAGCGCATGCTGGCGCAGCTGCTGCACGCCGGCGTGCTGGCGCGGCAGAAAGCGATCGTGCTGGGCCAGTTCACCGAGTACAAGCTGGTGCCGCACGACCGCGGCTATTCGATGCGCAAGGTGCTCGAGTGGCTGCGCGGCCAGCTTAAGGTGCCGGTGCTGACCGGACTGCCGTTCGGCCATGTGCCCACCAAGGTGCTGCTGCCGGTGGGCCTGAAGATCGACCTGCTGCTGGAAGACCGCGACGCGCTGCTGTTGTGGGGACACCAGCACTGAAGGGTGGATGGGCGAAGCACGCTGTCAATGGGTGGCTTGGACGCGCCGGTACCGCAACATCCGGACACCTCAGTTATCCATCAATTTTCTTATTAACATAATACACATCGTATAAAGTGATCCAGGCTTGCCCGCTGCAGTCCTCTTGGGGACCATCGGAGTTTGAGTCGTTGGCGTCTGCAGTCGTACGGGATCTGCCTGCGCGTGTTGTCTTTTTCTTGCCGACCACCGACTGCCGCAGTCCGCGAGGCACTTCCCGCATGGCAGCCGTTTCGCCGCTGCAGGCCCATGGCGGGCGTGAACCAGGGAAGCTCACCACTGTCCACGCGCTGCGCCGCCGCGCTTTTCCCGCGCCCAGCGCAGCGCGGTCTCGACCAGTTCGACCGAATCCGGTCGCTCGGCGCGGCGCGCAAAATCCAGCGCCGACAGGCCCTTCTGGTTGCGCATGTGGATGTCGGCACCGGCCTCGATCAGCAGCTTCACGGCCTCCGGCGTACCGTAGGACGCGGCCATCATCAGCGGCGTGGTGCCGTTGGGCGATTCGGCGTCGATGAAGGCGTGCTCTTCCAGCAGCAGCCGCATGATCTCCAGGTGGCCATGGGTGGCGGCGTAATGCAGCGGCGTCCAGCCCGGCTTGTTGACGTCGGCGCCCAGCTTGATCAGGCGCGCGGCAATGTCCAGATGGCCCTTGAGCGCGGCCATCATCAGCGGACTTTCGTCCGCCGGATTGCGCGACTCGGGTTGCAGGCGCGGCGACGCCAGCAGGACGTCGGCGACCTTGAGCGAGCCCTCCTGCAAGGCCAGGTACAGGCCCGGCATGCCTTTCTCGTTGCGGGTGTTGGGGTCCAGGCCACGCGCCAGCAGGTTGCGCACCGTCAGGTCGTTGTCCTGCTTGATGGCGCGGAAAAAACTGTCGGCGTCGCTGGACCAGGCCAGCGGTGCCGACATGGCCAGGCCGATGGTGACCACGGCACGGCGTGAAAAAACGGTGCGGTTCATGCGCAAACCCTCGTGAACAAACGGGTGAAATTGGTGCTGGTGATGCGGGCGATGTGCTCGACGCTGGTGCCGCGCAGCTGCGCCAAGCCGGCCGCCACGTGCGGCACGTAGGCCGGCGTGTTGAGCTTGCCGCGCAGCGGCACCGGCGCCAGGTAGGGCGCGTCGGTCTCGATCAGCAGACGGTCGTCGGGCACCAGCTTGGCGACCTCGTGCAGTTCGCGCGCGTTCTTGAAGGTCACGATGCCGGACAGCGAGACATGAAAGCCCATGTCCAGCGCCGCGCGCGCGACTTCGCGCGTTTCGGTGAAGCAGTGGAACACGCCACCGGCGCTGCCCGCGCTACCGTTCTCGCCCTCCTCGCGCAAGATCGCCAGCGTGTCGTCGGAAGCCGCCCGTGTGTGGATCACCAGCGGCACGCCGGCGCGCCGCGCGGCACGGATGTGGGTGCGAAAACGCTCGCGCTGCCAGCCGAGGTCGGCGATGCTGCGGCCGCCCTTGCGCTCCTGCATCTGGTAGTAGTCGAGCCCGGTTTCGCCCACGGCCACCACCTTGGGCAGGCGCGTGGCGGCCAGCAGTTCGGCCACATCGGGCTCGTGCCCGCCTTCGCTGTCGGGCTGCACGCCGGCGCTGGCCCAGAAGTTGTCGTATTGCGCCGCCAGCGCCTGCACGCGCGGAAATTCTTCCATCGTGGTGCTGATGCACAGCGCGCGCGTGACCCGGGCCGCGGCCATGGCAGCGCGGATCGCCGGCAGGTCGGCGATCAGCTCCGGAAACGTCAGATGGCAATGCGAGTCGGTGAACATGAGGTGGTGGGCGGCAGCCGCCCGAAGCGCGGCGCTTTCAGAATGTCTGCGTCGGCCGCTCGGTGTCGGCGAAAGTGGCCAGCATCGCCTCGATCCGAGCCTTCAGCCGCCTGGATTCGTCGTCGCCCGGAAAGTGCACACCGACGCCCTGCGTGCGATTGCCGGGCGCGCGCGCCGGCGTGATCCAGGCCACGCGACCGCGCACCGGATGCTGCTGCGCGTCGCCAGGCAGGGTGATCAGCAGGCACACCTCGTCGCCCAGCCGGTATTCGCGCGCCGTCGGCACGAACACGCCGCCGTTCTGAAGCGCGGGGACATAGGCCTGGTGCAAGGCGGCCGCGCCCGGCAGCGCCAACTGCAGCACGCCCGGCTGCGCGCCGAGGCGCTCGTCACTGACTTCGGTATCCATGGACTGATCGACAAGTCTGCAAGGAACTCAAGGTGTCGAGTTTAGAACCTGCCGAGCCGAACTGGCCAGCCACTCGGTGGCGAGGCCCGCGTTCAGCGGATGTTCGGCCGTGCGCGCGGCCTGCGCCAGCTGGTTCCACCAGCGCGTCAGCGCGCCGAGCGGCAAGGGGCGGGTCGGCAGATCGGCGCTGGCGAAAAAGCGTGGCGACGCACCGACCTGGATCGCCACCAGGTCGTGGCAGAGCTTTTGCAGCCGCGCCACCGCCTCCGGCAGCGTCAGATCGGCCAGCACGGAAGGATCGCCCCGACCCAGCGCGCGCGGCAACAGCGCCCATTGGCGTGCGCCGCCGCTGCCGTCGGCCAGCGCCAGTGCGGCAGCGGGCCGCCCACCGGCGGCACGCATCAGGGCGGCGCCCTCCCCGGCCGGCACGCCCTGCGCCGACAACCAGGCCAGCGCCTCGGCCTCGGCCGGCCAGCCCATGGTGTGGCTCTGGCAGCGGCTGCGGATGGTGGGCAGCAGCAGGTGCGCAGCGTCGGTCGCCAGCACGAAGCGCACGTCGCCAGGCGGCTCCTCCAGCGTCTTCAGCAAGGCGTTGGCCGTCACATGGTTCATGCGCTCGGCCGGGTAGATCAGCACCGCCTTGCCGCGTCCGCGCCCGCTGGTGCGCTGGGCGAACTCGATCGCATCGCGCATGGCGTCGATGCGAATCTCCTTGCTCGGTTTGCGCGTCTTCTCGTCGATGGCTTTCTGCGCCCGCTCGGACAGCGGCCAGCCGCGCTCGAGCAGCTCTGTTTCCGGCATCAGCACCGTCAGATCGGTATGCGCATGCACCTTGATGGCGTGGCAGCTGGAGCACTGGCCACAGGCGCCGCGCGCTGTCGGTGCATCGCACAAGCCGGCGCTCACCAGCGCCAGGCCGAGCTCGAACTGGCCCAGGCCCGAGGGCCCCTGCAGCAGCCAGGCGTGGCCGCGCTGCGCCAGCAGGGCTTCAAGCTGGCGCGCAATCCACGGCGCCGGCGCGCTGCTGGCGGACTCGCTCACAAGCACCCCCTGCCCTGCACCGCCGCCAGCACGTCGGACCGGACTGCCTCGCGCGTCTGGTCGGCATCGATGCGGGCAAAGCGGTGCGGCGCCTCGGCCAGGCGGCGCGCGTAGCCGGCGCGCACGGCGTCGAAGAAGGCCACCGGCTGCGACTCGAACTTGTCCGGCAGGCGCGTGCCGGCCAGCCGCTCGGCGGCCACCGCGGGCGGCAGGTCGAACCAGATCGTCAGGTCGGGCTGCAGCAACGGCCCCCGCGCCGGGTCGATGGCCAGCGTCGCGGCGTCCTGCACCAGCCGCTCCAGCGTGGCCAGCGCCGCCCAGTCGAAGCCGCGGCCGCCGCCCTGGTAGGCGAAGGTGGCATCGGTGAAGCGGTCGCACAGCACCGCCTCGCCGCGCGCCAGCGCCGGCGCGATGACCTGGCCGATGTGCTCGCGCCGGGCGGCGAACATCAGCAGCGCCTCGGTCAGCGCGTCCATGGCCTGGTGCAGCGCCAGCGCCCGGATCCGCTCGGCCAGCGGCGTGCCGCCGGGCTCGCGCGTCAGCACCACGCTGCGACCCGCGCCGCGCAAGGCTTCGGCCAGCGCATCGATGTGCGTGGACTTGCCCGCGCCGTCGATGCCCTCGAAGCTGATGAACAAGCCGCGCCGCGTCATGTCACTGTGTCAGTTGCCGCTCGCCGCCGGTGCCGGGGTCGGCGCGCCGCCGCCGCGCTGGTACTGGTTCACCGCGCGGTTGTGCTCCTGCAGGGACTCACTGAACTTGCTGCTGCCGTCGCCGCGCGCGACGAAGTACAGCGACTTGGTCGGTGCCGGCTGCACCGCGGCCATCAGCGACGCCTTGCCCGGCATGGCGATCGGCGTCGGCGGCAGGCCGGCGCGGGTGTAGGTGTTGTAGCGCGTGTCGGTGCTGAGGTGGATGCGCTTCAGGTTGCCGTCGAACGCGTCGCCCAGGCCGTAGATCACCGTCGGATCGGTCTGCAGCCGCATGCCGATGCGCAGGCGGTTAATGAACACGCCGGCGATCTCGGGCCGGTCGGCGGCCTGGCCGGTTTCCTTCTCGACGATGCTGGCCAGGATCAGCGCCTCGTCGGCCGACTTCAGCGGCAGATCCGGCGTGCGCGCTTCCCAGGCCGCGGCCAGGCGCTTGTCCATCAGCTGCATCGACTGGCGCAGCACCGCCAGGTCGCCCGAGTTCTTGGCGTAGTGGTAGGTGTCGGGAAAGAAACGCCCTTCGGCCGGCACGCCGGGCTTGCCCAGCGCCTGCATGATGTCCTCGTTGGACATGGCCACGGTTTCGCCCTTCAGGTGCTCCGCCCTGGCCAGCGCCTCGCGGAACTGCTTGAAGGTCCAGCCCTCCACCAGCGTCACCGCCAGCACGATGCGGTCGCCGCGCACCAGCTTGCCCAGCAGGTCGGCGGGCTTCATCCCGCGCGTCACCTCGTACTCGCCGGGCTTGATGGTCTGCTCGCGCGCCGCCAGGCGGAAGTACCAGTGCAGCAGCTGCGGCCAGGTGCGCACGCCGCCCTCGACCGCCTTGTTGGCCGCGGTGCGCAGCGAGGCACCGCCGGGCACGCTGATCTCCACCTTGTCGGCGGCCAGCGGCAGCGGCTGCGTGGTCCACCACCAGGCCGCGCCGGCGGCGGCAACAAGCAAGATCAACACGAATGCCAGCAGTCTGCGCACGGACTTTGCGTCTTCTCGAAACACAACCAGCCATGATAATTCAGTGCATGACCGAGCCCACGACCACGCTTGCCGCGGCGACCAGCGCCGCCGACCTCGAGGGTGTCGCCGCCCTGCCCCGGTTGGGCGTGATCCGCGCCCAGGGCGAGGACGCAGCCAGCTTTCTGCAGGGCCAGCTGACGCAGGACATGGTGCAGATGAAGCCGGGCGAGGCGCGGTTGGCCGCGCTGTGCTCGCCCAAGGGCCGCATGCTGGCCAGCTTCGTCGCCTGCCGGGTCGCGGCCGACGAGTTCTGGCTGGTGTGCAGCCGCGACCTGCTGGCCAAGACGCTCAAGCGCCTGTCGATGTTCGTGCTGCGCGCCAGGCTCAAGCTGAGCGATGCCAGCGATGAGCTGGCGCTGCACGGCATGATCGGGGCGGCAGCCAGTGCGGCAACGGCAGGCGACCAACCCGCCGCGGCCTTCGTGGCGCCGTTGCCAGCGGCCGACGGCGCCGCGCGCGCGCTGTGGATCGGGACCACCGGCAGCGCGCCGCCCACCGGCGAGGCCTTGAGTGCCGAACAGTGGGACTGGGCCGCCGTGCGCAGCGGCGTGGCCATGGTCACCACGCCGGTGGCGGAAGCCTTCGTGCCGCAGATGCTCAACTACGAGTCGGTCGGCGGCGTCAATTTCAAGAAGGGCTGCTATCCCGGCCAGGAAGTGGTCGCGCGCAGCCAGTTCCGTGGCGCCATCAAGCGGCGCGCCTACGTGGGCCAGGTCGCTGGTGCCGCGCAGGCCGGGCAGGACGTGTTTGCGGCCACCGATCCCGAGCAACCCGTGGGCCTGATTGCCCAGGCGGCTGTGGCGCCCGCTGGCGGCACCGCGGTCATCGCCGTGCTGCAGGTGGCCGAACTGGCGCGCAGCAGCGCGCTGCATGTCGGCGGCGCGGACGGGCCGGCATTGGCCGGCCTGGCCATTCCCTATGCGCTGGCGGAAGACATCTGACTGGCGCGAAGCGGTCACACCCGCTCGACCCGGAGCCAGGCTGCTACGGCATGCGCTTCAGGCATGCCCGCGGGCGCGGCGGCAGCGGATGGCGCCGGTGCCTCGCTCCTGCCCCAAACCGGACGACACCGCGCGGGAAGCAGCCAGAGGGCCCGGCGCCGCGAGATCCGGGTCATGGGAACAGTGATTTGCTGAGAGCGAAGGAGCGCCCGACGCGAGTGAACTCCAAATGGCAGCCGGCCACCCGCCAGCCTGCGGGATGGGTCGCCCATTGGCGCTCTCATGTGTCATGACAGCGGCCGGCAGTCCAAGCAAACTCGCTCAGCGGCGCACGGGAGAGCGCCGGAATAAGGGTGCGGCATGCTGTCTTGAACTCAGAAAGTCACCATCGCAGGCCGGCGCACTCACGCAACAGGAATGTCACCGCGGCGGCAGATCGAACGCCCGCCGCAGCGCCGCCGCCGCACCCTGGTGCAGCTGTCGCGCCTCGACGATCGTGCGGCCCATGGTGATGAAGCCGTGCACCACGCCGCGGTAGATCTCCAGTTCGACCGGCACGCCGGCGGCGCGCAGCTTGTCGCCGTACAACACACCTTCGTCCACCAGCGGATCGCATTCGGCCAGGCCGATCCAGGCCGGCGCGACGCCATCGACCTCGGCGCTCTTCAAGGGCGCAAAGCGCCAGTCGCTGCGATCGACGCTGTCGATGTAGTGCTGGAAAAACCAGTCGATCAACACCTTGTCCAGCACCGGGCCATGCGCGAAGGTGGTGTGCGAATCGGTGTCCTGGCGGTCGGTGGTGCCGGGATAGATCAGCAGTTGCAGCGCCAGCGGAATACCCTCGTCGCGCGCGTGCAGCGCGCTCACGGCCGCCAGCGTGCCGCCGGCCGAATCGCCGCCGACGGCGATGCGCCTGGTGTCGATGCCGAGCGCCGCACGGCCCTCGCCCGCCAGCCAGTGCAGCGCGTCCCAGGCGTCGTGCACCGCGGTGGGAAAGCGCCATTCGGGCGCCAGGCGGTAGTCGAGCGACAGCACGGCGGCGTCGCTCAGCTGCGCCAGCGTGCGGCACAGGATGTCGTGCGACTCGACGCTGCCAATGGTGAAGCCGCCGCCGTGCAGGTACAGCAGCACCGGCAGGCCGGCGTCGTGCGTGGACGCATACCAGCGGGCCGGCAACGGGTGGCCGTCGCGCGCCGGGATGACGATGTCGTCCACCCGCGCCAGCTCTGGTTTGGGCACGTCCAGCACGCCGATCGAGGCGGCGTAGGCCTGCTTGGCCTCGGCCGCGCTCAGCGTGTGCATGGGCGGATACGGCGCCTGCGCCATGCGCTCGACCAGCAGGCGCATGGCCGGCGTCAGGCGCGCATGGATCTGCGGGCCGTGCGTCATCGGGCCGTGATGCGGCAGCGCTCAGCGCACGCCAAAGCGTCCGCGGCAGCCACGGTCCACCCACAGCTGGCCGCGCCCGTCATAGCCCCAGCTCTGGCCTTCGCGGCAGCTTTCGTTCGACAGCTGCTGCAACAGGCGCGGATAGCCCCAACGCGTGTCCCAGCGGCAGGTCCGGTAGCGCTGGTTCTCGCTGCTGCAGGTGATCTGCTGGCCACCACCATAGGCGCCCGGCCCCCAGCCGCCGGCCGGGCCGAATTCGGCCCGGCAGCCATTGCGCACCCACACGCCGCCATCGCGGCTGCCCCAGCTCTGGCCCTCGATGCAACTGGCCGCCGACAGCTGGCGGATCAGCACCTGGCGACCCGTGGTGCGTGCACGGCATTCCTGCTGCCGGCCATCCAGGCTCTCGCAACGGAAGGTGGCGCCCGCAGCCGGCGCCGCACCGTGCACCGGGCCGAACTCGCCCCGGCAACCATGGCGCACCCAGACACGGCCATAGTTGTCGCTGCCCCAACTCTGGCCTTCGATGCACGCCAACTCCGACAACTGGCGCAGCAGCACCAGCCGCCCGCTCACGGGCGCCTGGCAACTGCGCTCGCGGCCGTCCAGGCTCTCGCAGCGCACCGACTGGCCGCCACCGTAATAGCCCGCATCGCCTGGCCCGTGGTAAGCGTAAGCATCGACGAAGCGCGCGCGGCAACCGCGGTTGACCCAGACCGAGCCGGCCCGGCGGCTGCCCCAGCTCTGGCCCTCGATGCACGGTGCCGAAGACAGCGATACGGCGATGACGGGCGCGCCGCGGAACGGCGTGGCGCATTCCTGAAAGCCGCCGTCGCGGCTCTCGCAGGTGACTTCCGGCCCGCCGCTGCCATACGAGCCATAGGCCGGGCCACTGCCGTACTGGCTGCCCCAGGGTTGGCCGATCGGTTGCCCGATGGGCTGGTCGAAGGGCTGGTCACCGTACTGGGCGCAGCCAAGCGGCGCCAGCACGATGAAGACAAACGCCAGGGCGGCAAGGAATCGGCTGCTTGACATGGGGTGAATCTCCTGCGAAACGGTGGATGCCTGCTCAACGCCGCGGGTGGCCCGGCGGTTGTCGCGCGCTCACGCACCGGCTTGCCTGCACGCCGTCAAGCGCCGCGCAGGCCCGCCGATCAGCGGAACATGACCGTCACCGGCTGCAAACCGGTGACGCCGTCGTAATGCGCGGTGACGTTCAGTCCCGCCTTGGGCGGCAGCAGCGCCGAGAACGAGCCCAGGCTGACCACCTGTCCCGGCTGCAGCGACAGCCCTTGCGCCTTCAGCGCCTGCGCCAGCCACACCACCGCGTTCAGCGGGTGGCCGAGCACGTCCGAGCCCTTGCCGCCGCCAAGCTGGGTACCCTGGGCGTCCACCAGGCGCACGTCCATGTCGCGCAGCTGATCCAGCAGGCGCGCCTGGCCAGCCGCGTCCTGCGGCACCGGCATCGGCGTGCCGCGCACCCCCAGCCGGGCGCCGACGTTGAGCGCCGACAGCACCGCACCATTGATCTTGGGCGGTGCCTCGACGATCAGGTCGGGCAACTCGATGAAGGGAATGATCTGGTCCACCTGCGCCAGCACCTCGGCGGGGGTCTTGGCGTCGTTGATGGCCGCGCTCTTGACGCGCACCAGCATGTCGGCCTCGTACAACGGGCGGGTGCCGAAATCGGCCTTCACGATGGCCTCGTTGCCCAGCAGCATGTCGGTGTACAGCGCACCCCAGACCGGCTGGTCGGTGTTGAAGCGCTTTTGCACCGCCGGGTTGGTCAGGCCGGCCTTGTAGCCGGCCAGGCGCCCGGCCTGGCCTGCCAGCCGTTGCTGGAACCTGGCGCGGGTGCAGTTGGCGTCCGCCATGGTCATGGTCTCGGGCGGGTTGGCGGCCGGGCGGCGCGCGTTGTAGGCCGCCAGCAGGCGATCGACGGTGATGTTGTCCAGGCAGCCGGGTGTCTCGGCCACCGACGGAGCGGACACGCTGGCGCAGCCGCCCAGCAGGGCCGCGGCGGCAGCTGCGCAGGTCCATTTCAGCACACGGGATTTCAGCACGATGGGTCTCCTTGTCTTGTGTGAATAATCAGGCTGCTCATCGTATCCGCAAAAAAAAGCCATGGCCCTGATCCAGTACCTGACCCAGATCGAGTTCGATTACGGCGCCGTGGCGCAACTGCGCGCGCATTGCCAGCGCGTGGGCATCGGCCGGCCGCTGGTCGTCACCGACGCCGGCGTACGCGCCGCCGGCGTGCTGCGGCCGGTGATCGACGCGCTCGGCGAGCTGCCGCACGCCGTATACGACGGCACGCCGTCCAACCCGACCGAGGCGGCGGTGCGCGCCGCCGCCGGGGTTTACCGCAGTGAAGGCTGCGACGGCCTGATCGCTGTCGGCGGTGGCAGCGCCATCGACTGCGCCAAGGGCGTGGCGATCGCCGCCGCGCACGACGGCCCGCTCAGGAACTACGCCACCATCGAAGGCGGCTCGACGCGGATCACCGACGCCGTCGCACCGCTGATCGCGGTGCCCACCACCGCCGGCACCGGCAGCGAGGTGGCGCGCGGCGCCATCGTGATCGTCGACGACGGACGCAAGCTGGGCTTTCACAACTGGAGCCTGATGCCGCGGGCCGCGATCTGCGACCCGGCGCTGACGCTGGGCCTGCCGCCGAGGCTCACGGCCGCCACCGGCATGGACGCCATCGCGCATTGCATGGAAACCTTCATGGCGTCGGCCTTCAACCCGGTGGCCGACGGCATCGCGCTGGAAGGCCTGCGCCGCGGCTGGGCCTGGATCGAGCGCGCCACGGCGGACGGCGGCAACCGCGAGGCACGCCTGAACATGATGGCGGCCAGCATGCACGGCGCGCTGGCGTTCCAGAAAGGGCTGGGCTGCGTGCACAGCCTGAGCCACAGCCTGGGCGGCGCCGATCCGCGCCTGCACCACGGCACGCTGAACGCGGTGTTCCTGCCGGCGGTGATCCGCTTCAACGCCGGCGCCGAGAGCATGCGCAAGGACGATCGGCTGGCGCGCATGGCGCAGGCGATGGGCCTGCCGGCCGGCGCCGACGTGGCGCAGGCGGTGCACGACATGAGCGCGCGCCTGGGACTGCCCACCGGCCTGGCGGCGATGGGCGTGACCGAGGACATGTTCGATGGCGTGATCGCGCACGCGCAACTCGACCATTGTCACCAGACCAACCCGCGCATCGCTTCGGCCGAAGACTACCGCCGGATGCTGGCCGAGTCGATGTAGCCGCGCCGAGCGCGGGTGCGCGCAGGCCCTAGAACGTGATCACCTTGTCGGCCTGCACCGCCGCCTCGGCCATCTCGTCCAGCGTGCCCACGACGACCCCGGAGATGAACTGCAGCGACAGCAGCCCACGGTTGCCGGCGCAGGTCTTGCACACCTTGATCGGCACCTGCTGCGCGATCAACTGCTCCACCATCTGCTGCAAGGTGTTGCCCGAGGCGTCCTGCTGTCCCGGCAGGCCGAGCACCGTGGCATCCGACATCAGGTAGACATGGAGCTCTGGCCGGTCGCTCTCGCGACCCATCAGGGCCAGCGCCAGGCGCAGCGCCGAAAGGCAGCGCTCGCTGCCATAAGGTGGGGCGTGGATGATGAGAAGAATCTTCTGCATGCAGGTGTTCGGGGTGGACGTGTTGAAGCGCCGATGCTAACCCCTGGCCCAAGGCGCTTGTCCAGCTTCCCTTCTGCGCCGTCGATCCACGCGGCTGCCGGCATGGGCAAACCAAGCCGGTCGCGCCGATCCCGCCAGCTGGTGGCGAGGCGCACGACCTGAAACCGCGGCGGACCACGTCCGGCCCAGGCGCAACGATGTGTATCAGGTCGGGCGGCCATATCCAGCGACTCCACCATGGACGCGATCCAATGCCCGTGGCTACCGTTGGTCACAACTGTGGCGCGGCCGCGGTGGCCTTCGGCGGCGCCCGTATCTATAGTGGTCCCCCCGCGTTCGTTGCCGGGCGCGGCCAAATGCCATCAACCCGTTTCGGCTGCTGTATGGAGGAGACATACCATGCATCCGCTTCTTTTCCAGTTCACCGTGCGCTGGGCGAGCCTGATCACCGGCGCCGCCCACACCACCACCGCCTTGCGGGCCATGACGCGCGAAGTGCCCGAAGCCGACGCGACCGAGCCGATCCCCGATCCCGGCATCGACGCGACGCGGCGCCAGCAAACGCCGCCGCGGTCGATCTCCGGCATGGGACTGCCAAAGCTGGCCTGACATCCCGCTTGCACCGAACCCTTGAGTGAAGGGGCGCCGACCAGAACGGTGCAGCGAAGACCACGGCCTTAACTGCCGGACGAATTCCTGAGCCGTTCGAAGGCCGAAGCCATGGCTGTCGCGCCCGCGCCGTCGAGGCCGCCTGGGCGGTTCCTGCCGCGCGGCGCGCTCTCGAAACGGTTTGCGCGCGGCGCATCACGGCGGCCGGGTGCCGCGTCCAGCTTCATGCTGAGGCTGATGCGCTTGCGGGCGACGTCGACCTCCAACACCTTGACCCTGACCATCTGGCCGGTCTTGACGATCTCGCGTGCGTCGCCGACGAACCGGTTGGCAAGCTGACTCACGTGCACCAGGCCATCCTGGTGCACGCCGAGGTCGACGAAGGCGCCGAACGCGGCGACGTTGCTCACCGTGCCTTCCAGCACCATGCCCTCGCGCAGGTCGGCGATGTCCTGCACGCCCTCGTTGAAGCGAGCCACCTTGAAATCCGGGCGCGGGTCGCGGCCGGGTTTTTCCAGTTCGGCCAGGATGTCGCGCGTGGTGACGACGCCGAACTTCTCGGTGCTGAACTGTTCCGGCCGCAGCGATTTCAGCAGTTCGGCGCGACCCATCAGCTGGTCGATCGGCTTGCCGGCCTTCAGGATGATCTGCTCGACCACCGGGTAGGTCTCGGGGTGCACGCCGGTCATGTCCAGCGGGTTGTCGCCGCCGCGGATGCGCAGAAAGCCCGCGCTCTGCTCGAAGGTCTTGGGCCCCAGCCCGCTGACTTGCAGCAATTGCTGGCGATCACGGAACGCGCCGTGCTGCTCGCGCCAGCGCACCACGGCCCTGGCGACCGTGGGGGACAGGCCCGACACGCGCGCCAGCAGCGGGCTGCTGGCGGTGTTCAGGTCGACGCCGACGCCGTTGACGCAGTCCTCGACTACCGCGTCCAGCGTGCGCGCCAGCTCGCCCTGGTTGACGTCGTGCTGGTACTGGCCGACGCCGATGCTCTTGGGATCGATCTTCACCAGCTCGGCCAGCGGGTCCTGCAGCCGGCGCGCGATGCTGACGGCGCCGCGCAGGCTGACATCGACCTCGGGCAGTTCCTGGCTGGCGTATTCGCTCGCGCTGTAGACCGATGCGCCCGCTTCGCTGATGACGATCTTCTGGATCGCCGGCGCGGCCGCCTTCTGTGCCAGCTTGATCAGCTCGCCGGCCAGCCGGTCGGTCTCTCGGCTGGCGGTGCCGTTGCCGATGGCGATCAGCTGCACGCCGTGCCGGGCGACCAGCCGGCCCAGGGCGCGCAGGCTGCCGTCCCAGTCCCTGCGTGGCTCGTGCGGATACACGGTGGCGGTCTCGACCAGCTTGCCGGTGGCGTCGACGACGGCGACCTTGACGCCGGTGCGGATGCCGGGGTCCAGCCCCATCACCACGCGCGGGCCGGCGGGCGCGGCCAGCAGCAGGTCGCGCAGGTTGTCGGCGAACACCTTGATCGCCACCTTCTCGGCCTCCTCGCGCAGGCGGGCGAACAGCTCGCGTTCAGTGGACAGCGACAGCTTGACGCGCCAGGTCCAGGCCACGCATCTGCGCAGCAGGTCATCGGCGGCGCGGCCCTGATGGCTCCAGCCCAGGTGCAGCGCGATGCGGCCCTCGGCCAGGCTGGGCGTGCCGGGCCTGGCGCTTTCGCCTTCCGGCAAGGGCGGCTCCGGCAGCACCAGCTTCGCGTCCAGGATTTCCAGTGCGCGCCCGCGGAACACCGCCAGCGCGCGGTGGCTGGGCACGCGGGCGATCGGCTCGTCGTAGTCGTGGTAGTCGCGGAACTTGGCGACCTCGCTGTCGTGCTCGTTCCTGCCGGCGGCCAGCTTCGATTGCAGCAGGCCCTCGGCCCACAGCCACTCGCGCAGCTTCTGCACCAGGGCCGCGTCCTCGGCCCAGCGCTCGCTCAGGATGTCGCGCACGCCGTCCAGCACGGCGGGCACCGTGGTGAAGTCCTCGCCTCCCTCGCCTTTCTCGGCTTGGACGAAGGGCTTGGCGGCCTCGTTCGGGTCCAGCCTCGGGTCGGCCCACAACTGCTCGGCCAGGGGCTCGATGCCGAATTCGCGCGCGATCTGGCCCTTGGTGCGGCGCTTGGGCTTGTAGGGCAGGTACAGATCCTCCAGCTCCTGCTTGGTCGGCGCGGCTTCAATCGCGGCGCGCAGCTCGGGCGTGAGCTTGCCCTGATCGTCGATGCTCTTCAGGATCGCCGCACGGCGCTCGTGCAGCTCGCGCAGGTAGGCCAGGCGCGCCTCCAGCTCGCGCATCTGCACGTCGTCGAGGCCGCCGGTGGCCTCCTTGCGGTAGCGCGCGATGAAAGGCACGGTGGCGCCGCCGTCGAGCAGGTCGACGGCGGTCTGGACCTGAGCCTGGCGAACCTTCAGTTCGGAAGCAATCTGGGAAGCGATGGACTGCATGGCGTGATGGCGCGCCGGGGTCCATCAACAGGTCCGTGCCGCCCGAAAAAGCCTGCGAGTGTGCCACACGGGTGCATGCCGGCTCCTGCGCCAAGCTGCCCCATGGCACCGGAATGCTCCGCCATCGAGGCTGTCCGTCTTGATCCCCTTCAGCCCGCGGTCCGTCACCTCGGCAAATGCCGGCGCATGCGCGAGACGGGCATCACGAACCCCGCGCAGCGCTGCCGGCTGCCCGCAGCAGCCGCAACGGCGATGGCGCGGGCTGAAACCGCAGCGGTGCGGCCATGGCCACGGATGCGCCGTCGAACCGAACGGTCAGAACGCCACGGCCGCGAGGCGGCCGAACCAGCAGGCGCTCGAAAGCGAATCGATCGACCGCCCCGGCTGAAGCCACGCCGCCGACGCTACCCGACAGCGCGCGCCACAGGGTGCGCAGCGGCGGCGCCGGCCGCCAGGCCGTGGCGATCAGCTGCCCCGGCTCGATCGAAGGGCCGGCGTCCGGATCCGGACCCTCGTCCAGGGCCTTCAACTGGTTGCAACGCACCCGGATCGTGCGCGCACGCACGACGCGGGTTCGCCCCTGTGCCTGGAGTTCCAGCGTCAGCAGACTCCGGACGCCCAGCAGCGTGGCCAGGTTCGACTGCAGCGCGCTGCGGCGGTCATCTCCACCGCGGCGCGGATGGGGTGCGGCGGATCCCGCCGCGGCAGGCAGCAGGCCGACCTCGGCCTGCGACAGGAACACCGTGTCACCCAGCTGGCCGAGCTGGATCTCTTCGATTTGCGCCCGCAGCAAGGCATCCACCGCGGTGTCGAAGCGCCGCGCCGGCCCGCCACCGATGTCCGGCTGCAGCACGGGCGGCTGCGGCAGGATGCCCAGCGCCAGCTTCGCGTTCCAGACCACTTGAAGGACGGCGTTGAGCACCACCGGCGCTGCCACGACGACGACCGCAGCGCCAGCCGCGCGTGCGGCGTGCACGGCGCGGCCCGCCAGGTAGCCCAGGTCCGCCAAGTCGCGCAGCAGGAAGAGTTCGTGACCCCGCCCGGCCTGCCGCAAGGCCTGCGCCAGCCGCTCCGCCCAGGCCGGCTCGATGCCCTCGGCCGGGCGCGCATCGAAGACGATGAAGAGCGGCGGCGGGTGCGGGACCATGCACGAAATCTACCGCGATCGCGCGCCGACCGCTGGTGAATGGATCGGCTGCCCGCACGCCATGGCGCTCGCACCTGCACCACAGGTTTGCGCACCGTCTGGCAGCGGATCGGTCCTAGCGCTGGCGCAAGGCCGCCCTGAGTTGCTCGCCGATCTCCGGCCGCTCGGCAAACGGGTCGGGCGGATTGGCGATATCGACGATGGCCTGCATGCGCGTGGCCACGTTGCCGAGCGCACGCGGATGGCTGAAGACGTAGAACTGGTCCCGCTCGATGGCCTCGAACACCTTGTGCGCCACCTCGGCGGCGCTGATCTTGCCGCTGCCGGTGGCCTTGCCGATCATGGCGTGCTGGATGCGCTGGCTTGGCGTCATGGCTTCGCCCGCCACCTCGGCCGGCCGATTGCGCTCGCTCGCGTGGATGCCGGTGGCGACGAAGTAGGGGCACAGCACGCTGGCCGAGACCTGGTCGGTGACCAGCCGGAGGTCCTGGTACAGCGTCTCGGTCAGCGCCACCACGGCGTGCTTGCTGACGTTGTAGATGCCCATGTTGGGCGGGCTCAAGAGGCCGGCCATGCTGGCGGTGTTGACGACGTGGCCACGCCAGGCCGGGTCGGCGCGCGCAGCATCCAGCATCATCGGCGTGAAGCTGCGCACGCCGTTGACGACGCCCCACAGGTTGACGCCCAGCACCCATTCCCAGTCGCTGACCGAGTTCTCCCAGATCAGGCCGCCGGCGCCGACGCCGGCGTTGTTGAAGACGAAGTGCGGCGCGCCGAAGACCTGCCCGACCTCGCGTGCCAGCGCGTCCATGGCGTCCGGCCGGCTCACGTCCACCCGGCGCGCCAGCGTGCGCGCGCCCAGCGCCTGGATCTCGGCCTCGGCCGCCGCCAGCGCGTCGGCCTGGATGTCGACCAGCACCACGCTCATGCCACGCCGCGCGGCGATGCGCGCGCATTCCAGCCCGAAACCCGAGCCGGCCCCGGTGAGCACCGCGGTCTTGCCCTTGAAATCCTTGATCATGCGAATTCTTCCTGTGGATTCAGGCCGGCTGCGCGCGCCCGACGATGGCCTCGAAGCCGGTGCCGCTGCCGAGTGCGCCGAACATGTCGTGGCTGGCGCGCAGGCGCGACCCGCAGAACGCGGCGAACACCGCCGGCGGCGCAGGCTGACGACGTCAGCACGTGGTGGCTGGGATGGAATTCGACCTCGTCGATGCGATGGCCGGAGCGGTCGTGGGTGCGCAGCTCGGGGCCGTGCAGCTTGGCCAGGCGTGCGTGCCGCTGCCTCTGGGCGCTGCCGGCCAGTTGGCCAAGCCGTGACAGCGGCGCGGCGTCGAGCCCGGGAGCGTTGAACTTCAGCGCGTCCTGCAGCGCCCGGTTGCCCTCGAACAGGTTGAGGTCGGCCAGCGACCTGGCCTGGTTGAACAACTCGTGCGCGGCGCCCATGGCGAGCTCCGATCAGATCAGCTTGACCAGCTGCTTGCCGAAGTTCTTCCCCTTCAACAAACCGAGAAAAGCCTCCGGCGCGCTGGCGATGCCCTGGGCGATGCTCTCGCGCGGCCTCAGCCTGCCTTGCGCAACCAGCGTGCCCAACTCCTGCAGCGCCTGCGGCCACAGCGCCATGTGTTCGCTGACGATGAAGCCCTGCACCTTGAGCCGGTTGATCAGGATCAAGGCCGGGTTCTGCAGCGGCAGCGGCGCGCCGTCGTAGCCGGCGATCATGCCGCACACGGCGATGCGCGCGAAGGCGTTGGTGCGCAGCAGCACGGCGTCGAGAATGGTGCCGCCGACGTTCTCGAAATGGCCGTCGATACCGTCGGGGCAGGCC
This sequence comes from uncultured Ottowia sp., assembly GCA_964534975.1. Classification (GTDB taxonomy): domain Bacteria; phylum Pseudomonadota; class Gammaproteobacteria; order Burkholderiales; family Burkholderiaceae_C; genus Ottowia. Next base: position 103,812 of record CAZHSD010000004.1, on the reverse strand, counting down.
TCCTTCAGGGCCCTGGCCATGGTCTTGATGTCGGGGTGCTGGCGGTAGTCGATGCAGGCGTCGAAGCCGAGTTCATCGACCGCATACCGGCATTTCTCCGGCCCGCCGGCAATGCCCACCACGCGGCAGCCGCGCGCCTTGGCCAGCGCCGCGAATGCGCTGCCGACGGCGCCGGTGGCGGCGGTGATGGTCACGGTCTCGCCCGCCTTGGGTGCGATGATCTGCGTCAGACCGTACCAGGCGGTCACGCCCGGCATGCCGACCGCGCCCAGGTAGTAGGACAGCGGCACGTGCGTGGTGTCGACACGGCGCAAGGCCCCCGGCGCGTTGCCGTCGACCACGCTGTACTCCTGCCAGCCACCCATGCCGACCACCGGGTCGCCGGCGGCGAACTTCGGGTGACGCGACTCCACCACCTCGCCCGCCGTGCCGCCGATCATCACCTCGCCCAGCGGCTGCGGCTGGGCGTAGCTCTTGCTCTCGTTCATGCGCCCGCGCATGTAGGGGTCCAGGCTGAGGTAATGGTGGCGCACCAGCACCTGGCCGTCGGCCAGCGCGGGCGTGTCGGTGGTGACGAGCTTGAAGTTGCCGGCGACGGCTTCGCCCGCGGGGCGGTTGTCGAGCAGGATCTGGCGGTTGGTGGGCATGGGTTTCCTCTTGCTGATGGCGTGGTGGATGTGGGCCGCCGGGTTCAATCCGTGGGCAGCGGTCCCCGGGTCTGGTCAGGCCGCTCGGCGGCCGACACGTACTTGAAGGTGCCGGTGGCCTGGGCGCACAAGCGGCCCTCGGCGTCGATGATGCGTCCTTCGACGAAAGCCATGCTGCGCGTGCGGTGCAGCAGCTTGCCGAGGCCAAGCAGCGGCACGCCGGGCACGGCCGGCGCGGGCCGCATGAAGCTGGTCTTCATCTCGATCGTGACCACGCCCATGTCGGGCTGCACGCTGCGCGCGGCGGTGGCCATGATGACGTCCAGATAAGTCATCACCGCGCCGCCGTGGGTGACGCCGAAGGAATTGACGTGCTCGGGCCGGGGGGAGTAGTGCAGGGTCGATTCGCCATCCTCGAAGCGCTCCAGCGTGAAGCCGAGGTGGTGGACGAAGGGAATAACGGCGCCGAAGTCGAGGCTCACTGGACGCCCTTCTCCCTCCCCCGCTGGGGGAAGGTGGGGATGGGGGCCGGCCGCGCTGCTTGAAGAAGCGACTGGCCCCCATCCCCACCTTCCCCCAGCGGGGGAAGGAGCAAAACCGTGGCGCCGTGCACCATCAGCCACCCGTCACCACGCTGACACCGCCATCCACCGCCAGCCACTGGCCGGTGATGTGCTTGCCGGCGTCGCTGGCGTAGAGCAGCGTGATGCCCTTGAGGTCCTCGTCGTCGCCCAGGCGGCCGAGCGGTGCGTGCGCGGCCAGCTCATCCTCGCCCAGCCGGTCCAGCGTGCCGCGCGTCATCTTGCTGGGGAAGAAGCCGGGGCAGATGGCGTTGACGTTGATGCCGTAGCGGCCCCATTCGCAGGCCAGCGCGCGGGTGAAGTTGATCACCGCACCCTTGCTGGTGTTGTAGGCGATGGTCTGCATCTGCGGCGGGTTGCCGCCGAGGCCGGCGATGCTGGCGATGTTGATGATGCGTCCGCGTTGGCGCTCGATCATGGATTTCCTGGCCACGCGCTGGCTTAGCAGGAAATAACCGCGCACGTTCAGGTTCATCACCTTGTCCCAGGCCTCGAGCGGGTGGTCCTCGGCCGGCGCACCCCAGGCCGCGCCGGCGTTGTTGACCAGGATGTCGATGTCGCCCATGCGCTCCAGGGTCTCGTCGGCCAGGCGGTGGATGTCGGCCTCCACCGCGCAGTCGGCCGCAATCCAGCGCGCGTCGATGCCCGCCGATTGCAGCTCGGCCACCGATTCCTCCAGGTCGGCCGCCTTGCGCGAGCTCAGCATGATGCGCGCGCCGGCCTCGCCCAGCGCCTGCGCCATCTGCAGGCCCAGGCCGCGCGAGCCGCCGGTGACGAGGGCGGTCTTGCCCTTGAGGTCGAACAGTTGTTGAACGGTGCGGGTCATGGTTTCTCCGTTGAGCGTTGAGCGAATGGGTCGTCGAATCGGTTTGGTGATTTACGCTGAACGCCGAACGCTCAACGCCGAACCTCTTCAGAACGCCGCTTCTGGCATGTCGGCGCAAGTCATGTCGCGGCTTTCCACCACGCGCAGCCAGGCGTCGATCTTCGGCAGTTCGTAATGGTAGAAATAGGTCGTGGCGCCCGCCACCCCGGCAAGATAGGTTTCGTCTGCTGCCGCATCGGCGGCCAGCGACAGCTCCAGCCACATCCAGGCGATGACAACGTGGCCGAAGGCCTGCATGTAGGGCACGGCATTGGCCAGCGCCTCGGTCGGGTTGCCGCTGGCCCAGGCCGCTTGCGTCGCCGCGCCCACGCGCGCCAGTGCCCGCGCGAGCGCGTCGGCATGCTCAGCCAGCACCGCGTGCTGCCCAGCCCGCTCGATGGTGACCCCGATGCGTCCGGCCAGCAGTTCCAGGCCCTTGCCCTCTTCCATCAGTACCTTGCGGCCCAGCAGGTCCATGGCCTGGATGCCGTGCGTGCCCTCGTGGATCATGTTCAGTCGGTTGTCGCGCCAGTACTGCTCGACGGGAAAGTCGCGCGTGTAGCCGTAGCCGCCGTGGATCTGGATCGCCAGTGAATTCGCCTCCAGGCAGTTCTCGCTCGGCCAGCTCTTGGCGACGGGGGTCAGCACCTCCAGCAGCAGGCGCGCCTCGTCGGCCTGCTGCGCATCGCCCGTGTGCTGCTCGTCGACCAGCCTGGCGCAGTACAGCAGCAGCGCCAGTGCGCCTTCGCAATAGCTCTTCTGCGCCAGCAGCATGCGCCGGATGTCGGCGTGCTCGATCAGGCGCACCGGCGGCCGGCTCGGGTCCTTGCCGGCGGCGCCGATCGGGCGGCCTTGCATGCGGGTCTTCGCATACTCCAGCGAGGCCTCGTAGCCGGCCAGCCCCAGCATGGTCGCCGCCATGCCAATGGCGATGCGCGCCTCGTTCATCATGTGGAACATGCAGCGCAGGCCCTGGTGCGGCTGGCCCACCAGATAGCCCACGGCGCCCGCCTTGCCATCGACCGGAAACTGCCCTTCGCCGAAGTTCAGCAGCGTGTTGGTGGTGCCGCGCCAGCCCAGCTTGTGGTTCAGGCCGGCCAGCACCACGTCATTACGCTGACCCAGCGCGACGCGCAGTGGCGCGCTGCCGTCCTCACCCTCTCCCGCCTGCGGGAGAGGGCCGGGGTGAGGGCCTTCCAGCTTCACCAGGTACTTCGGCACGATAAAGAGTGAGATGCCCTTCACGCCCGCGATCAGCTTGCCGTCGGGCCCCGGGATCTTGGCCAGCACCAGGTGCACGATGTTCTCGGCAAGCTCGTGTTCGCCGCCCGAGATCCACATCTTGTTGCCGCGCAGGCGGTAGCGTGGGCCGAGCGGATCGCTTTCATCTTCCAACTCGGCGCGGGTGCTGATGTCGGACAGCGACGAGCCGGCCTGCGGCTCCGACAGACACATGGTGCCGGTCCAGCGGCCGTTGAACTGGTTGGCCGCGAACACCGCCTTCTGCCGCTCGGTGCCATGCACCATCAGCAGGTTGGCGTTGCCCACCGTCAGCAGGTTGGCACCGATGCTGATCGAGGCCCTGCCGAAGAAGGCGTTGGCCGCCGCTTCCACCAGATACGGCAGCTGCATGCCGCCGTGCGCGTAGTCCTGCGCGGCGGCCAGCATGCCGGATTCGGCGTAGGCGGCACGCGCGTCGTGCGTGGCCCGCGGCAGCACCACGCGCAGGCTGCCATCGGGGGCTTGCTCGGTGCGCGGCTCCTCGGTATCGACCAGGCGGTTGAACGGCGCGTACTTGTCGCGCGCGATGCGCTCGCAGGTGTCGAGCACCGCGTCGAAGGTCTCGCGCGAATGATCGGCAAAGCGCGGGCGCTGCGTCAGTGCCTCCGCCCCGAGCCAGTCGTACAGCAGGAAGTCGAGCGTGCTGCGCAGCGTCATCGAGCCACAAGAGAAGATGGTGAAGGGTCTGTCACGAAGCTCATGACGGTCGGGATCCGGCGCGGCAGGATCAGGTCTTGTCGGGCAGCACGGCAATCGTGCCCTGCGCCAGCGCGCACAATTTCTCCTCGCCCTCATCGACCACGAGCACGTCGCAGCGGCACACGGCCTGGCTGCGGCCGACGTACTCGGCCCGGGCGCGCGCGATCAGCCGCTGGCCGACGGCTGGGCGGAGGTAATTGATCTTGAACTCGGAGGTCACCACCGGCACGCGCAGCGCCGTGCCACCGGCAAAGGTCAGCGCGTTGTCGGCCGCGTAGCTGAGCACGCCCCCGTGCACGAATCCGTGCTGCTGCCGGAGCTGCTCGGTGATCGGCAGCTGCAGCTCGCACTGCCCCGGTGACAGGGTCATCAGTTCGGCACCGATCAGCGCGCTGAACGGCTGCTGGGCCAGCACCTGGCGGCCCATCTGCAGGAACGCCTCGGGCGAGACCGTGACCGGCGGTGCGGCGTCGCCCGGCTTCACCTCACAGCACCTCGAACACGCCGGCCGCACCCATGCCGCCGCCGATGCACATGGTCACGCACACGCGCTTGGCGCCGCGGCGCTTGCCCTCGATCAGCGCATGGCCCGTGAGGCGCTGGCCGCTGACGCCGTAGGGGTGGCCGAGCGCGATGGCGCCGCCGTTGACGTTGAGCCGGTCGGCCGGGATGCCCAGCTTGTCGCGGCAGTAGATCACCTGCACGGCGAAGGCTTCGTTCAGCTCCCACAGGTCGATGTCACCCACCGTCAGGCCCAGTTTCCCCAGCACCTTGGGCACGGCGAACACCGGGCCGATGCCCATCTCGTCGGGCTCGCAGCCGGCGACGGCAAAGCCCAGGAAACGGCCGAGCGGCTTCAGGCCTTTCCTCGACGCGTACTCCTCGCTCACCACCGCGCAGGCGCCGGCGCCGTCGCTGAACTGGCTGGCGTTGCCGGCGCTGATCAGGCCGCCGGGCAGCGCCGGGCGGATGCCGGCGATGCCTTCCTTGGTCGTGCCCTCGCGCGTGCCCTCGTCCTTCGACAGGGTGACTTCCCTGGTGCGCAGGCCGAGCACCGGATCGGCGACGCCGGCGGTGACGGTGATGGGGGCGATCTCGTCGTCGAACTTGCCTGCCGCCTGCGCCGCGCAGGCCTTCTGCTGGCTGGCGGCGCCGTACTCGTCCATGGCGTCGCGGCCGATGCCGTAGCGCTGCGCCACCTGCTCGGCGGTCTGCAGCATGCTCCAGTAGATCGCCGGCACCTTGGCCTCGAGTGCCGGGTCCTTGATCATGTGCAGGTTCATTTCCTGCTGCACGCAGGAAATGCTCTCGACGCCGCCGGCGACATAGACCTCGGCCTCGCCGGCAATGATGCGCTGCGCCGCCAGTGCGATGGTCTGCAGGCCCGAGGAGCAGAAGCGATTCACCGTCATGCCCGATACGCTGACCGGGCAGTCGGCCATCAGCGCGATCTGGCGCGCGATGTTCATGCCGGTGGCGCCTTCGGGGTTGGCGCAGCCCATGATGACGTCGTCGACCTCGGCGGCCTCGATGCCGGCGCGCTGCAGCGCGTGCCGGACGGCATGGCCGCCCATGGTGGCGCCGTGGGTCATGTTGAGGGCGCCCTTCCAGCTCTTGGCCAGCGGCGTGCGGGCGGTGGAAACGATGAGTGCGGATGTCATGGATCGGCTCCTGATTCTGTAGCTATCTCGGCGTGTTTCGCGCGGACAAAACGTTTTAAGTCACTTGAACGCAGAGGGCGCAGAGGGTTCGCAAAGGAACGCAGAAAAGATCTTGCTTGAACCTTCTGCGCCTTTTGCAAACCCCTTCGTGCTCTCTGCGTTCCTGTATTTAGTTGAAGGTCTTGCCTTCGCCCACCAGCTTCTGCAAGAGTGGCGCGGGCTGCCAGAACTCGGCATCGTCGTTCGGGTTGAGCGCGAAGCGCTTCATGCTCTCGGCCACATTGAACAGGCCGATCTGGTCGGCGTACTTCATCGGGCCGCCGCGCCAGATCGGGAAGCCGTAGCCCGTCAGGTACACCATGTCGATGTCGCTGGCCTTGCTGGCGATGCCGTCCTCGAGGATGCGCGCGCCCTCGTTGACGAGCGAATACACCAGGCGCTCGACGATCTCCTGGTCGCTGATCTTGCGCGGCGTGATGCCCATGTCCTTGCGGTGCTGTTCGATCATGTCCTCGACCAGCCTGCTGGGGATGGCGTCGCGCCTGCCGGGCTGGTAGTCGTACCAGCCGGCGCCCGTCTTCTGGCCGAAGCGGCCCAACTCGCACAGCTTGTCGGCCGTCTTGCTGTACTTCATGTCCGGGTGCTCGACGGCGCGGCGCTTGCGGATGGCCCAGCCGATGTCGTTGCCGGCGAGGTCCCCCATGCGGAACGGCCCCATGGCGAAGCCGAACTTCTCGATCGCCTTGTCCACCTGGCTGGGCGTGGCACCCTCCTCGATCAGGAAGCCGGCCTGGCGGCTGTACTGCTCGATCATGCGGTTGCCGATGAAGCCGTCGCACACACCCGACACCACCGCCGTCTTGCGGATCTTCTTGGCGATCGCCATCACGGTGGCCAGCACGTCCTTGGCCGTCTTCTCGCCGCGCACCACCTCCAGCAACTTCATCACGTTGGCCGGGCTGAAGAAGTGCATGCCGACCACATCCTGCGGGCGCTGGGTGAAGGCGGCGATCCGGTCGACGTCGAGCGTCGAGGTGTTGGACGCCAGGATGGCGCCGGGCTTCATCACCTCGTCGAGCTTTCTGAACACGGTCTCCTTCACGCCCATGTCCTCGAACACCGCCTCGATCACCAGGTCGGCATCCTTGATGTCCTCGTAGTCGAGCGTGGTCTTGAGCAGGCTCATGCGCTCTTCGTACTTCTCCTGCTTGAGCTTGCCGCGCTTGACCTGCGACTCGTAGTTCTTGCTCATCACCTCGACGCCGCGGTTCAGCGCTTCCTGCCTGGTCTCCAGGATGGTGACCGGGATGCCGGCGTTGAGGAAGTTCATCGAGATGCCGCCGCCCATGGTGCCGGCGCCGATCACCGCCACCTTCCGGATCTCGCGCGGCTTGACGTCGCTGCCGACGTCGGGAATCTTGCTGGCGGCGCGCTCGGCCGCGAAGATGTGGCGCAGCGCCTTGCACTCGGGCGTCTGCATCAGGTTGATGAAGATCTCGCGCTCCCTGGCCAGCGCGGCGTCGAACTTCAGCTTGGTCGCGTTCTCGACCGCGTCCACGCATTTCTCGGGCGCCGGGAAGTTCTTTGCCATGCCGCGCACCATGTTGCGCGCGAACTGAAAGTAGGCGTCGCCGTTGGGGTGCTTGCAGGGCAGATGGCGCACCAGCGGCAGCGCCGAGCCGTCGGCGTGCTTGCCGGCCACTTCCGTGGCGAAGGCCATGGCTTCATCGAGCAGCGAGTCAGCAGACGCGGCCATCCGGTCAAACAGCTTCTGGCCCGGCAGGTCTGCCAGCACCTCGCTGTTCACCGGGTCGCCCTTGACGATCATGTTGAGCGCGGTCTCCACGCCCAGCACGCGCGGCAGCCGCACGGTGCCGCCGGCGCCGGGAATCAGGCCCAGCTTGACCTCGGGCAGCGCGATCTTGGCGCCCGGCGCCGCGATGCGGTAGTGCGCGCCCAGGGCCAGCTCCAGCCCGCCCCCCATGGCCACCGAGTGCACGGCGGCGACCACCGGCTTGGCCGAGTTCTCCACCGCCAGGATCACCGACATCAGGATCGGCTCCTGCAGCGCCTTGGGCGAATTGAACTCACGGATGTCGGCACCACCCGAAAACGCCTTGCCGGCGCCGGTGAGCACGATCGCCTTCACCGCGGGGTCGGCGTTGGCTTTTTCGAGTCCGCTGGTGATGCCCACCCGGGTGTCGTAGCCGAGCCCGTTGACGGGCGGGTTGTTCATGCTGATGACGGCGACATCGCCCTGGACCTGGTATTCGGCGGTCATGAAGTGCTCCTCGTTCGGCTGGACGGGCAGCGAGCCGCTGGCAAGGCATGCCAGCTACGGTCGCCGCTGATGCATTCGAGTTTAGTGAGTTTCGGTGCCGGCCTGCAGGCACGCTGTCGCCGGTGGGACCAGATCGCGCCCGCGCAGGGGTGCGCTTCCTACACCTCCAGCCACTCCTTGCGCGTGGCGGCGTCGGCGCGCAGGCCGTCCGGCGTGCCGTCGAACACGATGCTGCCGTGGCCCATGACCAGCGCGCGGTCGGAAATCTGCATGGCGATGGTCAGCTTCTGCTCGATCAGCAGCACCGACACGCCGCGGTCCTTGAGCTTCTTCAGGTACTCGCCGACCAGTTCGACGATCTTGGGCGCCAGCCCCTCGGTCGGCTCGTCGATCATGATCAGGTCGGGGTCGCCCATCAGCGTGCGGCACAGCGTCAGCATCTGCTGTTCGCCGCCCGACATCACGCCGGCCTCGGTATGCTGGCGCTCCTTCAGGCGCGGGAACATGGCGTACATGTCGTCGAACGACCAGCGGCTCTTGTGCCCGGCGCCCTTCTGCCCCAGCAGCAGGTTCTGGTGCACCGTCAGGCGCGGGAACACGTCGCGGCTCTCGGGCACGTAGCCCAGGCCCATGTGCGCGATCTCGTAGGCCTTGCGGCCATGGATGTTGCGTCCCTTCCAGGCAATGATGCCCAGGCTGTGCACCAGGCCCATGATGGCCTTGGCGGTGGTCGAGCGGCCCGAGCCGTTGCGCCCCAGCAGGGCCACGATCTCGCCCGGCTGCACGTCGAAGCTGACGCCGTGCAGCACGTGGCTCTTGCCGTAGTAGGCGTGCAGATCCTTCACCGTCAGCATGTCAGTCGTCCTTGGCAATGACGGACGACCGCGCTCTGGCGAGCGCATGAGCTCGACCTGCGGCCTTCGATGACGCGCCCGTGGGCGCTTGACACAAGCCATGGTGCGCCGCGTCGTCATTAAAGGCCAGGCCGAAGTCATCGCGCGCAGCGAGGTCATGGGCGCTCCAGCGCCGGTCATTCGTCATCGGTTTCATTTCTCGATGCTCGCCACCTGCGCATCGGCCACCGACGAACCGAGATAGGCCTCCTGCACGCGCGCGTCGGCGCGCACCGCCTCCGGCGTGTCGAAGGCGATCACCTCGCCGTACACCACCACCGCGATCTTGTCGGCCAGGCCGAACACCACGCCCATGTCGTGCTCCACCGTCAGCAGGGTCTTGCCTTCGGTCACCTGCTTGATCAGCTCGATGAAGTGGCGCGTCTCGCTGCGGCTCATGCCGGCGGTGGGCTCGTCGAGCAGGATCACGTCGGCGCCGCCGGCGATCGTCACGCCGATCTCCAGCGCGCGCTGCTCGGCGTACGGCAGGTTGGTGGCCAGCACGTCGCGTTTGCGATCCAGGTGGATCATGCGCATCAGCTCCTCGGTGCGCGCGTTGGCGTCGTGCAGGCGCGACAGGAAGCGCATGAAGCTGTAGCGGTAGCCCAGCTTCCACAGCAGCGCGCAGCGCAGGTTCTCGAACACGCTGAGCTTGGGGAACAGGTTGGTGATCTGGAAGCTGCGCGCCAGCCCCAGGCGGTTGATCTCGTACGGCGGCTTGCCGTCGATGCGCTGGCCGTGCAGCAGCACCTGGCCGCTGGTCGGCGCCAGCCGGCCGCTGATCAGGTTGAACAGGGTCGACTTGCCGGCGCCGTTGGGGCCGATGATGGCCACGCGCTCGCCGGCGCGCACCGCCAGGCTGGCGCCGCGGATGATCTCGGTCTTGCCGAAGCTCTTGTGCAGCTCGCGCAACTCGATCGCGTACTCGCTCATGCGCCGGCCTCCTGCTGGCGCTTCAGCGCGGCCTCGATCTCGGCGTTGACGCTGCCCCAGGCGCGCGCGTAGCGGCGCCGCGTCCATTCCAGCGCGCCGGCGCCGAGTGCGAACAGCGCCAACGCCAGCGCCCAGTGCGCGGCGCTGGCCGCGTGCAGGGTCAGGCCCAGGTAGTGCACCTCGTCGCCCATGGCGCGGTTGAGCTGCAGGTGGTAGATCATCTCGATCAGCGCGCCGGCGCCCAGCAGCATCACCACGCCCGCTGCCAGCAGCAGCAGCAGGTGCGGCGCAATGCGGCCGAACTTGCCGTGCGCGGCCACGCGCAGGTTCATCATGATCAGGCTGGCGATGCCGCCGGGCGCGTACATCACCATGAAGACGAAGATCAGCCCAAGGTACAGCAGCCAGGCCTTGGTCAGCTCGGACAGCAGCACGAAGGCGATCACCATCAGCACGCCGCCGAGGATGGGGCCGAAGAAGAAGGTGGCGCCGCCCAGGAAGGTGAACAGCAGGTAGGCGCCGGAGCGGTTGGCGCCGACCACCTCGGCCGTCACCAGCTCGAACTGCAGCGCACCCATGCCGCCCGCGATGCCGGCAAAGAAGCCGGCCACGATGAAGGCCAGGTAGCGCACGCGCTGGCTGTCGTAGCCGATGAACTCGACCCGCTCGGGGTTGTCGCGCACCGCGTTCAGGATGCGGCCCAGCGGCGTCTGCGTGAAGGCGTACATCAGCAGCACGCTGATGAAGGTGTAGACCGCGATCAGGTAGTACAGCTGCCGCGCCGGCCCGTAGCTGATGCCCATGAAGGGCTCGCCGACCACGCGGTTGCCCGACACGCCGGCCTCGCCGCCGAAGAACTCGGGCACCATCAGCGACATGGCGAACACCAGCTCGCCGATGCCCAGCGTGATCATGGCGAACGTGGTGCCGGCGCGCTTGGTGGTGACGTAGCCCAGCAGCACGGCGAAGAACAGGCCGGCCAAGCCGCCCACCAGCGGCAGCAGGCTGACCGGGAGCTGCCAGCGCCCGGCCGACACGGCGTTGAGCGCATGGATCGCCACGTACGAACCCAGCCCGGTGTAGACCGCGTGGCCGAAGCTCAGCATGCCGCCCTGCCCCAGCAGGATGTTGTAGGACAGGCAGGCGACGATGGCGATGCCCATCTGCGCCAGCATGGTGATCGACAGATTGCTGTCGAACAGCAGCGGCGCCACGATCAGCAGCAGCGCGAAGCCGCCCCAGATGGCCAGGCGGGTGGCGTTCAGGCGCGGCGGCACGGTGGCCGGGCTTGCCATGGCTGAGGTGCTCATCAGTTCTCCCGCGCCCCGAGCAGCCCGCGCGGGCGGAAGATCAGGATCAGCACCAGGAACAGGTAGGGCAGGATCGGCGCCACCTGCGACAGCGTCAGCTTGATCAGCGAGTTCTCGCGCATGGCGTCGCTGAGCGGAATGCCGAGCTGTCCCGCCAGCGTGATGAGCGAGTAGTCGAACGCCACCGCGAAGGTCTGGATCACGCCGATCAGGATCGAAGCCACGAAGGCGCCTGCCAGCGAACCCATGCCGCCGACCACCACCACCACGAAGATGATCACCCCCACCGAGGCGGCCATCGCCGGCTCGGTGACGTAGGTGCTGCCGCCGATCACGCCGGCCAGCGCCGCCAGGCCGGTGCCGGCGCCGAACACCAGCATGAACACGCGCGGCACGTTGTGGCCGAGCGACTCGACCATCTCGGGGTGCGTCAGCGCGGCCTGGATGATGTGGCCGATGCGCGTGCGCGTCAGCAGCACCCAGATGCCGACCAGCATCAGCACCGCCACCAGCATCATCATGGCGCGCGTGGCCGGGAACGGCGAGCAGACGATGCGCACCGCGGCGTCGGCGGCGCGGCAGGCGCCCTCGGGCGCCGCGCCCCAGACGAGGCGCAGGCCGTCGACCGAGTGGTTGATCAGGGTGAAGGCCGGCCCGCGCAGCGCCTCGGGCGGCTGGAAGTCGACCGCCGGCCGGCCCCAGATCAGCTGCACCACCTCCAGGATGATGTAGGACAGGCCGAAGGTGATCAGCAGCTCCGGCACGTGGCCGTACTTGTGCACCTTGCGCAGGCTGTACTTCTCGAACAGCGCGCCGAGACCCGCGGCCAGGATCGGCGCCAGCACCAGCGCCGGCCAGAAGCCGACGATGTCCGACAGCGTGTAGCCGAAGTAGGCGCCCAGCATGTAGAAGCTGGCGTGGGCGAAATTGAGCACGCCCATCATGCTGAAGATCAGCGTCAGCCCCGAGCTGAGCATGAACAGCAGCAACCCATAGCTCAGGCCGTTGAGCATGGAGATGATGAAGAACTCCATCGAAGAAAACCTTCCGCTTGGGCTAGGCGGGGCGTGCCCGCGTCTCGTCGTGCAGACACCTGGCGCGCACCGGCGCCAACGCCACGCCACCCGCACGCACCACGAAAACACCCGGCGTCACCAGGGGCGACGGCGGGTGTCCGTGGCGAGCGCGGGTCAGGGACGCTTCATCTGGCACGAGGTCGGCGTGCTCGAGACATAGGACGGGTACTCGGCCACCGGCACCAGCGTCATGCCGGTGTTCTCCGGGCTGTACGGATGCTTGGCGTCGGCCTTGGTCCACTGGGTGATGTACAGCGGCATCTGCAGCTGGTGGTCGAACTTGCGCATCTCGACCTCGCCCGTGAAGCTGGGGTATTTCAAGCCCTCGAAGGCCTTCGCCACCTTGACCGGGTCGGTCGACTTGGCGTTGGCCATCGCCTGGCTCAGGCCGCTGAAAGCGTGCGCGACGGCGCCGGTGAAGAAGTCGTCCTTGAACTTGGCCTTGAAGCCCTCCATCCACTTGGCCATCTGGCCGGGCAGGTGGTAGTGCGCATACGCGACCTGGAACACCTTGCCGTCGCCGGTGGAGCCCAGCGCGGTCGGTGTGCCGGTGACGCCGGTGTAGTAGGTGAAGAACTTGCCGTCGTAGCCGCCCTCCTTGGCCGCCTTGATCAGCAGCGCCAGGTCCGAGCCCCAGTTGCCGGTGATCACGGTGTCGGCATCGGCCGCCTTGATCTTGGCGACGTAGGGCGCGAAGTCGCGCACCTGGCCGAGCGGGTGCAGATCCTCGCCGACGATCTGCACGTCGGGGCGTTTGCGCGCCAGCCCATCCTTGGCGTACTTGGCGACCTGGTGGCCGTGCGAGTAGTTCTGGTTCAGCAGGAACACCTTGTGGACGTCCTTCTGGTCCTTCATGAAGGTCGTCATGGCCTCCATCTTCATCGACGTGTCGGCGTCAAAGCGGAAGTGCCAGTAGTTGCACTTGCTGTTGGTGAAGTCCGGGTCCACGGCGGCATAGTTGAGCAGCATGACCTCCTTGCCCGGATTGCGGTCGTTGTGCTTGGAGATGCCGTCCACCAGCGCCGCCAGCACCGACGAGCCGTTGCCCTGCGCCACGTAGCGGATGCCCTGGTCGAGCGCCGCCTTCAGCGCGTTGGCGCTCTCCGCCGGGCTGAGCTTGTTGTCGAAGGCGACGATCTCGAACTTGACGCCGGCCGGGTTGTTCTTGCTGAACTCCTCGGCCATGTACTGCCAGCTGCGCATCTGGTTGACACCCAGCGGCCCCATCAGGCCGGTCTGTGGATCGATCAGCGCGATCTTGACGGTTTCACCCGTCTGGGCATGCGCGCTGCCCAGCAACGCCAGCAGCGCCGCGCCGGCAAGCAATCTGACTGCAAACTTCATCGTCGTGTCTCCTTGGTCTTGGCTCACCTACAAACCGGTGCAGCGTACTGCCGCACCTCCTCTTGCGCAGCCGGGTTTGCCCGCACCGCCTGTCACCTAAGTGGCTGCCCGCTGCGCTCAAGCCGTCGGCAGCTGGTAGTCCTTGAGCTGCTCGCGCAACCGGATCTTGAGCATCTTGCCGGTGGCGCCGATCGGGATCGAGTCGACGAACACCACGTCGTCCGGCACCTGCCACTTGGCGACCTTGTCGTGGTAGAACGTCAGCATCTCTTCGCGGCTGACCTCGGCGCCGGGCTTGAGCACCACCGCCACGATCGGGCGCTCGTCCCACTTCGGGTGCGGCATGCCGATGCACGCGGCCATGGCCACCGCCGGGTGCGCCATGGCGATGTTCTCGATGTCGATCGAGCTGATCCACTCGCCGCCCGACTTGATCACGTCCTTGCTGCGGTCGGTGATCTGCATGAAGCCGTCGGCGTCGATGGTGGCGACGTCACCGGTGGGGAACCAGCCATTCTTCAGCGGGTCGCCGCCCTCGGCCTTGAAGTACTGCTGCAGGATCCAGGGCCCCCTGACATGCAGGTCGCCGAAGGTCTTGCCGTCCCAGGGCAGGTCCTGCCCGTCGTCGCCGACGATCTTCATGTCGACGCCGAAGATGGCCCGGCCCTGCTTGAGCCGGATCTTCATCTTGTCCTCTTCCGGCAGCTTGCGGTGCTTTTCCTTCAGCGTGCACACGGTGCCCAGCGGGCTCATCTCGGTCATGCCCCAGGCGTGCAGCACCTCGACGCCGTAGTCGTCGCGGAAGGTGGCGATCATGGCCGGCGGGCAGGCCGAACCGCCGATCACCGTGCGCGTCAGGGTCGAGAAGCGCAGCTTGTTGGTGGACGTGTGGCCCAGCAGCATCTGCCAGATGGTCGGCACGCCGGCGGCGAAGGTGACGCCCTCGGCCTCCATCAACTCGTACAACGACTTGCCGTCCATCGCCGGGCCGGGAAACACCAGCTTGGCGCCGACCATCGCGGCCGAGTACGGCAGGCCCCAGGCGTTGACGTGGAACATCGGCACCACCGGCAGCGCGGCGTCGCGCGCCGACAGGCCCATCACGTCCGGCAGCGCCGACGCGTAGGCGTGCAGCACGGTCGAGCGGTGGCTGTACAGCGCCGCCTTCGGGTGGCCGGTGGTGCCGCTGGTGTAGCACATGCTCGACGCCGTGTTCTCGTCGAACACCGGCCAGTCGTATTCATCCGACTGGCCGCCGAGCCAGGCCTCGTAGCTGATCAGGTTGGGAATGCCGCTGTCCTGCGGCAGCTTGTCCGCGTCGCACAGGGCGATCCAGTGCCTGACGCTCTTGCAGTGCGCGTGGATGCCCTGCACGATCGGCAGGAAGCTCATGTCGAAGCACAGCGCTTGGTCCTCGGCATGGTTGACGATCCAGGCGATCTGCTCCGGCAGCAGGCGCGGGTTGACGGTGTGCAGCACGCGCCCCGAGCCGCTGACGCCGAAGTACAGCTCCAGGTGCCGGTAGCCGTTCCAGGCCAGCGTGCCGACGCGCTCACCGGCCTGCAGGCCCAGTGCGTCCAGGCCATTGGCCACCTGCTTGGCACGCCGTTGCACGTCGGCCCAGGTGTAGCGGTGGATGTCGCCCTCGACCCGGCGCGACACCACCTCGGCGTCGCCGTGGTGCCTGGCGGCAAAGTCGATCAGCGACGAAATCAGCAGCGGATGGTTCTGCATCAAGCCCAGCATGGGTTCTCCTCTTGGTGTGGTTGGCGCTGGGAGAAATGGTAATTCATCGCTGCGTCAGCGCACCCGTGCGCCGCGTCACTCGACACGGATGTTCAACGCGGTCTTGCCGGCATCGAAGATCAGCTTGCCCGGCCACGGCCGCCAGTCCACGCCCAGCGCCGCATGGCTCGGATTACCGGTGCGGGCGAAGGCCGCCAGCGCGCGCATCATGGCGTCAGACAGCGCCAGGCGCCCCGGCTTGTTGGCTTCGCCGCCGATCGCGTTGGAGAACAGCGACGGGCCGAAGTTGCCGAACAGGAACGGCAGGTCGAACGCGTGGGCGGCGCCGTAGATGGTGTTCCATGGCGCCGGCTGCTGCGCCCAGTTGAACTGGTAGTACCAGACGTCCTGCTGCATCGCCAGCGTGTCGAGCACGTTGTCGCGGTTGGCCGTCATGAACAAGGCGCCGAGCTGCCCGCTCTTGGCGTCCCAGCCGGTGGCCGGCGCATCGGACGGCAGGTAGGCGGGGTCGAGGATGTCCGCCTCGGTCAGGCTGGTCGGCGCGTCAGGGTTGAAGTCGGCCATCATGTGAAAGCGTGCCGCATCGCCGATCTTGAAGCCGGGCGGGCCGCCGAACAGGGCCAGGAAAGGCGCGAACAGCTTGCCCTCCTCGGCGGTCATGCCCGCCAGCACCGGCACCTTGTGATAGTCGCCTGCGGCAATGGCGCCGATGGGGTCGGCAGCCATGAACTGGCCGTCGGCGATCGGCCCCGATCCCGTCAGACCGTTGACCAGCAGCGTGGTCAGCAGGGCGCCGCCATCCTTGCCGCGCAGATAGTCGGCGACCTCGGCGGCGCTGTGCGAGCCGATCCAAGCGGCGGCGGCGGTGGCGTCGGCCGCCACGCCGTCCGCAATCAGCTGCTGGCTCAGCAGGCCCATGGCCTGCGCGGCATAGGTGGCCGGCGGCGACAGCACCGGCAGACGGCCCGGCGCCAGGTTGCTGGCCAGCGAAATGCCGCCCGACAGCGGCACCGCCTTGTGGAACAGGCCGGCAGCCGATGGCGCCGTCATCAGGGCGTAGACGTTGATGGCACCGGCCGACTGCCCCATCAGGGTGACGTTGCCGGCGTCGCCGCCAAACTCGGCGGCGTTGTTCCGGACAAACCTGAGCGCCTGCAGGATGTCCAGCAGCGCGAAATTGCCCGAATCCTCGGCGGCGTTGCCGGTCTTGAGCTGGGCCAGGTTGAAGAAACCCAGCGGACCGACACGGTAGTTGGTCGTCACCACGACGGCATTGGCCTTCTTCGCCAGCGCCGCGCCGTCGTACAGCGGATCGGCGCTGTAGCCCGAGATGTCGCTGCCGCCATAGACGAAGAAGATCACCGGCAGGCCCTCCTCGTCGGTCGCAGGTCGCCAGATGTTCAGGCTCAGGCAGTCCTCACTGCCGACCGGCGTGTTCAGCGTGGACGCGATGCTGCGGTCGTAGGTGTTGTTGGCGCCCGGGCCGTAGATGCGCCCGTTCTGCAGGCAGGCGTGGCCGAAGCGGGTGGCGTCGCGCGCCTGCTTCCAGGGCTCGGGCTCGACCGGCGCACGCCAGCGCAACTCACCGACCGGCGGCCTGGCGAACGGGATGCCCTTCCAGGCGTAGGTGCCGCTGATCTCGGCGTCGTTGATGCCTTGCACGTCGCCATAGCTGGTGTGCTTCAGCACGTCCCTGGCCGGATCGCTGGATCCGCCGCCGCAGGCGCCGAGCGCCAGCGTCGCGGCGATCGCGGCCGCCGGAAAAAAAGTGCGCATCTTGATCATGGCTTGTCTCCTGCGTGTCGGCGCACGCCGTGATGTGGGTGCCGGCAGCGTCCCGGTGGCCCCGCGTGGCCGGCTGGTGAAATTCTAGAAAGCGCGGCCATGCCGGCGGCTGTCACAATGGCACCAAACGACTGACTTTGTGAGCCACCCTATTGTTTTCCCTAGTGCCATGCCGCGCAGCAGTTCATCCGGTTGGGTCAAGGGTCTGGCCGACATGTTTGCCTCGCAGGGGATCGACGTCCCGCAGCTGTTTCGGCGCGCCGGCATCGATCCGCGCGTGCTCGAGCGGCCCGAGCAGCGCATCGACGGCGACAAGCTGTCCGAGCTGTGGGAGCTGGCGGTCGACTGCTCGGGCAACCCGCAGCTGGGCCTCGACAGCGAGCTGGCCACGCGCTTTCTCAACTTCGACCTGGTGGCCTACCCGATGCTCACCAGCCCCGACCTGCACAGCGGCATGCGCAGCCTGGCGCATTACATGGCGCTGCTGTCGGACGCCACCCTGCTGGAGTTGAGCGACGACGCGGCGGGCTGCTGGTTCCGCATCGACCACATCGGCAGCGCACGCGCGGTGCCGCGCCAGCGCCAGGAACACGCCCTGCTGGCGGTGCTGACGCTGTGCCGCTGGATCACGCGCCGCGCCATCCAGCCGCTGGCGGTGGAGCTGCGCTATGCGGCGCCGCGCGAGTTGGCGCCGTACCGGGCCGCGTTCGGCTGCGTGCCATGCTTCGATCAGGCGCAGACGCGCATGCTGATCGCCTTCGACGACGTGCGCGCGCCGCTGCCGTCGCGCAACCCGGTGCTGCAGCCGCTGCTCGAGCGCGCCATGAACGAACGGCTGGCCGCGCTCGGCCGCGCCGGCCTGAGGCAACGCGTCAGCGACGAGATACTGCGCCGCCTGCCGCTGGGCGAGCCGCGGCGCGAGGACATTGCCGCCAACCTGGGCATGACGGCGCGCACGCTGCAGCGCCGCCTGCACGAGGAAAGCACCAGCTTTCAGCAGCTGCTGGATGCCACCCGGCGGGAACTGGCCGCCAGCCACCTGGCCGATGGGCGCCATTCGCTGGGTGAGATTGCCGACCTGCTGGGCTTCGCCGACGACAGCAACTTCTTTCGCGCCAGCCGGCGCTGGTTCGGCGTCTCGCCCGGTCGCTACCGGGAGCAACTGGCACGCGCGGCCCGGGCGGCGCGCTGAGCGGCCCACCAATGTGGTCGCACCGGCGCGGCAACCTTGTCGGGCCAAGGCCTACCCGACGGCGGCGCCAGCAGGTTCCGACCGCCGCGGCCACAATGGCGCCATGCAAGACACGCCACTGCCCGTGCGCGAGGCCTTCGACATCGGCCTGGCCTGGCGCAACCGCTTTGCCGGCCTGGGCCCGGCGTTCCACACCCGCCTGCCGCCGATCCCCGTGCACGAGCCCTACTGGGTCGCGCGCAGCCGGTCGATGGCGCGCGAGCTCGGTCTGGAGGATGACTGGTGGCGCGCCCAGGAGGCGCTGGAAGCCTTCTCCGGCAATCGCCCACTGGCCGGCAGCGAACCCTTGGCCAGCGTCTACAGCGGTCACCAGTTCGGCGTCTGGGCCGGCCAGCTCGGCGACGGTCGCGCGATCCTGCTGGGCGAGGTCGAAACGCCGGATGGCGAGTCGCTTGAGCTGCAGCTCAAGGGCAGCGGCCTGACGCCCTACTCGCGCATGGCCGACGGGCGCGCGGTGCTGCGCTCGTCGATCCGTGAATTCCTGATCAGCGAGGCCATGCACGCGCTCGGCATCCCGACCACGCGCGCGCTGTGCGTCATCGGCTCCGACCAGCCGGTGCGACGCGAGGAGATCGAGACCGCCGCCGTGATCACGCGCGCCGCGCCGAGCTTCATCCGCTTCGGCCATTTCGAGCATTTCAGCTACCGCCAGCAGCACCTGGAGCTCAAGGCGCTGGCGGACTTCGTCATCGCCCGCTTCTACCCCTTCTGCCGCAGGGCGCCGCAGCCCTACGCCGCGCTGCTGGAAGTGGTCACGCGGCGCAGCGCGGAGCTGGTCGCGCAGTGGCAGGCGGTCGGCTTCATGCACGGCGTGATGAACACCGACAACATGAGCATCCTGGGCCTGACCATCGACTACGGCCCGTTCCAGTTCATGGACGGCTTCGATCCCGACCACATCTGCAACCACTCGGACAGCACCGGGCGCTACGCCTACCGGCGCCAGCCGCCGGTGGCGCACTGGAATCTGTTCGCGCTCGGGCAGGCGCTGCTGCCGCTGATCGGCGAGCCGGACGAAGCCATGACGGCGCTGGAATCGTTCAAGACCGTGTTTCCGGCCGAGCTGGACCGGCGCATGGCGGCCAAGCTGGGCTTTCGTGAATCCTCGGCCGACACCCAGGTGCTGGTCGGTGAGCTACTGCAATTGATGGCGCGCGAACGCTCCGACTTCAGCATCTTCTGGCGCCGCCTGGCGCACCATGCCGATGGCGCCGCCGCCGAGACCGTGAGCGAGCTGTTCCTCGACCGGCCCGCGATCGACGCCCTGCTGGTGCGTTACCAGGCATTGATCAAAACCTCGGCCTCCACCTTTGACGCCAGGCTGGCGCTGGCCAGCAACCCGTCCATCGTGCTGCGCAACTATCTGGCCGAGCAGGCCATCGTGCTTGCGAAACTCAAGGACTTTGAGATGATCGAAGACCTGCTGGCCGTGCTGGAGCACCCGTTCGACGAACATCCGGGGCACGCCGACTGGGCCGGCTTTCCGCCCGACTGGGCCTCACACATCCAGATCAGCTGTTCATCATGAATCACCCCATCCAGAAGACCGAGGCCGAATGGCGCGCCCTGCTGCAGGGCAAGGGCGCCGAGCCGCTTGCCTTTCAGATCACGCGCCAGGCCGCGACCGAGCGCCCGTTCACCGGCAAGTACGAGCAGCACTGGGCCGACGGCAGCTACCACTGCGTCTGCTGCGGCGCCAAGCTGTTCGAATCGGGCACCAAGTTCGACGCCGGCTGCGGCTGGCCGAGCTTCTCCGAGGCGATCCCCGGCAGCATCGAGGAACGGCGCGACTTGAGCCACGGCATGGTGCGGGTCGAGACCGTGTGCGCCAACTGCGGCGCGCACCTGGGCCACGTGTTCACCGACGGCCCGCAGCCGACCGGCCTGCGCTACTGCATGAATTCCGCCTCGCTCGACTTCACGCCGCGATAATGCCGGGCTCATGAAAATACTGCTCGACTTCCTGCCGATCCTGCTGTTCTTCGTTGCCTACAAGATGCACGGCATCTACGCCGGCACGGCGGTGTTGATGGCGGCCACGGTGGTGCAGATGGCGATCATCTACGCCATCGACAAGAAGCTGACCACCATGCACAAGGCCACGCTGGCACTGATCCTGATCTTCGGCGCACTGACCCTGCTGCTGCAGGACGAGCGCTTCATCAAGTGGAAGCCCACCGTGCTGTACGCCGCGATGGCGGCGGCGCTGGCGATCGCGCTGTGGGTCTATCGCAGGAACTTCCTCAAGATGCTGCTGGGCAGCCAGCTCAGCCTGCCCGACACGGTCTGGAACCGGCTCACCACGGCCTGGGTGCTGTACTGCCTGTTCATGGCCACGCTCAACGGCTACATCGCCGCCTTCTATTCGACCGACGCCTGGGCCGACTTCAAGCTGTGGGGCTACGTGTTTCCGCTCGCCTTCATCCTGGGCCAGGGCGTCTACGTGGCGCGCCACATCCAGGACCAGCCCCAGGTCGACACACCGCCCGGAGGATCCCCATGAGCACATCGCTGGCCGACCAGATGGCCGAGCAGCTGCGCACGCAACTGCAGCCGACCAGGCTGGAGGTGCTGGACGAGAGCTGGCAGCACGAGGGCCACGCCGGTGCCAACGGCACCGGCTTCGGCACCCATTTCCGGGTTCGCATCGCCGGGCCGCAGTTCGCCGGACGCCCGCGCGTGGCGCAGCACCGGCTTGTGTATGATGCGCTGCAACATTTCATCGACGAGCAAGGCGTGCACGCGCTTGCGATCGAAATCATCTGAGCCCTTCACCGCTTCCCACCGCCGAGCAGCGCCCACGTCTTTTCCACCCGTGCCCGGACAGGGCTTCTTTCTTCCTCCGACACCCATGAAAAAACAGCTTCTGGCCGCCTCCGCGGCCGCCCTGTTGGCCGGCGCACTGGCGCTGCCGGCCGTGGCGCAGAACGTCGCCATCATCAACGGCAAGCCGGTGCCCAAGGCACGGCTCGACGCGCTCGAGGCGCAGGTCAAGGCACAGGCGGCGCGCACCGGCCAGCCGGTGCCACCCGAGATCGAAAAGCAGCTGCGCGAAGAGGTCATTGCGCGCGAGATCTTCGTGCAGGAGGCCGAGCGCCGCGGCCTGCAGTCCGCGCCCGGATTCCAGGCCAAGATGGAACTCGCCCGCCAGGGCGTGCTGATCAACGAGCTGTTCGCCGACTTCCAGAAAAAGAACGCCGTCTCCGACACCGAGGCCAAGGCCGAGTACGACCGCATCGTCGCCACCCAGGCGCCGGCCGCCGGCGCCAAGGAGTACAAGGCACGCCACATCCTGGTCGAGGGTGAGGACGAGGCCAAGGACATCATCACCAAGATCAAGGGCGGCGCCAGCTTCGAGGACATCGCCAAGGCGCAGTCCAAGGACCCCGGCTCGGGCGCGCAAGGCGGCGATCTGGGCTGGGCCAACCCGTCCGGCTACGTGCGCGAGTTCGCCGACGCGCTGGGCAAGCTGGGCAAGGGCCAGATGACCGACGCGCCGGTCAAGTCGCAGTTCGGCTACCACGTGATCCGCGTCGACGACCTGCGCGAGGCCAAGGCGCCGGAACTGCCCAAGTTCGAGGACGTCAAGCCACAGATCGTGCAGCAGCTACAGCAGCAGAAGCTGGTCAAGTTCCAGGAAGAGCTGCGCTCCAAGGCCAAGGTCGAATAAGCGGCACGCGGCGCCGGCCTGCCGCCAGGCAATCGGTGGCAGATACGAAGAAACCTGCTTTCATGCAGGTTTTTTCTTTGCTGCCAAGGCAGGCTTCACACGGCCAGGCACCCCACTGCCCGCCCGCGCGTGCTTCGCCGCTCAAGCTCCGGCGCCGAAATAGACCAACAACGCCAGTACCAGCAGCGCGACCAGCACCGCCAGCGCAATCTTGACCCGGCTGTACGGCCGCTCGCCCGCCACCTGCCCGGTGTAGCCGTTGGCCACGATCTGGAAAGTGCGGCTGCCGTAGGTATAGCCCACCACCCACACCGGCACCAGCACGTGCTTGAAGCTGCGGCCCTGGTAGCGGCTGCGCACCCGCAGCTTGCGCTGGGTGTCACCGGGCACCTGCGCCGCACACAGCGCTTCGGTCTGGCGCCGCATATCGTCCATGTTGAGTTCGGCGGCGCGGCGCAGGTCGATCTGGTAGCGCTCCACCGTCCACCCGCGCACGAACTCGGGCGCGTACGCCTTCAGGTCGGTGGTGGTCGGAAACGGCTCCACCTGGCGCAGCAGCTGCGGGTGCACGCCGGCACTGCCCGGCACCAGTTCGTCGTCGAAGACATGCCGCAGGCTGCCCGCGGCCGGCTCCCAGCGCACGCGCCGCACCTGGCGCGTGCGGTGCTGGCCGTTGTCCACGTAGCTTTCGCTGACGTCGTAGTAATGGCCGGCCTCGGCCGTCCAGTCGGCCGCCACCTGGGCGTCGAAGGTCCAGTACGGCAGGTAGATGCCGTGCAGCGTGTCGGTCAGCGCGGCCCTCTTGAACCGGCTGGGCGCGAACCAGCGCGCGCCGTACCAGCGGCGAATGGCGTCGCGCACCTGCGACTCGCTGACCTTGAACGGCAGCAGGCTCTGCGGCGTGATGGCGTCGCCCTGCGATTCATGCGGCACGATGGCGGGCGAGCCGCAAAAGTCGCAGCGCTGCGCCACCCGGCCGTCGACGAAGACCGAGATGGCGCGGCAGCTCTGGCACAGCACCTCGCGCCGCGCCCCGCCCCAACCGCGCCCGCTGGCCGGGTTGGCCAGCGCCTCGGCCAGATCGTGCTCGACGATCGGCGCCGCGCCCTCGCCCGCCTGCGGTGTCCAGGCAGCCACGGTGCCGCAGTACGGGCAGCGCAGCGCCTGGCGGGCGGCGTTCCACTCCAGGTCGCCGCCGCATTCGGGACACGGGTGCTTGCCCAGCGCCACGCCCGTGGGCGTGGGTGGCGCCGGGCTCGGGCCGCTCGGGCCGGCCGCCGGCGGCTCACTCACCGTGCAGGAAGGCTTTCAGCGCCTCACTGGTGATGCGCGTGGCGTTGCCGATGCGGCGCGCCTTCAGCTCGCCGGCGTCGATGGCGGCCATCACGTCCTCGACTGCCACGCCCAGCGCCTGCGCCGCCTGCTCGGGCGTCAGAACCTCGAGCCCGGCCACCGCCGCCGTTGGCGCGCTCGCCGCGGCAGCCGGCTGGGCCGCCGCAGCCGCGGCGCCCGGTACCATGCCTTTCATCATCTCCTGCGCGATGCCGAAGCCGACCGCCATCTGCGCCGGTATCGCTGCCGCGGCCGCGCCCTCGCCGCCCTGGGTCATGCCGGCACCCATCTGGTACTTCACGTACGCGTTCAGGTCGCCGATGGCGCTCATCGAGGCACGCGCGTCGATGGCCTGTTCCACCTCGGGTGGCACCGAGATGTTCTCGACCACGAAGGCGGTGACCTCCAGCCCGTACTTCTCGCCCATCGCCGGGTTGATGATGGGCAGCAGCGCCTGGCCCAGCTCGGCATAGCGCCGCGCCACGTCGAGCGCCGGCACATGGGCGGTGGCCAGCGCCTCGGTGAACACGCTGACGATGCGCGAGCGCATGGTGTCGGCAAACTCCTCCAGGCGGAAGTTCTGGTCGGTGCCGGCCACCTCCCGGAGGAACTTCGCCGGCTCGATGATGCGGAAATCGTAGGTGCCGAACGCACGCAGCCGCACCATGCCGAAGTCGGGGTCGCGCATCATCACGGGGTTGGCCGTGCCCCATTTGTTGCCGGTGAACAGGCGCGTGTTGAGGTAGTAGACGTCGCACTTGAACGGCGCCGCGAAGCCGTACTTCCAGCCGTAGATGGTGGACAGCACCGGGATATTCTCGGTGCTGAGCCGGTGCTTGCCCGGGCCGAACAGGTCGGCGTACTGGCCGGCGGCGACGAACTGCGCCATCTGCGACTCACGCACGATGAGCTGGGCGCCGTTCTTGATCTGCCGGTCGTCGTCGGGCCAGCGGTAGGACAGCGTGTCGCGCGAGTCATCGGTCCACTCGATGATCTCGATCAGCTCTTTCTTGATGAAATCCAGGATGCTCATGCGTGCCTCCCCGTTGCCAAAAACAGTCATGTTAGCGCCCGCCATGGGTGGAATCGACGACCGTCGCAGCCAGACGCAGCAGGTGACGGCTTTGCGTTCCCGCAGGCGCCGCGCCGGTGCGAGTCGGTGGAAAACGCCAGCCAAGGCGTCTGTCAGCGCTCGACCGGCAGCTGCCCCAGGCAACTACGACTCGATCGCCCTCAAAGCGCGAGGCGCCGGCGTGCCGCGGCGTATTCGCGCTTCAGCCGCGCCACCAGCTCGGCCGCCGGCACCACCGCCTTGACGGCGCCGATGCCCTGGCCGCTGCCCCAGATGTCCTTCCAGGCCTTTCGCGAGCCCTCGCCGCCGCCGAAGTCCATCTTGCTCGGGTCGCTCTCGGGCAGTTTGTCCGGATCCAGCCCGGCGGCGCGGATCGAGGGCGCCAGGTAGTTGCCGTGCACGCCGGTGAACAGGCTGCTGTAGACGATGTCGTCCGAGCTGCCGTCGACGATGGCCTGCTTGTAGGCCGCCTGCGCGCGGGCTTCCTCGGTGGCGATGAAGGCCGAGCCGATGTAGGCGAAGTCGGCGCCGCAGGCCTGCGCCGCCAGCACCGCGCCGCCGTTGGCGATCGCACCCGACAGCGCAATCGGACCGTCGAACCACTCACGGATCTCCTGCACCAGCGCGAACGGGCTCTTGACCCCGGCGTGGCCGCCGGCGCCCGCCGCCACCGCGATCAGGCCGTCGGCGCCCTTCTCGATCGCCTTGCGCGCGAAGCGATTGTTGATGATGTCGTGCAGCACGATGCCGCCCCAGCCATGCACCGCCTGGTTGACGTCCTCGCGCGCGCCCAGGCTGGTGATGACGATCGGCACCTTGTACTTGGCGCACATCTGCATGTCGTGCTCGAGCCGGTCGTTGCTCTTGTGCACGATCTGGTTGATGGCAAACGGCGCCGCCGGCTGGTCGGGGTTGGCGCGGTCCCAGGCCGCCAGCCCTTCGGTGATCTCGGCCAGCCACTCATCCAGCTGCGCCGCCGGGCGCGCGTTCAGCGCCGGCATCGAGCCGACCACGCCGGCGGTGCACTGGGCGATGACCAGCTTGGGGTTGCTGATGATGAACAGCGGCGCCCCGATGACGGGGAATTCGAGACGCTGCAGGACGGGTGGAAGCTGGGCCATGAATGCTCTTTCGGATGGGCTTGGCCGGCCGACCGGCATGGGGTCGGCGCGGCTGGACGTCAAGTGGTTGAAAACAGTCGGACGCAGAGAACGCGGAAATTACGCAGAGGCCACAGAAAATACAAAAGTCTTGGCTGGACTGGCTTGACTGTTCAGGGATCAGTCAAGCCAGATAAATCTTCTGCGCCTTCTGCGTCGCTTCTTGCGTCCTCTGCGTTCAGGAAGTTCGGAAGTTCAGGCGGCTACCTGGCAGGCGCTCAGAACGCCTCCAGCGCCAGCGTGGTCACGCTGTCCGCGCCCTCGACGATGGCGTCGCGCGCGCCGGGAATGCGCGTCAGGATGTGGTCGGCGTAGAAGCGCGCGGTGGCGATCTTGGCGCGCATGAACGCAGCGTCGTTGCCGGCGGCCAGTTCCCGCTCGGCCACCAGCAGCGCGCGGCCGAGCTGCCAGCCGGCCACCAGGTTGCCCGCCAGCAGCATGTAGGGCACGCTGCCGGCGTAGGCGGCATTCGGATCGCTCTTGGCCTTGGCGACCATGAAATCGACCACCTCGAGAAAGGCCTGCCGCCCGGCGGCGAGGCGCCTGGCCACCGCCTGCGCATCCGCGCCGCCCTGGGCCAGCAGCTCCTTCTCGGTCGCCTCGATCTGCGCCGCAACCGCCTTGGCGGTCTGGCCGCCGTCGCGCGCCGTCTTGCGACCGACCAGGTCGTTGGCCTGGATCGCACTGGTGCCTTCGTAAATGGTCAGGATCTTGGCGTCGCGGTAGTACTGCGCGGCGCCAGTTTCCTCGATGAAGCCCATGCCGCCGTGCACCTGCACGCCCAAGTCGGTGGCGTCCAGGCTCATCTCGGTGCTGTAGCCCTTGACCAGCGGCACCATGAACTCGTAGAAGGTCTGGCTCTGCTGCCGCACCTCGGCGTCGGCGTGGTGATGCGCGGCATCGTAGGCCGCCGCGGCGGTGCAGGCCATGGCGCGGCAGCCCTCGGTCAGCGCGCGCATGGTCATCAGCATGCGGCGCACGTCGGGGTGGTGGATGATGGTCACGGCCGCGCGCGCACTGCCGTCGACCGGACGGCTCTGCACCCGCTCGGCCGCGTACTGCACCGCCTTCTGGTAGGCGCGCTCGGAAATCGCGATGCCCTGCACGCCGACCGCGTAGCGCGCGGCGTTCATCATGATGAACATGTACTCGAGGCCGCGGTTCTCCTCGCCCACCAGGTAGCCGACGGCGCCGCCATGGTCGCCGAACTGCAGCACCGCGGTCGGGCTGGCCTTGATGCCCATCTTGTGCTCGATGCTGACGCAGTAGACGTCGTTGCGATCGCCCAGGCTGCCGTCCTGGTTCACCAGGAACTTCGGCACCACGAACAGGCTGATGCCCTTGACGCCCTCGGGCGCGCCGGCCACGCGCGCCAGCACCAGGTGCACGATGTTGTCGGCCATGTCGTGCTCGCCGTAGGTGATGAAGATCTTGGTGCCGAAGACCTTGTAGCTGCCGTCGGCCTGCGGCTCGGCGCGCGAGCGCACCGCCGCCAGGTCGCTGCCGGCCTGCGGCTCGGTCAGGTTCATGGTGCCGGTCCACTCGCCCGAGATCAGCTTTTCCAGGTAGGTCGCCTTCAGCTCGTCGCTGGCGGCCGTCAGCAGCGCCTCGGTGGCGCCGTCGGTCAGCAGCGGGCACAGCGCGAAGCTGAGGTTGGCCGAGTTGAGGATCTCGCCGCAGGCGGCGCCGATGGTCTTGGGCAGGCCCTGGCCGCCAAACTCGGCCGGGTGCTGCAGGCTCTGCCAGCCGCCCTCGGCGTACTGCTTGTAGGCCTGCTTGAATCCCTGGCTGGTGGTCACCTCGGTGCCGGCGTGGCTGGACGGCGCCTTGTCGGCCTCATGGTTGAGCGGCGCGATGACCTCTTCGTTGAAACGGGCGCACTCCTCCAGCACGGCCTGCGCGGTCTCGAGGCCCGCGTCCTCGAAGCCCGGCATGCTGGCCAGATCCTCGATGCGCGCCAGATGCTCGATGTTGAACAGGATGTCCTTGACGGGGGCTTTGTAGCTCATGGCTGATCTCCACTCGTTCGGTTCAATTGCAGCAAACAAAAGGGCATCGCGTGCGATGCCCTTGCCAGATGGGAAACCGCAGCCCCCGGGCGCTGCCGCCCGAAGGCCGCCTACCGATCAAAGGGCCTTGATCAGCTCCGGCACCGCCTGGAACAGATCGGCCTCCAGCCCGTAGTCGGCGACGCTGAAGATCGGCGCCTCGGGGTCCTTGTTGATGGCCACGATCACCTTGGAGTCCTTCATGCCCGCCAGGTGCTGGATCGCCCCCGAGATGCCGGCGGCGATGTACAGCTGCGGCGCCACGATCTTGCCGGTCTGCCCGACCTGCAGGTCGTTGGGCGCGTAGCCGGCGTCCACAGCGGCCCGGCTGGCGCCGATGGCCGCGCCCAGCTTGTCGGCCAGCGGCACGATCAGCTCGTTGAACTTCTCGGCGCTGCCCAGCGCCCGGCCGCCGGAGACCACCACCTTGGCGGCGGTCAGCTCGGGGCGGTCGCTCTTGGCGATCTCCTGGCCGACGAAGCTGCTCTGGCCGCTGTCGGGCGTGGCCGATACGGCTTCCACCGCAGCGCTGCCGCCGGACGCGGCGGCCGCATCGAAGCCGGTGGTGCGCACGGTGATGACCTTCTTCTCATCCGAGCTCTGCACCACGGCAATCGCGTTGCCGGCGTAGATCGGGCGCTCGAAGGTGTCGGCGCTGTCGACCTTGGTGATGTCGCTGATCTGCGCCACGTCCAGCTTGGCGGCCACGCGCGGGGCGACGTTCTTGCCGCTGGCGGTGGCCGGAAACAGGATGTGGCTGTAGTTGCCGGCCAGCGCCAGCACCTGGGCGGCGACGTTCTCGGCCAGGCCGTGGGCAAAGGCCTCGCCGTCGGCGTGCAGCACCTTGGCGACGCCGGCGATCTTCGCTGCGGCTTCGGCTGCCGGGCCGGCGTTGTGGCCGGCCACCAGCACGTGGACGTCGCCGCCCAGGGCCTGTGCGGCGGTGACGGTGTTGAGGGTGGCGCCCTTGATGGCGGCGTGGTCGTGTTCGGCGATGACGAGTGCGGTCATTGTTCGTTCCTCGGGTTCAGCGTTCGGCGTTGAGCGTTGAGCGTGGGTCCGCCGGCTGCACGCCGAACGCCAAACGCCGAACGCTCAACCTCTTCAGATCACTTTGGCTTCGTTCCTGAGCTTGTCGACCAGCGTGGCGACGTCGGGCACCATGATGCCGGCGCCGCGCTTGGGCGGCTCCATCACCTTCAGGGTCTTCAGGCGCGGGCTGACGTCGACGCCCAGGTCCTCGGGCTTGAAGACGTCGAGCTGCTTCTTCTTCGCCTTCATGATGTTGGGCAGGGTGACGTAGCGCGGCTCGTTCAGGCGCAGGTCGGTGGTGATGACCGCCGGCAGGCTGAGGGCGATGGTCTCCAGGCCGCCGTCGACCTCGCGCGTGACCTTGGCCTTGCCGTCAGCAATCTCGACCTTGCTGGCGAAGGTGGCCTGCGGCAGGTCGGCCAGCGCGGCCAGCATCTGGCCGGTCTGGTTGGCGTCGTCGTCGATCGCCTGCTTGCCCAGGATCACCAGTTGCGGCTGCTCCTTGTCCATCACGGCCTTGAGCAGCTTGGCCACCGCCAGCGGCTGCAGCTCCTCGCCGGTCTCGACCAGGATGCCGCGGTCGGCGCCGATGGCCATGGCGGTGCGCAGGGTTTCCTGGCACTTGGCTTCGCCGCAGGAGATGGCGACGATCTCGGTGACGACGCCCTTTTCCTTCAGGCGCACCGCTTCCTCGACGGCGATCTCGTCAAACGGGTTCATGCTCATCTTGACGTTGGCGATGTCCACGCCGCTCTGGTCACTCTTCACACGCACCTTCACGTTGAAGTCGACCACGCGCTTGACGGCTACGAGGGCTTTCATGAATGGGGATCTCCTGAGTTTGCAATCTGTCGCATCCGCCCGGACATCGGCGCGCCGGACGCTGCGGGGAATTCTAGTTCACGGGTCATGGGCGGCCACCGGCACGCCATCGCGCCCACCATCGGCCAACAAAATAGAACGACCGTGCTTTTATTATAAGGGTGGCTCCGTCGCCTTCGGCGTCGCAGGCGGCACCGCCTGATGCACCACGCGCTGCGGGTACGGAATGTCAATGCCGTGCGCGCGCAGCGTCGCCAGGATAGCGAGATTCACCTCGGAGCGCAGCCCGACGCCGGCGGTCGGCTCATCGATCCAGAAGCCCACCGTGAACTCCAGCCCGTCGGCGCCAAACGCCGTCAGGGATGCCGACGGCGCCGGCTGCCGCAGCACGCGCTCGCAGCTCAGCGCGGCCTGGCGCAGCAGCTGCTGCACCTGCGCTGGATCGGCGTCGTAGGCCACCGAGACCAGCGTCGACTGCCACAGCCGGGTATCGGCCAGCGACATGTTCTCGATGCGCTGCGTCACCATCATCTCGTTCGGCACGATCGATTCGCGTCCGCCGAGCGCGCGGATCACGGTGTAGCGCGCGCGGATGTCGGTCACCTGGCCTTCGAAGCCATCCACCCGCACCATGTCGCCGATGCGGATGGCGCGTTCGCTCAGCACCACGAAGCCCGACACGTAGTTGGCCGCCAGCTTCTGCAGGCCCAGGCCGATGCCCACGCCCAGCGCGCCGCTGAACACCGACAGCGTGGTCAGATCGATGCCCACCGCCGTCAGCGCCACCAGCACCGCCAGGAACAGCAGCAGCGCCCGCAGTGCGTTGGCGACCACCTTGCGCAGCGACAGGCGGTCACCCACCGCTTCGCGCAGCAGGCGCGCCTCGATCGCCGAAGACAGCCACAGCGCCAGCAGCAGCGCCAGGCCGACGGTGACCACGCCCTCGATCAGGTCACGCAGCGTGAGCTGATCGTCGCCGACATTCCAGCTGATGCCAGCCGCCTCGTCGAGCAAGACCGGCAGCAGACCGATGACCCACAGCACGGCAGCGATCCAGACCAGCCAGGACAGCGTGCGCTCGAGCACGCGCACCGCGTGCAGGTGCGGAAACGTCGTCCGCAGCACCATCACGCCGAGGCGAATCGCCGCCAGCGCGATCAGCGCCGGCAGCGCGATGCGAAACAGCTCGGTCGCCATCGCCTGCCGGGCCAGCGCCAGACGCGCGATCCAGCACAGGCCCAGCCACAGCGCCGGAAACAGCGCGCCGTCGAAACCGCGATGCCCCAGCAGGATCGACGAATGCCTGCGCTCGTCGGCCCAGCCGCGCCGCAATCCGCGCGCAAGCCACCAGGCCAGCAATCCACAGACGCCGATGACGGCGATTTCAACCAGGGTGGCAGGCTGCGTGACGGCACCCCACCAGGCGCTCCAGTCGTCGATGCGCAGGCCAGCCTGGTTGGCCAGCCTGGAACCCGGCAAGTCCGTCAGCCGGCCCTGCGCCACGCAGGCTCCCGTTTCTCGATGAAGGCCTGCACGCCCTCCTGCGCCACGTCCCAGCTCATGTTGCAGGCCATGGTCTGGCCGGCCAGCTGGTAGGCGGCCTCGATGCCCAGCTCGCGCTGGCGGTAGAACAGCTCCTTGCCGGCGGCCACCGCCTCGCGCGGCTTGGACAGGACCGCATCCACCAGCTCGGCCACCGTCGCATCCAGTTGATCGGCCGGCACCACGCGGTTCACCAAGCCACGCGCCCTGGCCTCCTCGGCCGAGATGAAGCCGCCCGTCAGCAGCATCTCCATCGCCTGCTTCGGCTGCATGTTGCGCACCAGCGGCACGCTGGGCGTGGCGCAGAACAGGCCGACGTCGATGCCGTTGACGCCGAAGCGCGCCGAGTCGACCGCCACCGCCAGGTCGCACTGCGCCACCAGCTGGCAGCCGGCCGCCGTGGCCAGTCCCTGCACGCGGGCAATGACCGGAATCGGCAGCCTGAGCAGCGACAGCATCATCCGGCTGCAACGGCCGAACAGGTCCTGGTAGTAGTCCAGCCGCGGGCTGGCCTTCATCTGCTTGAGATCGTGGCCGGCGCAAAAGGCCTTGCCTTCGGCCGCGATCACCAGCACGCGCGCGCCCTCGTCGGCGGCGATCAGGTCGATCTGGCGCTGCAGCTCGGTCAGCACCGCCTCGCTCAGCACGTTGAAGGATTTGGGTTGGTTCAGCGTCAGCACATGCACGCCGCGCGCATCGCGCTGGTGCAGGACGACGGCCTCGGAAGAAGAAGGGTCGGTCATGGCAGGGCTCGAGGAAATGTGGGATCCGCACGATGCGGATCCACCGCAATCATCTCACCAGCTCGCCATCGGCGGCTGGCCCGACCGCAGTCAGACGTCCGCCAGCACGCGCAGATGCGCCTCGACGCTGCGCGCCAGCGCGCTCAGGTTGTAGCCGCCCTCCAGGCAGCTGACGATGCGGCCCTGGGCAAAGCGCTGGGCCACGGTCTTCAGGCGCTCGGTGATCCAGGCGTAGTCGGACTCGATCAGGCCGAGCTGGCCCATGTCATCCTCGCGGTGGGCGTCGAAGCCGGCACTGATGAAGATCAGCTCGGGCTTGTGCTCCTCCAGCCGCGGCATCCACATCATCTCGACCAGCTCGCGGATGTCCATGCCCTTGGTGTAGGCCGGCACCGGGCAATTGACCAGATTGGCATCGTGCTTCTGCGCGCCGCCCTCGGGGTAGAACGGGTGCTGGAAGAAGCTGCACATCAGGATGCGCTCGTCGCCGGCGACGATGTCCTCGGTGCCGTTGCCGTGGTGCACGTCGAAGTCGACGATGGCCACGCGCTGCAGTTCGTGGCGTTCGAGCGCGTACTTGGCGGCAATGGCGACGTTGCTGAAGAAGCAGAAACCCATCGCCTGGTTGCGCGTGGCGTGGTGGCCGGGCGGGCGCGTGCAGCAGAAGGCGTTCTCCAGCTCACCGCTCATGACCGCGTCGACGGCGTCGATGGCCGCGCCCGCCGACATCAGCGCCGCGCGGTAGGTGAAGTTGTTCATCGAGGTGTCGGGGTCGAGCGAATAGCGGTCGGGGCCACCGGCTTCCATTTCCTCGATCAGGATCTCGCTCAGGCCACGCAGCGCCGCCACATGGCGCCGGCCGTGTGCCAACAGCAATTCGCCCATGGCGGCCGGCGTCGCCTCGCGCCGGTCCAGCGCATCGCCGACGCCGGTGATCAGCAGCCGATCCTCGATCGCGTCGATGCGCTCGGGGCATTCCGGATGGCCGGCGCCCATGTCATGCTTACGACAGTCGGGATGTGTGTAGAACCCGGTCTTGCCCACGTTTCGTCTCCTTGTTTCACGGTTCAACACCGACTATCCGTCATATTCCTTGCATGGACGTGACGTATGCATATCAATATCGGAAATGCCAGCTTAACACGCAGAAGTCGTATCCCGGATGCCAGGCAAGGCGGTGTAAATCCCGCGCCAGCGCTCGGCAAAGCACCCCTTTCGCCGGCCAATCCGGACCCGATGGGTGCACCCGGCAACGGCTCTGGCTACACTGCGCATCCAGCCCGTAGGGCCGTGACAGGATGCTCGGTTTCCCGCCCGCACCGGACTTTTCGTACATGCACCCGACTTCGCTTCATCGACGTGCGCTGGCGTCGCTGCTGGCCGCCGGCCTGCTTTCCCCCGGCCTGACCCATGCGCAGGCCCCGAGGCATCGCCGCGCGGCCGAACCAGAAACCCAGTCTTATGCCGGCCGGGACGACGCCTTGCGCTGGGCCGACGACGTGGCGGCACGACGCGGGCTGCAGCCCCAATGGGTGCGCGACAACATCGGCCAGGCCGCCTTCATCCCGGCCGTGGCGCGCCTGATCCTGCCGCCGCCGCGCGGCACGGCCAGGAGCTGGCGCCGCTACCGCAGCCGTTTCATCGACCCGGTACGGATACGCGCCGGCGCCCGCTTCTGGGAGCGCAACCGAGCCACGCTGGCGCGCGCCGAAGGCCAGTTCGGCGTGCCGCCCGAGATCATCGCCGGCATCGTCGGCGTCGAGACCATCTACGGCCAGAACATGGGCAGCTTTCGCGTCATCGACGCGCTGGCCACGCTGACCTTCGACTTTCCCGCCGCGCACCCGCGCGCCGAGGCACGCCAGGCCTTCTTCCAGGACGAGCTAGAGCAATTCCTGTCGCTGTGCCAGCGCAACCGCATGGACCCCTTGATCCCGCTCGGCAGCTACGCCGGCGCCATGGGCATGCCGCAGTTCATGCCGTCGAGCTGGGTCAAGTACGCGATCGATTTCGATGGCGACGACCGCATCGACCTGTGGGACAGCGAAGCCGACACCATCGGCTCGGTCGCCAGTTACTTGAAGGGCCATGGCTGGCAGGCCGGCATGCCGACCCACCATCCGGTCTACCTGGCGCCCGAGGCCGACATGGACGCGTTGCGGGCGCCCGACATCCTGCCCAGCTTCAGCGTCGCCGGCTTCATGGACAAGGGCGCGGTGCTGAGCACCGAAGGGCGCGAGCACCCGGGCCAGCTGGCACTGATCGAACTGCAGAACGGCGACCCCGCCCTGCCCGGCAACGAACCCAGCTACGTTGCCGGCACCGAGAACTTCTACGTCATCACGCGCTACAACTGGAGCAGCTACTACGCCATGGCGGTGATCGAGCTGGGGCAGGAAGTGGCAGCGGCGCTGGCGCAGGGACGCTAGCCTCGGGCAGCCGGCGCACGCCGAGCACGGGCGCTCCATCCAAAAATAAGAATGCCGCCATGAGGACCACCCTGACCCTGAAGAACATCCCCGAGCACGTGTACGACCGTCTCAAGTGGTCGGCGCAGTTGCACCGCCGCAGCATCAACAGCGAGGCCATCGTGTGCCTTGAAACCGTGCTTGCGCCCGCTGGCCTGCCCGTGGCCGAGCGGCTGGCACGCGCCCGGACGCTGCGAGCGGGCTTGAGCGAATCGACAGGCTTCGACCCGGCGGACATCGACGCCTTCAAGCGCGCAGGCCGCGCATGATCGTCGTCGACACCAACGTCATCGCCCACCTGTACCTGCCCGGTCCGCACACCGCCGCCGCCGAGGCGCTGCTGGCGCGCGACCCGCACTGGTGCGCCCCGCTGCTGTGGCGCAGCGAACTGCGCAACATCCTGGCCGGCTACCTGCGGCGTGGCGCGCTGACGCTGGAGCAGGCCCTTGCCATCCAGCGCGAAGCCGAGGGCCTGATGGCGGCCGGCGAGCATGACATCGATTCAGAGGCCGTGCTGCGACTGGTGAAGCAAAGCCGGTGCACCGTCTACGACTGCGAGTTTGTGGCACTGGCGCGGGCGCTGAACACGAAACTGATCACCATGGATGGACCGTTGCTGAAGGCCTTCGATGGCACGGCAGTCACGCTCGACAGCCTGTGACCTTGCCTCCACCGCCGGGCTCTCAAGC
The DNA here is from genome assembly GCA_964534975.1 of uncultured Ottowia sp. Lineage (GTDB taxonomy): Bacteria > Pseudomonadota > Gammaproteobacteria > Burkholderiales > Burkholderiaceae_C > Ottowia. The sequence continues at coordinate 68,880 of CAZHSD010000004.1, read as the reverse complement.
CGGTTTCTTTTCAACCAACTGCCCCGACACATACTTGTGCAACACGCTCGCGATCAGGGTCTGGTACGGCATGCCTTCCGCCAAGGCGCGGGCCTGAATGTCCATCAGGTCGCCCGATGACAGGCGGATGTTGACGCGCTTGTCCTTTACCGCCGTCGCTCGCGCGGCCTCGCGCAGGCGTTGCAATTCGGCCGTGCTGGCCACGGACACGAGCTTCCCGGCTTCGTAGTCGCCCAGCAGTTCCAGTTCGTCGCGATCAAGTCTCGGCATCCTGGTCACCTCCTTTCGCAGTGATGAAGTCGCGCGTGGCCTTGCGACTGGGAATGATGGTCTTGAGGAAGAAGTGATCCGCTTCTTCGACAAACGGCACCAGATACGCATAAGCAGCCACGGCGACGACCATGATCTTCTGAAGCGGATAGCGCTCTGCATTCGGGTGAGCCACCAAATCCAGCAAGCCACCACTTTCAACGGCCACCGTCACGTCCTCGAGACCGATGCTTCGCTCGCGCTTGAGTAAAGCGTTCTTTTCCGCCGACCAGTGAAACGGCTTCATGGCGCGATGGCAGGTGTATGTGTGCCTTTTGTCATCAAAGTTCCCGCCTATCGACCCTCGGACTTCGCCCACCACGTATCAATCGCCCACACCTCCCCCCTGAAATACGGCGGCGTCAGCTCGGGCTTCTGCAGCCGCCAGGCGTTGTACGCCATGCGGTGCGTGCCGGCGTACCACTGGGGGATGAAGACATGGCTGTGGGTGACGACGCGCTCCAACGCATGGCAGGCGGCCAGGTAGTCGGGCTTGGTTTTCGCGCCGACCATGCTACTCAGGATGGCGTCCACCGCCGGGCTTTTCACGCCGGCCAGGTTGCCTGAATCCTCGGTGTCGGCGGCCTGGCTGCCGAACAGGTCGGCGTATTCCTGGCCGGGGTTGGCGGTGCCCTGATAGGCGATGGTGGTGACGTCAAAATCGAACTTCTGCAGGCGCTGCTGGTAGAGGGCGAAGTCCACCGGACGGAAGCGCAGCACGATGCCGAGCTTTTCCAGGTTGCGCATCCAGGGCGTGACGACGCGGGCGCCGCCTTCGTTGCTGTCGAGGTATTCCAGCTCGAAGGCTTGGCCCTGGGCATTGCGCAGCTGGCCGTCCCGCACCGTCCAGCCGGCGTCCTGCAGCAACTTCTGCGCGCGGCGCAGGTTCTCGCGCAGGCCGCCGACCGCGGGGTCCTGCGGCTGGTCGGTGCGCGGCGGCTCGTAAGCGGGCCCGAAGGCGGCTTCGGGAATCTGGCCGCGCCAGGGCTCCAGCAGCGCCAGTTCCTCCGGCGACGGTGTGCCGGTCGCCGCGCACGAGGTGTTGCCGAACAGGCCGCGCACGCGCTGGTACGAGTTGTAGAACATCTGGCGGTTCATCCACTCGTAGTCCACCGCCAGGCCCAGCGCCTGGCGCACGCGCACGTCCTGCAGCAGCGCGCGGCGCGTGTTGAGCACGTAGCTCTGGAAACCGGTGGGCAGCTTGTGCTGGAACTCGCCCTTGACCAGCTCGCCCGAGTCGAAGCGCTTGCCGTTCACGCGCCGCGCCCAGTCGCCGGCGGAATAGAAGGCCATCAGGTCGAATTCGCCGGCCTTCAGCGCCTCCAGCCGGGCGGTGTTGTCCTTGTAGATCTTGACGTTGACGCGGTCGAAGTTGGCGCTGCCGCGGCGCACGTTCAGATCGCGCGCCCAGTAGTCGGGGTCGCGCACGTAGGTGATGTCCTTGCCGAACTTGACCGGGCCGATCCTGTACGGCCCGCTGCCGATGGGCGGCTCCATCACCACCTCGTTGAACGGCTTGCCCTCGCCCCACTTGCGGCTGAACACCGGCAGTCCGCCCACCGTGAGCGGCAGCTCGCGGTTCGGGCGCTTGAAGCGATAGCGCACGGTGCGGTCGTCCACCGCATCGACACCCGCCACGTCGATCAGCATCGTCCTGTACGCGGGCGAGGTGTGCGGGCCGACCAGGGTGTCGTAGCTGTGCTTCACATCCGCCGCCAGCACCTGTTCGCCGTTGTGAAAGCGCGCCGCCGGGCGCAGCCGGAAGGTGGCCGACAGGCCATCGGGCGCCACCGCCACATCCTCGGCCAGCAGGCCGTAGCCGGCGCCCTCCTCGTCCAGCGAACCGGTGAGCAGGCTGTCGAACATCAGCTGGCTCAGATAGGCCGGCGCGCCGCCGCGGATGGTGAAGGGGTTGTACTTGTCGAAGGTGGACAGGCGCAGGTTGCTCACCAGCCGGATCTCGCCGCCCTTGGGCGCGTCGGGATTGACGTAGTCGAAATGGCTGAAGCCGGGCGGGTACTTCATGTCGCCCCACAGCGCGTAGCCGTGGGCGGCCCAGGCGGGGATGGTGATGGCGGCCAGCAGCAGTCCAAGCAAAACACGCATGAGACAATTCTGCCGTCAAAAGAGGCCAGGGTTCTGGGCTTGGATGGACCGCGTTCCCCGCCCGTTCGAACAGGCTTGCCGAAGTCGCGACACGGCGCTTCGACAGGCGCGGCGCGAACGGCGATCGGCAATCCGCCCCAAGCCTGACGACATCCACCGCATCCCATCATACGAACCAGGAGAACACCGCATGACCCATCCCACCGGCTTTCTGGCGGGCAAGAAGCTGCTGATCACCGGCGTGCTGTCCAACCGATCCATCGCCTACGGCATCGCGCGCGCCTGCCGCAACCAGGGCGCGGAACTCGCTTTCAGCTACGTGGGCGAGCGCTTCAAGGACCGCATCACCGAGTTCGCGGCCGAGTTCGACTCCAAGCTGGTGTTCGACTGCGACGTCGGCAGCGACGAGCAGATCGAGCGCATGTTCGCCGACCTGTCGCAGACCTGGCCGAAGTTCGACGGCTTCGTGCACGCCATCGGCTTCGCGCCGCGCGAGGCAATCGCGGGCAATTTCTTCGACGGCCTCTCGCGCGAGAACTATCGCATCGCGCACGACATCAGCGCCTACAGCTTCCCCGGCATGGCCAAGGCCGCCCTGCCCTACCTGAGCGACCGGGCGGCGCTGCTGACGCTGTCCTACCTGGGCGCGCTGCGCAGCATCCCCAACTACAACACCATGGGTCTGGCCAAGGCCAGCCTGGAGGCCAGCGTGCGCTACATGGCCGAGGCGCTGGGCGGCAAGGGCATCCGCGTCAACGGCATCAGCGCGGGGCCGATCAAGACGCTGGCGGCCAGCGGCATCAAGGACTTCGGCAAGCTGCTGGGCTACGTGGCGGCCGCCGCGCCGCTGCGCCGCAACGTCACCATCGACGATGTCGGCAACGTGGCCGCGTTTCTGCTGAGCGACCTGGCGGCGGGCGTGACGGCCGAGATCACCTACGTCGACGGTGGCTTCAGCCAGACCGCCGGTCTGTCGGCGGACATGGTGGGTTGAACGCGCCTGCCCGCTTCACGGCGGGCGACGCGCTGGCGCACGGCAGATCGGGGCGCCGGCGCGGCTTGCCAGTCGCCTCGCTTGCCTCGCCGTCACCCGGGCAGGCCGCGCGCGATGAATCGCCGGTGTTGCTCGGCTCCTGCTGCCGCCCCGCCATGTGCGCCTCGTGCGTCAGCAGGGCCTGCTTACGCGCCATGCCCCAGCGGTAGCCGGACAGGGCGCCATCGCTGCGCACCACCCGGTGGCATGGGATGGCCACCGCGATGCCGTTGGCGGCGCAGGCTCGCGCCACGGCGCGCGCCGAACCGGGCCGGCCGATGCGCTCGGCCAGTTCGGCATAGCCGATGGTCTGGCCCGACGGAATCTGCCGCAGGGCCTGCCAGACCCGTTGCTGGAAGGCCGTGCCGCGAATGTCCAGCGGCAGGTCGAGGCCTGTTTGCGGCGCTTGCACCAAGCCCACGACCTGCGCCACCAGGCGCTCGAATTCGGCGTCCGCGCCGACCAGGCTGGCATTCGGAAAGTCATCCTGCAATTGCCGCACCAGAGGCTCCGGATCGTCGCCGAGCCGGATCGCACAAATGCCCCGCTCGCTGCAGGCGACCAGAATCGCGCCCAGCGAGCACTGGCCCACGGCAAAGCGAATGTCCACGCCGCGACCGCCACGCTGGTAAGCCGCGGGCGTCATGCCGAGGACGGCGTTCGACTGCGCGTAGCAGCGGCTACCCGAGTTGAAGCCGGCAGCGTAGATGGCGCCGGTGACGCTGCCGCCAGGCTCGGCCAGACCGTGGCGCAAGCGGCTGGCTCGGTGGGCGGCAGCATAGGCCTTGGGCGTCAGGCCCATCGATGCCTTGAACTGCCGCTGGAAATGCGCCGGGCTCATGCCCGCTGCCGCCGCCAGGGCGTCCAGACCCGGCCATTGCTCAGACGCCTCGATCAGCCGGCAGACCCGCTCGATCCGCTCGGCCTGCGCCTGTGCGCGGGACGGCCCGTTCGGGCAGCAGCGCCGGCAGGGACGAAAGCCCGCCGCCTCCGCCTCGGCGCAGGTGTTGAAGAAGCGGACGTTGCCTGGCCTGGGCCGGCGCGCCGGGCAGGACGGGCGGCAATAGATTCCCGTGCTCTGCACGGCGTAGACGAAGCGGCCATCGGCCGATGCATCGCGGCTGGCAACGTGCGACCAGCGCGGATCCTGCTTAGCCGCGGCCGGATCGACGGAAATCGCCTGGTGCGGCCGGCGCCTGGCCTGGGTGGAAGAAGTGCGTGTCATGCTCGCCAGATTACCCATTCCGCCGGCGCAGCGCACCCCGTTTCCTGCTTTCAAACCGCCTTCGAGCGCGGGCTCGACTCGGCAGCCCGAGGCCGATGAAGCCGCCCGCCTGCGATGGACGCGCGTTCGTGCGGAGGGACATCATCGCCGCACCGGCTTTCGGCGCCGCCCGGCAGCGTGCCGGGCTGCGCCGGCGCGAAACAAGAAACCCGCACGCAGGCGGGTTCATGGGAAAAGCGCGGCCGGGGCGGCTCAGCTGCCTGCGGCAGCGGCTTCCTGGCGCAGGATCGCGTACAGCTCGTCCTTGATACGCAATTTCTCTTTCTTGAGGGTCTCGATCTCGGTGTGGATGCCGCCGGCGTCGTGGTCTTCGAGCGCCTTGACTTGATGATCCAGTTCGTTGTGTCGTTCGAACAGGTGCAGGAACCGTTGGTGGGTGCCGTCGCCTTTCAGGCGGGTGATCAGGTCGCGGTATTCAGGAAACATCGTTTCTCCTCTTGGTCGATGACACGGGTCAAATCATAAGCGAGCCCAGGTCTCAAATGGTGCGCGAGTAGGGTGAATCCTTATCCGTGGCCAGCATGTCCTGCGTAGTGGAAAGCGGCTTCACCTTGTGCTTGCGGCCGTCCGCCGCAACGCAGTCGGCGAAGTAGCGCACGCGGCCGTGGTCGTCCTCGATCTCGACCAGGCCGTGGATGTCGGTCTCGAAGCCGGGGCACTCCAGCGCGAAGTCGCGCGCGAACTTCAGGTAGTCGACTATTTTTCTGTTGAACACCTCGCCCGGGATCAGCAGCGGGATGCCGGGCGGGTACGGCGTCACCAGCGCGGTGGTGATGCGCCCTTCCAGCTGGTCGATCTCGACCCGCTCGACCTGGCGCCGCGCGATGCAGGCGTAGGCATCGGCCGGGTTCATGGCCGGCGTCAGCTCCGACAGGTACATGTCGGTGGTCAGGCGCGCGATGTCGTACTTGGCGTACAGCTGGTGCACGTGCTGGCACAGATCGCGCAGGCCCATGCGCTCGTAGCGGCGGTGCTGGGCGCAGAACTCCGGCATGATGCGCCACATCGGCTGGTTGCGGTCGTAGTCGTCCTTGAACTGCTGCAAGGCGGTGACCAGCGTATTCCAGCGGCCCTTGGTGATGCCGATGGTGAACATGATGAAGAAGCTGTAGAGCCCGGTCTTCTCCACCACCACGCCGTGCTCGGCCAGGAACTTGGTGACGATGGAAGCCGGGATGCCGGTCTTGTCGAACTTGCCGTCCAGGTTCAGGCCCGGCGTGACGATGGTGGCCTTGATCGGGTCCAGCATGTTGAAGCCCGGCGCCAGCCTGCCGAAGCCGTGCCAGTTCTTCTTGCTGCCGCCGTTCCGGATGATCCAGTCGTCGGCGCGGCCGACGCCTTCGTCGGCGATCTTGTCCGGGCCCCAGACCTGGAACCACCAGTCGCCCTTGCCGAAATCGGCCTCGACCTTGCGCATGGCGCGGCGGAAGTCCAGCGCCTCGACGATGCTCTCCTCCACCATCGCGGTGCCGCCGGGCGGCTCCATCATGGCGGCGGCGACGTCGCAGCTGGCGATGATGCTGTACTGCGGGCTGGTCGAGGTGTGCATCAGGTACGCCTCATTGAACAGGAAGCGGTCCAGCTTGACCTGCTGCGAGTCCTGCACCAGCACATGGCTGGCCTGGCTGATGCCGGCCAGCAGCTTGTGGATAGACTGCGTCGAATACACCACCGACTGCTTGGGTCGCGCGCGCTTCTTGCCCATCGCGTGGTAGCTGCCGTAGAACGGGTGGAAGGCCGCGTGCGGCAGCCAGGCCTCGTCGAAGTGCAGGTTGTCGACGTAGCCGTCCAGCATCTGCTTGATCGCCTCGGTGTCGTACAGCACGCCGTCGTAGGTCGATTGCGTCAGCGACAGGATGCGCGGCTTGACCTGGTCGGCGTCGACGTGCTTCAGGAGCGGGTTGGCGCGGATCTTGGCCTTGATCGTCTCCGGCTCGAACTCGGATCTGGGGATCGGCCCGATGATGCCGTAGTGGTTGCGCGTGGGCTTGAGGAAAACCGGGATCGCCCCGGTCATGATGATGGCGTGCAGGTTGCTCTTGTGGCAGTTGCGATCCACCACCACCACGTCGCCCGGCGCCACCGTATGGTGCCAGACGATCTTGTTCGAGGTGCTGGTGCCGTTGGTGACGAAGAAGCAATGGTCGGCGTTGAAGATGCGCGCCGCGTTGCGCTCGCTCTCGCCGATGGCGCCGTTGTGGTCGAGCAGCTGGCCCAACTCCTCCACCGCGTTGCAGACGTCGGCGCGCAGCATGTTCTCACCGTAGAACTGGTGGTACATCTGGCCGATCGGCGACTTCAGGAACGCCACGCCGCCCGAATGGCCGGGGCAGTGCCACGAGTACGAGCCGTCCTCGGCGTAGTCGAGCAGCGCCTTGAAGAACGGCGGCTGGATGCCCTCCAGGTAGCTCTTGGCCTCGCGCACGATGTGCTTGGCCACGAACTCGGGCGTGTCCTCGAACATGTGGATGAAGCCATGCAGCTCGCGCAGGATGTCGTTGGGCAGGTGCTGGCTGGTCTTGGTCTCGCCGTGCAGGTAGATCGGCACGTCGGTGTTCTTGCGCCGCACCTCCTGGATGAAGGCGCGCAACTCCTGCACCGCCAGGTCGGACTCGGGATCGCCGCCCAGCTCCTCGTCGTCGATCGACAGGATGAAGGCGCTGGCGCGGCTTTGCTGCTGCGCGAACTGGCTCAGGTCGCCGTAGCTGGTGGCGCCCAGGATCTCGAAGCCCTCGGCCTCGATCGCTTCGGCCAGCGCGCGGATGCCGAAACCCGAGGTGTTCTCGGCGCGGTAGTCTTCGTCGATGATGACGATCGGGAAACGGAATTTCATGGCTCTGACTCTAGCCCCGAAACGGTGGAGCGGCGGCGAAGTGTACGGAATTGGCGTGACCAGGCCTTGTCAAACGCGCGGGTACCGCAAAATGAAGACGGGTGACGGCCGACAAGTGACATGAACGGGAGACGACATGGCTGAATCGACGCTGTGGTGGATCGCCACCGGCCTGCTGGTGGCGCTGGAGCTGACCAGCGGCACCTTCTACCTGCTGATGCTGGCCATCGGCGGCGTGGCCGGCGCGCTGGCGGCTCACCTTGGCGTGCCGCTGAGCATGCAGCTGAGCCTGGCCTCGACGGTCGGCGGCGTGGCGGCCTTTGCCTGCTACCTGCTGCGCCGGCGCCGCCCGGGCGACCCGTCGCCGCGCGCCGAGCGCAGCGTCAACCTGGACGTCGGCGAAACCGTGCAGATCGACGGCTGGGGCGCCGACGGCACGGCGCAGGTACGCTACCGCGGCGCGCAATGGACCGCCGTGCTGCGCCCCGGCAGCGAGCCGCGTCCCGGCCCGCACCGCGTGGCCGAACTGGTCGGCAGCCGGCTGCTGGTCGACCCGCTGTGATGCGCCCTGCCTTCGCCCATCTCCCGAGCAACTGAAAGGCCCGCCGTGGAAATCGCCCTGATCCTTCTCATCATCGCCGTCATCTTCATCTCGCGCTCGGTCAAGGTGGTGCCGCAGCAGAACGCCTGGGTCGTCGAGCGTCTGGGCAAGTACAGCACCACGCTGTCGCCGGGGCTGAACTTCCTGGTGCCCTTCATCGACCGCGTGGCCTACAAGCACAGCCTGAAGGAAATCCCGATGGACGTGCCCAGCCAGGTCTGCATCACGCGCGACAACACCCAGCTGCAGGTGGACGGCGTGCTGTACTTTCAGGTCACCGACCCGATGCGCGCCAGCTACGGCTCCAGCGACTACGTCACCGCCATCACGCAACTGGCGCAGACCACGCTGCGCAGCGTGATCGGCAAGCTGGAACTCGACCGCACCTTCGAGGAGCGCGACATCATCAACGCCAGGGTGGTCGAGGCCATCGACGAGGCGGCGCTGAACTGGGGCGTCAAGGTGCTGCGCTACGAGATCAAGGACCTGACGCCGCCCAACGAGATCCTGCGCGCCATGCAGGCGCAGATCACCGCCGAGCGCGAGAAGCGCGCCGTCATCGCCACCTCCGAGGGCAAGCGCCAGGAAGAGATCAACCTGGCCGAGGGCCAGAAGCAGGCCGCCATCGCCAAGTCCGAGGGCGAGAAGCAGGCCGCCATCAACACCGCCCAGGGCCAGGCCGCCGCCATCACCGAAGTCGCCAACGCCACCGCCCTGGCGATCGAGCGCGTCGGCGCCGCCATCCGCCAGCCCGGCGGCGAGGAGGCGGTGCAGCTGAAGGTGGCCGAGAAGGCGGTCGACGCCTACAGCCGGCTGGCCGCCGAATCCAGGACCACGCTGGTGGTCCCCAGCAACATGACCGAGGTCGCCACCCTCGTCAGTTCGGCGATGAAGATGGTGCAGGCGCAGCAGACCGAGGGCTGATCGGCGCACACAGGGTCATTCCGCCGGCGTGCAACCGGCGCGCCACGCTACAATCCGCGGTTCCCGGAGAGGTGGATGAGCGGTTTAAGTCGCACGCCTGGAAAGCGTGTGTGGGTTAATAGCCCACCGCGGGTTCGAATCCCGCCCTCTCCGCCAGTTAGCTATATAAATCAAGTGGTTATGTGAATTTTACGCTTGATCCCATCAAAGAGCCCGCCAACCTGAAAATGGTTGACGGGCTCTCTTGCTTCTTGGGCAGCACACCAGTTCCGACCGCCTCCCCACATGGAGAGCAGTGCCGTCAACTTGCCTGGTTGCGCGGTCGATCGGGTGCGACGCGCTATCCGGATGGCGAAGGGGTTCAAGCGACGGGGATATCCGACCCCCCTACTCGGTGGAACAGGCGCCCTAAGTCACGCGACGCCCCCACCACTTCTCTTTTGTGAGCGGACAGCGGCATCGCCCGCTCGACACTGCGCTATCGGCCTGTCTCGCGCGACGACTTGCCTGCGACGCTTAGCACCACAGCGGCCAAGGCCGCTCTCCGCCAGCCGCCGGCGTTCAAGCCTTGACAGGACGGCCCCGGCGCCTGGGCAGCGCCGACTCGGCCCGCGCGGCACGGATAGCCTTGGCGAACCGATGTGCAGTGGCGCTTGGCCATGCGGGCAGAAAACACGGACAGGCTCCTGCCTTCGAACGCGCCAGTCGCGTGCGCATGCAGGCGCGCTGCACCCCGGCGCGCCGACGGCGGATCGTCCGGGCGAGACGTGCACGAACCGTTGGCCGCGTGCGGCACAATGGCCTCGCCATGTGCCTTCATCGTATGTGCGCCGCGCAAGCGCCCAGCCATCACCCATCCGTGTCTCGCGCGCCCTGTCGTCCATCGGCCGCACGCGCCATGCCGGCCCGGCATGGCACCAGCCCGACCGGTGCCGCACGTGACCGCAGCGCGTGCGGGCAATGGCCGGCATGATGCGCCGCCGCTGGCCCTGGATCGTGCTGGTGCTGCTGGTCGCGGCGGCGGCGCTGGCGGCGTACCGGATGCGTCCGGTCGAGGTGCAGGTGGTCGAGCTCAAGCGCAGCGCGCTGCAGCGCACGCTGCAGTTCTCGGCCCGCGTGGCCACCACCTCGCGCGTCAACGTGGGCAGCACCATCACCGGGCGCGTGGCCACGGTGCAGGTGCGCGAGGGCGATCCGGTGCGCCAGGGCCAGGCGCTGCTGCAGCTGGAGACCGACGAGCTGCGCACCGCGCTGATACAGGCGCAGGCCAGCGCGCGCCAGGCCGAGGCGCGCGTGGCGGGCCTGCGCGCCAGCGGACGCAGCACCGCCGCGGCCCAGCTGGAACAGGCCAGTGCCACGCTGCGCGCCGCCGAGCGCGAGCTGGCGCGCACCCGGCAGCTGGTCGCCGATGGCTTCATCAGCGCCGCCCGGCTGGACGAGGTGCGGCGCGCGGTCGATGTCGCGCGCGCCCAGCAGGCCGGCGCCCGCGCCCAGGTGCAGGCGGTCGCCGAAAGCGGCGCCGAGCTGGCGCAGGCGCAGGCGCAGCTGGCGCAGGCGCAGGCCGCCATCGAAGCCGGCCAGGCCAAGCTGGCGCAGGCCACGGTGCGCGCGCCGACCGACGGCCGCGTGCTGCTGCGCAACGCCGAGCCGGGCCAGATCGTGCAGCCGGGCGCCGCGCTGCTGAGCCTGGCGCTGGCCGGGCCGACCGAGCTGGTGGCGCAAGTGGACGAGCGCTTTCTCGACCAGCTGCAGACCGGCCAGCCGGCCAGCGTGGTGGCCGATGCCTTTCCGGCACAGCCGTTCGCGGCCAGGGTGCGGTCGATCGCGCCGGCGGTGGACGCGCAGCGCGGCTCGATCGAGGTCAAGCTGGCGCCCGAGCAGGCGCCGCCGGCCTTCCTGCGTGAGGACATGACGCTGTCGGTGGAAGTGCTGACCGGCACGCGCGAAGCCGCGCTGGTGCTGCCCTTGAGCGCCGTGCGCGGTGACGCCGGCCAGGGCGCGTCCACGGTCTGGCTGCTGGCCGATGGCCGCGTGCAGGCGCGGACGGTGCGTCTGGGCCTGCGCACGCTGGACGCGGCCGAGGTGCTGGACGGCGTGGCCGAGGGCGAGCAGGTGCTGGTCGGACCCGGCGCGTCGCCGGGCCAGCGCGTGCGCGCGCAGGTGGTGCCGTGGCAGACGGCGGTCAGGCACTGGGGCGGCACCCGGGCCGATGGCGCCAGCCAGGTCATGAACACCATGGGACGCTGACGGCCGTGCCGCTGTGGCTGGGCTTCGAGTGGCGCGTGGCGCTGCGCTTCCTGCGCGAGGGCCGCATGCAGACGCTGCTGATCATCGTCGGCGTGGCCGCCGGCGTGGCGGTGATCGCCTACGTCACGGCGCTGGTCGACGGGCTGCAGGCCAACACGGTGCGCAAGACGCTGGGCACGCAGGCGCACATCAGCCTGCGCGCGCCCGACGACGCGGTGACGCCGTCGTGGCCGCATGCGTCCGGCACCGAGGTCATCAGCGAAACCCAGGCGCGCGCGCAGCGGCTGCGCTCGGTCGCCAACTGGCAGGCGCTGCTGCCGCTGCTGGAGCGGCTGCCCGAGGTGCGCACGGTCTCGCCCATGGTCTCGGGCAGCGGGCTGGCGCTGCGCGGCGAGGCCTCGCAGTCGATCGTGCTGATGGGCGTCGATCTGGCGCGCTACGACCGCATGACCGACCTGCGCGGCAAGGTGGTGAGCGGCGCGCTGCGGCTGGAGCCGGGCGAGGCGGTGATGGGCACCGAACTGGCCAAGGACCTGGGCCTGCGCGTCGGCGACCGCTTCTCGGTCAACACCGGCCGCGTGACCGAATCGATGCGCGTCACGGCGCTGGTCGACCTCGGCATCAAGGACCTGAACCGCCGCACCGTGATCGTGCCGCTGCGCAGCGCGCAAAGCGTGCTCAACCTGCCCGGCGGCGCCACCGTGATCGAGCTGCAGATGCACGACGTCTGGGCCGCCGAGCGCGTGGCGGCCGGGCTGCGCCGGACGCTGTCGCACAAGATCGAGAGCTGGCAGGAAACCAATGCGCAGCTGGTGTCGGCGCTGCGCGCGCAGAGCATCAGCACCGGGGTGATCCGCATCGTGGTGGCGATCGTGGTGGTGCTGGGCATCGCCAGCGTGCTGGTGGTGTCGGTGGTGCAGAAGCAGCGCGAGATCGGCATTCTGCGCGCCATGGGCGCCACGCGCGGGCAGATCCAGCGCGTGTTCCTGGTCGAGGGCGCGGTGGTGGGCGCGCTCGGCTCGGTGCTGGGCGTGCTGCTGTCGATGACGTTGATCTGGCTGTTCACCAAGCTGGCGCTGGGCTCGGACGGGCTGCCGCTGTTCGCCATCCACTTGCCGCTGGAGACGGCCGTGCGCACGGCGCTGCTGGCGCTGGTCTGCGGCGTGCTGGCGGCGCTGGCGCCGGCACGGCGCGCCGCCCGCATGGACCCGGCGCAGGCGATCCGCCTATGAGCAGCGCGCGCCAGCACACCGACACCGCCGCGGCGCTGATCGAGCTGCACCAGGTGCGCAAGAGCTACAACATCGGCCAGCCGAACGAGGCCGAGATCCTGCACGGCATCGACCTGCATGTGGCGCACGGCGAGTTCGTGGCGCTGATCGGGCCCTCGGGCTCGGGCAAGAGCACGCTGCTCAACATCCTCGGCCTGCTGGAGCCGATCACCCGCGGCAGCTACCTGCTGCAGGGCCAGGCGGTGCAGGACCTGGGCGACGAGGCGTTGACGCTGATGCGCCGGCGCGCGCTGGGTTTCGTGTTCCAGTTCCACCACCTGCTGCCGGCCTTCAGCGCGCTGGAGAACGTCACCCTGCCCGCCCTGATGGCCGAGGGCCGCGTGAGCCGCGCCCAGCGCGAGCAGGCGCGCGCGCTGCTGGACGCCGTCGGCCTGGCCGGCGCCATGGACAAGCGCCCGGCCGAGCTCTCGGGCGGCATGCAGCAGCGCGTCGCGATCGCCCGCGCGCTGGTGCACGACCCGCCGCTGGTGCTGGCCGACGAGCCGACCGGCAACCTGGACACCGCCTCGTCCGACGCCGCCTTCGCGCTGATGCGCGAGATCCACGAGCGGCGCGGCACCGCCTTCATCGTCGTCACCCACGACCCGCGCCTGGCGCAGCGCTGCGACCGCATCGTCGAGCTGGTGGATGGGCAGATTGCGAGCGATCAGGCGGTTGCCGGTGCCTGAGCGGCTGAGAGCAGCCGAACGCAGAGGATTCGCGGAAGACGCAGAAGATGCAAGGAAATCTTCTTTTTGCATCCTCTGCGTGACTTCTGCGTCCTCTGCGTCCGGTCTTGTCATGCGGTCGCCGCATGCTGATCGTGTGGCTCGACCGGACTCGGCACGATGCCGTGTGCCTGTTGACCAATCCAGGTCAGGGGCGCTGCGGATTGGCCTCGAATACCCAGTCGCCATCGAACTCGCGCCCGCGCGCGGCGACCAGGGCCGGCGTGCCGACCGTGAGGCTGCGCCCGTCCAATGTCCAGCGATGACGCAGCGCGAACTCGAAGCCGGGCGCGGCCTGGCGGCAGGCGATGTCGCCGGCGCGGAAGTCGGGCGCGACGTCGCGGCACGGAATGCCGGGGCTGGCCGGTGATGCGCTGCCCGGCAGACCGACCTGGCCCCGATCGCGCGGCAGGTAGAAGGCGCGCAGCACGCCGTCCTCGCCGCGCAGCAGCAGCAGCTTCAGCCGCTGCGCATCCGCCGCCGCCAGGCCGTCGGGCAGGTAGCGCGCGTCGGCCGGCGCATCGGCCCACATGAAGGTGCCGGGCAGCAGCTTGAGCACGCGCACGCTGGGCGGGCCGTCGGGCGCCTGCGGGCCGCCGGCGTAGCGCCAGCCCAACGTCGACCCAGCAGCGCCGCCAGCGCCACCATGGCGCGCAGCAGCAGCGTCAGCAGGCGGCGCTCGTCCAGCCCAGCCACGCCGGTCGGTCGGTCAGCCGAAGTTCATCGTGCGCACGCCGCCCGGCGTGCCGAGCAGGCAGACCTGCGCCTTCTGGTGCGCGAACACGCCGACGGTGACCACGCCGGGCCACTGGTTGACGGCGCTCTCGAAGGCCAGCGGGTCGGCGATGCCCAGGCCGTGCACGTCCAGGATGTGCTGGCCGTTGTCGGTCACCAGCGGCTGGCCGTCCTTCATGCGCAGCCGGGCCGCGGCGCCGAAATCGGCGAACTGGCGGGCGATGCGCTGCGCCGCCATCGGGATCACCTCCACCGGCAGCGGGAACTCGCCCAGCCGCTGCACCAGCTTGGACTCGTCGGCGATGCAGACGAAGCGGCGCGACTGCGCGGCGACGATCTTCTCGCGCGTCAGCGCCGCGCCGCCGCCCTTGATCATGTAGCCCTGGTAGTCGATCTCGTCGGCGCCGTCGATGTAGACCGCGATCTCGCCGACGGCGTTGCAGTCGAACACCGGGATGCCGAGCGCCGCCAGGCGCGCGGTCGAGGCCTCGGACGAGGACACGGCGCCCTGGATCCGGTCCTTCATGCCGGCCAGCGCATCCAGAAAAAAGTTCACCGTGGAGCCGGTGCCCACGCCCACGAGCTCGCCCGCGACCACGTGCTCGAGCGCCGCCTGGCCGACCATGGCTTTCAGTTCGTCCTGCGTCATTTGCGACAATTTCCCGTTGCGTTGATGAATTCGAGAAGAATTATCCGATGGCACTGCTTCCCTACGGCCTGGCGCGGCCCTTTCTGTTCAACCTGGACCCCGAGGCGGCGCACGATCTGACCATCGCCACGCTGGCGCGCGCACACGGCACGCCGCTGCAGTGGGCGTGGTGCAACGGCGCGGTCCAGGATCCGCTCACGCTGGCCGGCCTGCACTTTCCCAACCGCGTCGGGCTGGCGGCGGGGCTGGACAAGAACGCGCGCGCCATCGACGGCCTGGGCGCGATGGGCTTCGGCTTCATCGAGGTTGGCACCGTGACGCCGCTGGCGCAGCCGGGCAACCCCAAGCCGCGCATGTTCCGCCTGCCGCGGGCCGAGGCCCTGATCAACCGCATGGGCTTTAACAACGATGGTCTGCAGGCCTTCGTCGCCAACGTGCAGAACTCGCGTTTTCATCGCCAGCGGCACAGCCTGCGCGACGGCCAGCGCATGCTGCTGGGCCTGAACATCGGCAAGAACGCCGCCACCCCGATCGAGCGCGCCACCGACGACTACCTGGCGGGCCTGGCCGGCGTGTATCCGTACGCCGACTACGTCACGGTCAACATCTCCAGCCCCAACACCAGGAACCTGCGCGAGCTGCAGGGCGACGCCGCACTGGATGCGCTGCTGTCGGCGCTGAAGTCGCGTCAGGGTGAACTGCAGGCCGAGCACGGCAGGCGGGTGCCGCTGTTCCTGAAGATCGCCCCCGATCTGGACGGCGACCAGGTGCTGGCGATCGCCGATGCGCTGCGCCGGCACGGCATCGACGGCGTGATCGCCACCAACACCACGCTGGCGCGCGATGCGGTGCAGGGTTTGCCGCACGCCGAGGAAGCCGGCGGCCTGTCGGGCGCGCCGGTGCGGGACGCCAGCACGCGCGTGATCCGCCAGTTGCGTGCCGCGCTGGGGCGCGACTTCCCCATCATCGGCGTCGGCGGCATCCTGAGCGGCACGGACGCCGTGGCCAAGATCGAGGCCGGCGCCGACCTGGTGCAGCTCTACACCGGCCTGATCTACCGCGGGCCCGGCCTGGTGCGGGAGGTGGCCGAAGCGCTGCGCACCCAGCGCTGAGTCGGGCGCCCACGCCCGTCGTGGCGTCATCAGCCGGCGCTGGGCCGGGCCGCTTGCCATCGCAGCGCCATCGTCAGCGGGCAAAATCGGCTGCAGTCGTGCGCTGGCCGAAGGCCGGCCCTGACGGCGCAAACCGGAATCCCGACTCGGCAGCCCGGCATCATTCGGTGATTCCGGTCGACGCCGCAATGACCCACGGGATCGCCCTGCCCTGAATCGACAGGCCTTATCACCCCGAATTCAATGGCCCATCCGCCGCCACCAACCGATGCCCAGTCAACCGACTGGCACCGGCGCGACACCGACGAGGTGCTGCGCGCCCAGCAGACCGACGCCACCCGCGGGCTGAGCCGCGACGAAGCCGCGCGCCGGCTGGCCGAGCACGGCCCCAACGAGCTGGCGACGCAGAAAACGCGCGCCTGGCCGGCCTTGCTGCTGGAGCAGTTCAAGGACTTCATGATCCTGGTGCTGCTGGCGGCGGCGCTGGTGTCGGGCCTGCTGGGCGAATGGGTCGACACCGCCGTGATCGTGGTCATCGTGCTGCTCAACGCCGTGATCGGCTTCACGCAGGCGCGCCGCGCCGACCAAGCGATTGCCGCACTGCGCCAGCTTGCCGCTGCGCAAGCGCAGGTGCTGCGCGATGGACAGCCGCAGGCGGTGCCGGCCAGCCAGCTGGTGCCGGGCGACCTCGTGCTGCTGGAGGCAGGCAATCAGATTCCGGCCGACCTGCGCCTGCTGGAGGCGGCGCAGCTGAAGGTGGACGAATCGACGCTGACGGGCGAATCGGTCACGGTCGAGAAAGGCATCGAGACGCTGGCCGACGACCGGCTGGCGCTGGGCGACCGCGTCAACCTGGGCTTCAAGGGCACCACGGTGACCCACGGCCGCGCGCGCGGCGTGGTGGTCGCCACCGGGATGGCCACCGAACTGGGCAAGGTGGCGGGCCTGCTGGGCGACACCATGGACCGCGCCACGCCGCTGCAGCAGCGACTGGCGCGCTTCTCGAAGCAGTTGTCGCTGATCGTGCTGCTGATCAGTGCGGCCCTGTTCGGTTTCGGCCTGCTGCGCGGCGAGCCGGTGATGCTGATGCTGCTGACCGCCATCAGCCTGGCGGTGGCGGCGATCCCCGAGGCGCTGCCCGCCGTCGTCACCGTGCTGCTGGCCGTCGGCGCCCGGCGCATGGCCGACTTCAACGCGCTGATCCGCCGCCTGCCGGCGGTGGAGACGCTGGGCTCGGTCAGCGTGATCTGCTCCGACAAGACGGGCACGCTGACGCAGAACCGCATGCACGCCGAACTGGTGCTGGCGGCCGGCCAACCCTGGCACCCCAACGGCACGGGCCAGGCCGCGCCCGCGCCGCCGCACCTGCAACTGCTGCGCGCCGCCGCGCTGTGCAACGACGCCTGCCTGGACTGCGAACCCGACGCGGCAGCCGCCGCCAGCGACAGCGGCCACTGGCAGGGCGACCCGACCGAGACCGCGCTCACCACCGCCGCCGCGCAGGCCGGGCTGCTCAAGCCCGAGCTGGAAGCCGCGGCGCCGCGCGTGCGCGAGTTGCCCTTCGACTCGGACCGCAAGCGCATGACCACCTTCCACCGCAGCGCGGACGGCTTCACGGCCTACACCAAGGGCGCGCCGGAGAGCGTGCTGCCGCGCTGCAGCGCGCACTGGTCGCCCGCGGGCTTGCAGCCGCTGGACGAGCCAGCCGCGCTGGCCGAGGCCGAGCGCCTGGCCGCGCAGGGCCTGCGCGTGATGGCCGTGGCCTGCCGCAGCTGGCCCGAACTGCCGTCGGCGCCGGACGTGGAGGCGATCGAGAGCGAGCTGGCGCTGCTCGGCCTGATCGGCCTGATCGACCCGCCGCGCGAGGAAGCCGCGCAGGCGGTGCGCGACTGCATCAGCGCCGGCATCCGCCCGGTGATGATCACCGGCGACCACCCGGCCACCGCGCTGGCCATCGCGCGGCGACTAGGCATCGTGTCGGATAACGCGGCCACGACCCTCACGGGCGCCGAACTGAGCGAACTGGACGACGCCGCGCTGCGGGCCCGCGTGCTGGACGTGCGCGTGTACGCCCGCGTCGATCCGGCGCAGAAGATCCGCATCGTGCAGGCGCTGCAGTCGCACGGCCAGTTCGTCGCCATGACGGGCGACGGCGTCAACGACGCACCGGCGCTGAAGGCCGCCGACATCGGCGTCGCCATGGGCAAAGGTGGCACCGACGTGGCGCGCGAGGCCTCGTCACTGGTGCTGCTGGACGACAACTTCGCCACCATCGTCGGTGCCGTGCGCGAGGGCCGGCGCATCTACGACAACATCCGCAAGTTCGTGCGCTACGCCATGACCGGCAACTCGGCCGAGGTGCTGACGCTGGCCGCGGCGCCGCTGCTGGGCCTGCCGCTGCCGCTGCTGCCGATCCACATCCTGTGGGTCAACCTGGTGACCGACGGCCTGCCCGGCCTGGCGCTGGCGGCCGAGCCGGCCGAGCGCGGCATCATGCGGCGCCCGCCGCGCCCACCCAGGGAAAGCCTGTTCGCCCACGGCATGGGCTGGCACATCGCGCTGGTCGGCGCGCTGCTGGCGGCGCTGTGCCTGGGCCTGCAGCACTGGGCCATCCAGAGCGGCGACCGGCACTGGCAGACCATGGTGTTCACCACCCTCACGCTGGGCCAGATGGCGCATGTGCTGGCGATCCGTTCCGAAACCGATTCGCTGTTCACCCAGGGACTGCGCAGCAACCTGCTGCTGCTGGGCGCGGTCGGGTTCACCTTCGCGCTGCAGATGGCGGTCATCTACCTGCCCTGGCTCAATCCGATCTTCAGGACGCAGCCGCTGCCGGCGTGGGAATTGGGCCTGTGCATCGGCCTGGCGGTGCTGGTGTTCGTGGTGGTGGAGCTCGAGAAAGCCTGGCGCCGATCGCATCGCCGGGGCCACGCCCCGACCGCCGCCGAAAAAGGCGCATGAGGGGTTTGCCTCCGAGGCTGGTGCTCGTGGCCGGCCTGCTGATCGTCATGCCGGGCGCCGAACTGCTGCTGACCGGTACCACGCGCATCGCCACCCTGCTGCGCATCCGCCCCGTCGTCATCGGGCTGACGGTGGTGACCATCGGTGCCAGCCTGCCCGAGCTGGCGATGGGCATCACGGCGCCGACCTGACGGTGGCGGGCGCCTCGGCGCGGGCAGCCGTCCTGGGGCGCGTCGGACGCCGTCATCGGACCCACGGTCGTCGCGCGGGGCACCTCGTCGCCGGAACGGCTCACCACCGCCATGGCCACGCTGCGCGGCGAGCGCGAGGTCGCCATCGGTCATCTGCTGGGCAGCGGCGTCTGCAACATCCTGGGCACGGTGCTGCTGGCCGGTGTTCAGAAGCGGCCACCTGATCTGGCGCGCCGACGGCCTGGCCTTCGTGGCGGCCTGCCTGGCCTGCCTGGCGCCGCTGCCGCTGCCGCGGACCTGAGTCCGTGGCCCTTGAAGTGCCCTCAGCCGACCCAGCGACGGGCGTTGCGCCAGATCTGCATCCAGGGACTGAGCGCGTTGCGGTCCAGCGGCGTCCAGCTCATCTGGATGTTGCGGAACACGCGCTCGGGGTGCGGCATCATGGCGGTGAAGCGGCCGTCCTGGGTGGTCACCGCCGTCAGCCCGCCGGGGCTGCCGTTGGGGTTGAAGGGGTACTGCTCGGTCGTCGCGCCGTGGTGGTCGACGAAGCGCATGGCGGCGATCACCTGGTCGGCGTTGCCGCGGTGCCTGAAGTTGGCGTAGCCCTCGCCGTGCGCGACCGCGATCGGCAGCCGGCTGCCGGCCATGCCGGCGAAGAAAATGCTGGGCGACTCCAGCACCTCGACCAGCGAGAAGCGCGCCTCGAAGCGCTCGCTGAGGTTGGTGGTGAAGCGCGGCCAGCTTGACGCGCCGGGAATGATGTCGGCCAGTTCAGCGAACATCTGGCAGCCGTTGCAGGTGCCCAGCGCGAAGGTGTCGCCGCGCGCGAAGAAGGCCTGGAACTGCTCGGCGATCCGCTCATTGAACAGGATCGAGCGCGCCCAGCCGATGCCGGCGCCCAGCGTGTCGCCATAGCTGAAGCCGCCGCAGGCCACCAGCCCCGAGAAGTCGGCCAGATGGGCGCGCCCAGCCTGCAGATCGGTCATGTGGACGTCGAAGGCCTCGAAGCCGGCGGCGTCGAAGGCGTAGGCCATCTCGACGTGCGAGTTGACGCCCTGCTCGCGCAGGATGGCGACCCTGGGGCGGGCGGTCAGCACGCCCGCGCCTTGCGGCGCACCCTCATCCCTGCCCTCTCCCGCAGGCGGGAGAGGGAGTGCGGTCTTGCTCCCTCGCCCCTCTGGGGAGAGGGTTGGGGTGAGGGGCGATTCCGCGCCTTCCGATGCCGAGCGGCCCGCATCTCCGCCTTCCCCCAGCGGAGGAAGGGGTGAATCCTCCGGGTCGAACGTCAGGTACACGTGCAGGCCGGGATCGCCTTCAGCGCCCGCTGCCGCATGCTCGGCATCGGCGCAGGCCGGGTTGTCGCGCTCGCGCGCGATCTTCCAGCTCACGCTGTCCCACACCTGCTGCAGGTCGTGCAGCCTGGCGCTGAAGACTTCCTTGGTGTCGCGCCAGATGCTCAATTCACCCTTGCCCTTGTCGATGCCGGACGACACCGGGCGCGTCTTGCCGACGACATGGCTCCATTTGCTCAGGCCATGCGCGCGCAGCACCTGCATCACCGCGTCGCGCTCGGCCGTGCGCACCTGCAGCACCACGCCCAGTTCCTCGCTGAACAGGCTCCTCAAGCTCAGTTCGTCGCGTCGTGCGCTGACCTGGCTGGCCCAGTTCTTGGCGTCGCCGTACTCGGCGCGGCTGTCGCTGATGCCGTCGCCCTCGGTCACCAGCATGTCGATGTTGAGCGCCACGCCGACCTGGCCGGCAAAGGCCATCTCGGCCACGGCCGCCAGCAGGCCGCCGTCGCTGCGGTCGTGGTAGGCCAGCAGCCTGCCCTCGGCGCGCAGCTGGTTGATGGCGGCGACCAGCGCCTTCAGATCCTGCGCCTCGTCCAGGTCGGGCACGCCATCGGTTACCGGGCAGCCGGCCTGCCCCAGCGCCTGCGCCAGCACGCTGCCGGCCAGGCGGTGCCGGCCCTTGCCGAGGTCGATCAGCACCAGCGTGGTGTCCTGCTCGCGGTCGAGCTGCGGCGTCAGCGTGCCGCGCACGTCGGCCAGGCTGGCGAAGGCGCTCACGATCAGACTGACGGGCGAGGTCACCTTCTGCGTCGCGCCACCCTCGTCCTGCCACTGCGTGCGCATCGACAGGCTGTCCTTGCCGACCGGGATCGACACACCGAGCGCCGGGCACAACTCCATGCCGACGGCCTGGACGGTGGCGTACAGCGCGGCATCCTCGCCCGGCTCGCCGCAGGCGGCCATCCAGTTGGCGGAGAGCTTGATGCGGGGCAACTCGATCGGCGCCGCCAGCAGGTTGGTGATGGCCTCGGCCACGGCCATGCGGCCAGATGCGGGCGCATCCAGCGCGGCCAGCGGCGTGCGCTCGCCCATGCTCATGGCCTCGCCGGCAAAGCCCTTGAAGTCGGCCAGGGTGACCGCGCAGTCGGCCACCGGCAGCTGCCAGGGACCGACCATCTGGTCGCGGTGCGTCAGACCACCCACCGCGCGATCGCCGATGGTGATGAGAAAGCGCTTGCTGGCCACCGTGGGGTGGCTCAGCACCTGGATGACGGCGTCCTGCAGCGTGACGCCGTCCAGGTTCAATGGCGTGAACCGGCGCACGACGGTCTTGACGTCGCGCTGCATCCTGGGCGGCTTGCCCAGCAGCACGTCCATCGGCATGTCCACCGCCCGACCACTCTCACCCCCGCCCTCTCCCGCCAGCGGGAGAGGGTGTGAATTTTCAGCGTGCGGCGGTTCACTCCCTCGCCCCTCTGGGGAGAGGGCTGGGGTGAGGGGCGACCCCGCTTGCCGGGTCTCAGTGCGACCCTGCCGCCCGTCTTCCCCCAACGGGGGAAGGGGCAAATCCACATTGCCGACGACGAGCTGGCGCTCTTGCGTCGCCACCCCGACCACCGCGAACGGGCAGCGCTCGCGCGCGCACAGGGCCTCGAACAGCGGCAGCGATTCGGGTGCAATCGCCATCACGTAGCGTTCCTGGCTCTCGTTGCACCAGATTTCCTTCGGCGCCAGGCCGGACTCCTCCAGCGGCACCGCGCGCAGGTCGAAGCGCGCGCCACGGCCGGCGTCGTGGGTCAGCTCGGGGAAGGCGTTCGACAGGCCGCCCGCGCCCACATCATGAATCGCCAGGATCGGGTTGTCCTCGCCCATCGCCTGGCACTGCGTGATGACTTCCTGCGCGCGGCGCTGGATCTCGGGGTTGCCGCGCTGCACCGAGTCGAAGTCCAGTTGCGCCACATTGGTGCCGCTGGCCAGCGACGAGGCCGCGCCGCCGCCCATGCCGATGCGCATGCCGGGGCCGCCCAGCTGGATCAGCAGGCTGCCGGCGGGAAATTCGATCTTGCGCGTCAGCCGCGCGTCGATGCTGCCGACACCGCCGGCGATCATGATCGGCTTGTGGTAGCCGCGCAGCACCTTGTCATCGGCACCGCCGACCTCCAGCTCGTACTCGCGGAAGTAGCCCAGCAGATTGGGCCGGCCGAACTCGTTGTTGAACGCGGCGCCGCCCAGCGGCCCCTCAGTCATGATCTGCAAAGCGCTGGCCATGTGCTCGGGCTTGCCGACCGGCGAATCCCACAGTTTGGAGACCGTAAAGCCCGTCAGCCCCGCCTTGGGCCGCGCGCCGCGCCCGGTGGCGCCCTCATCGCGGATCTCGCCGCCCGCGCCGGTGCTGGCGCCGGGGAAGGGGCTGATCGCCGTCGGGTGGTTGTGCGTCTCCACCTTCATCAGCACGTGGCGCGTCTGCGCCTGGCCGGCATAGCGGCTGGCGCCATCGGGCGCCGCCTGGGCGACGAAATATTCCACCGCGTGCCCTTCCATCACCGCCGCGTTGTCGCTGTAGGCGATCACGGTGTGCTGCGGCTGGCTGGCATGCGTGTGGCGGATCATGCCGAACAGGCTCTTGTCCTGCGCCACGCCGTCGATGCTGAACTGGGCGTTGAAAATCTTGTGCCGGCAATGCTCGCTGTTGGCCTGCGCGAACATCATCAGCTCGACGTCGGTCGGGTTGCGGCCCAGTCGGGTGAAGGCGTCCAGCAGGTAGTCGATCTCGTCCGGCGCCAGCGCCAGGCCCCATTCGGCGTTGGCCCGCTCCAGCGCGTCGCGGCCCGCGCCCAGCAGGTCCACGTGCGCCAGCGGCTCGGGCAGCAGCTCGGTGAACAACGCCCTGGCTTCCTCGCGCGAGGCCAGCACGCTTTCGGTCATGCGGTCGTGCAGCAGCGCGCCAATGGCGCTGCGCTCCTCGGCCGACAGGCTCGCGCGCTGCAGCAGGCGCGGTTTCAGGCCGATGTGGTACTCCAGCACCCGCTCGATCCGGTAAGGACTCAGGCCGCAATTGCGCGCGATGTCGGTGGCCTTGCTGGCCCAGGGCGAGACCGTGCCCAGGCGCGGCGCCACCAACAGGGACTCGCCACCGGCCGGCCCTGGGTAGGGCTCGCCGTAGTTCAGCAACGCGCCCAGGCGGTCCAGTTCCTCCGGCGTCGGCGCGGTGTGGAAGGCCGCCAGATGCACGTGGCGGGCGGCAAGGCTCTCGACCGCCGGGTGGATCGCCTGCAGGCGCGGTAGCAGTTGATGGCGCCGGAAGTCGCTCAAGGCAACGCCGCCGTCGAAAACGTGGATGTGCTGGGTCACTTCAGGGGGCCTGATGGGGTGCCGCGAAGGCGGGATCGACTCGCGCGCCGAAGCTTTGACTTCGGGCTTGTCCACAAGGGCTGCGAAAGCAGGAATTCTAGCCTTGCGCACGGACAGCCGGTCCCCTGGCAAGACGACCCTAATGCGGCCCAAATCCGCCTCATCCCACCACGCTTCGCGACGCGCTCGGACCGACGGAACCGACCCGGCCAGGCGCTTTTTCAGCATGGGTGGGGCGCTCAGATCATCAGGAAGATTCTCATTCGCAACCGACGTGTCAGCCAGCCGAAAGCCCGACTGTTTTGCTGGGAAACTCCGGGGCTTGCGATCGTTTTTTCGCATCGCTCGCGGGCTCCGCGAATACCCTCTTGAACCAAATCAAGGACTGGCTACACTGTGGCTCGCAATATATCGATCGTCCAGGCAGATCACAGTGGCCGTCTGCGTTGGATCTTTCCATCAGGCCGCTCCGGTGACACGGAACCATACGATGAAAACATTCATGAGGAAGTCCAAACTCGCACCGCTCACCGCGGTCTTGACCACCGCCATGTTGCTGGGTGCCGCCGCCGTCGCGCAGGACAAAGCCGCCGAGGGCGGTCACCGGTCCGGCGTATCCCCAGCCGAACAGCAGTTCCAGGGCGCGCCGTCTCCGCTGGCCAAGGAAGAGATGCACCAGGCGAGCAACCCCAAGGCGCCGCCGATGACCCAGGCCGAGTTCGACCGCGCACGCCAGATCTATTTCGAGCGCTGCGCCGGCTGCCACGGCGTGCTGCGCAAGGGCGCCACCGGCAAGGCGCTGACGCCCGACCTGACGGTCGAAAAAGGCACCGAATACCTGAAGGTCTTCATCGGCTACGGCTCACCCGCCGGCATGCCGAACTGGCTGACCTCGGGCGACTTCGACGAGAAGACCGTCGACCTGATGGCGCGCTACATCCAGCACGACCCTCCGACCCCGCCGGAGTACTCGCTGGAGGACATGGAGAAATCGCGCAAGGAGTACGTGCCGGTTGCCCAGCGTCCGACGAAGAAGATGAACAACTACAACATCGAGAACATCTTCTCGGTCACCCTGCGTGACTCGGGCGAGATCGCGTTGATCGATGGCGACACCAAGGAGATCATCAACATCGTCAAGACCGGCTACGCGGTGCACATCTCGCGCCTGTCGGCCTCGGGACGCTACCTGTACGTGATCGGCCGCGACGCGCGCCTGAACCTGATCGACCTGTGGATGGAGAAGCCCGACAACGTGGCCGAGATGAAGATCGGCCTGGAAGCCCGCAGCGTGGAAACCTCCAAGTTCAAGGGCTGGGAAGACAAGATCGCGATTGCCGGCACCTACTGGCCGCCCCAGTTCGTGCTGATGGACGGCGACACGCTCAAGCCGCGCAAGATCGTCTCCACCCGCGGCATGACCATCGACGGTGAGTACCACCCCGAGCCGCGCGTCGCCGCCATCGTCGCCAGCCACCAGAAGCCCGAGTTCCTGGTCAACGCCAAGGAAACCGGCAAGATCTGGATGGTCGACTACACTGACCTGGAAAACCTGAAGACGACGCAGATCAACTCGGCCAAGTTCCTGCACGACGGTGGTTTCGACTCCACGCGCCGCTACTTCCTGACGGCCGCCAACGCGTCCGACAAGATCGCGGTGGTCGACACCAAGACCAGCAAGCTGGAAGCCCTGGTGGATGTGGGCAAGATCCCGCACCCGGGTCGGGGCGCCAACTTCACCCACTCGAAGTTCGGTCCGGTGTGGGCCTCCTCGAGCCTGGGTGACGAGAGCATCGCCATCATCGGCACCGACCCGGTGAAGAACAAGGAGCACGCCTGGAAGCTGGTGCAGTCGCTCAAGGGCCAGGGTGGCGGTTCGCTGTTCATCAAGACGCACCCGAAGTCGACCAACCTGTGGGTGGATACCACGCTCAACCCCGACCCCAAGATCAGCCAGAGCGTGGCGGTGTACGACACCCGCGACCTGAGCAAGGCGCCGGAGATCATCGACATCGCCGCCTGCGCCAAGATCACCGACGACGGCGCCAAGCGCGTGGTGCAGCCCGAGTACAACAAGGCCGGCGACGAGGTCTGGTTCTCGGTCTGGAGCGCGATGAACAAGGAGTCTGCCATCGTCATCGTTGACGACAAGACCCGCAGCTGCAAGACCGTGCTGAAGGACAAGCGTCTGGTGACGCCGACCGGCAAGTTCAACGTCTACAACACGCAGCACGACGTGTATTGATGTAGCGTTTCAAGCCGCCACGGCCCGCCAGGGCCGTGGCGGCTTTTTCTTTGCCTAGCTTCATTGGTCTCGTCTGCTTGAACGCATGGCATGCCGCCGTCCGTGGCCACGCCAGTTCCCGAGGTTTTTCCGGCAGCCGGCCAGGCGTCCGGCAATCGCCGACAATCACTGCCCATGTCCCGCTCACTGCCATGGCTCCTCGCCCTCTCCTGCCTGCTGCACGCCGCCAGCGCGACCGCCCAGGCACCTGCGCCCACATCGGCCGACCCCAGCGCTGAGCGCCAGGTCAAGCTGATCCGCATGGTGCGGCAGGATTGCGGCTCCTGCCACGGCATCCAGCTCACCGGCGGGCTCGGCCCTGCCCTCACGCGCGAGCTGATGGCCGAGATTCCGCTCGACACCCTGTTCGCCGTCATCTACCACGGCCGCCCGGGCACCGCGATGCCGGGCTGGAAGACGATGATCAGCGAACAGGACGCGCACTGGATCGCGCGCCAGCTGCAACAGGGCTTTCCGCTCGACTCCACCGCCCCACGATGATGAAGTTTCTGCGCCTGCTCTCCTGCCTTTTGCTTCCCGCCGCCTTGTTGGCCGGCTGCGCCGCGCCCTCGCCCAAGCTGCTGGTCGAGTCCGGCCGCGGCAGCGGCGACCTCGGCCTGGTGATCGAACGTGAAAACGGCGCGCTCGGCGTGCTCGACACCACGGCGCGCACGCGCCTGGGCACCATCGAGGGGCTGGGCGACCTGTCGCACGCCTCGGTGGTGTTCTCGCGCGACGGCGCGCGCGCCTACGTGTTCGGGCGCGACGGCGCGCTGACCAAGGTCAACTTGCTCACCGGCAAGATCGAAGGCCGCGTGATGCAGGCCGGCAACTCGATCGGCGGCGCGATCTCCACCGACGGCACGCTGATCGTGGCGCAGAACTACCAGCCCGGCGGCGTCAAGGTGTTCGATGCGCGCACGCTGGAGCAGCTGGCCGACATCCCGGCCATGGTCGACGGCAAGGCCTCGCGCGTGGTGGGCCTGGCCGACATCCCGCGCAACCGCTTCATCTTCTCGCTGTTCGATGCCGGCCAGATCTGGATCGCCGACCTGGCCGATCCGCGCCAGCCGCAGCTGACCAAGTTCGAGAACATCGGCAAGCAGCCCTACGATTCGCTGGTCTCGCCCGACGGCCGCCACTACATTGCCGGCCTGTTCGGCGAGGACGGCCTGGCCATGATCGACCTGTGGGCGCCGCAACTGAAGGTGCAGCGCATCCTGCCGGGCTACGGGCGCGGCGAGCAGCCGCTGCCGGTGTTCAAGATGCCGCACCTGCGCGGCTGGTCGATTGCCGGCAGGCACGCCTGGCTGCCCGCGATCGGCCGGCGCGAGGTGCTGATCGTCGACACCGACACCTGGCAGGAAGTCGGTCGCGTCCCCGTCGTCGGCCAGCCGGTGTTCGTGATGGCGCGGCCCGACGGCCGCCAGGTGTGGGTCAACTTCGCCGTGCCGGACTACGACACGGTGCAGGTGATCGACACGCAGACGCGCCAGGTGGTGCGCAGCCTGAAGCCGGGCAAGGCGGTGCTGCACATGGAGTTCACCCCGCGCGGCGACGCGGTGTGGATCAGCTCGCGCGACGACCACCGGGTGTCGGTAATCGACACCCAGTCGTTCGAGACGCTGGCCGAGCTGCCAGCCCGCTCACCCAGCGGCATCTTCTTCACCTCGCGCGCGGCGCGCACCGGGTTCTGACGCGGTGGACATGCCGGCCCGCGACGCCGATCTCAGCCTGGGCGAGCGCCTGCTGAACGAAGGCCAGCGCGGCTTTCCGCTGCAGGCGCGGCCGTTCGAGGCATTGGCCGAGCGCTGGGGCTGCAGCGAGCAGAATATCCTCGACCAATGCCGGGCGCTGGCCGAACGCGGTGCCATCAGCCGCATCGGTGGCGTCTGGGCACCGGGCGTCGGCGGCGCCGCCCTGCTCTGCGCCATGGCGGTACCGCCCGAGCGGCTGGAGTCGGTGGCCGCCAAGGTGTCGGCCCATCCTGGCGTCAACCACAACTACGAGCGCGAGCACGAGCTGAACCTGTGGTTCGTGATCACCGGCACCGGCACCGAGTCGCTGGACCAGGCACTCGGCGCGATCGAGCGCGAGACGGCTCTGTCCGTGGTGCGGCTGAAGATGGTGCGCCCCTACCGCATCGACCTCGGCTTCGACCTGCACGCACCGGCGCGCGCCGGCCAGGCGATCCAGCGGCGTCCACCACGCGTTGACGATGCCGACCGGCCCCTGGCCGGCCTGGTCGAAGCCGGTCTGCCGCTGACACCCGAGCCGTTCGCGGTCTGGGCCGAGGCACTCGACACCAGCACCGACCTCGTGCTGGCCCGGATCCAGGCCTGGCTCGACGCCGGCACGCTGCGCCGCTTCGGCCTGGTGGTGCGCCACCACGAGGTCGGCTTCTCGGCCAATGCCATGACGGTGTTCGACATCCCGGACGATCAGGTCGACGCCTTCGGTGAACGCCTGGCGACGCAGCCGGGCATCACGCTGTGCTACCGGCGCGAGCGCGCGCCCGAGTGGCCGTACAACCTGTACTGCATGGTGCACGGCCGCAGCCGTGAGGCCACGCTGGTGACCCTGGGCGCGGCCATCGACGGTGCCGGGTTGCAGGCCTGGCCGCAGCAGGTGCTGTTCAGCCGCCGCCGCTTCAAGCAGACCGGAGCGCGCTACTTCCGCCCGCTGCCGGAGACTCACGCGTGACCGAGCCCAGTCTGAGCACGGCGCGCGAGTTGCCGGTCGGCATCGACCTGGACGACGCGCGGCTGATCGACCGACTGCAGCTGAACCTGCCCTTGAGCGAGCGCCCGTTCGCCGAGGTCGCAGCCGAACTGGGCATGACCGAGCGGCAAGTGATCGAGCGCCTGGACCGGCTGCTGCAATCCGGCGTGCTGACGCGCTTCGGGCCGCTGTTCCACATCGAGAAGGCCGGCGGGCAGTTCATCCTCGCCGCGCTGCAGGCGCCCGAGGCGCGCTACGAGGAAGTGACCGAGCAGGTCAACGCACTGCCGGAAATCGCCCACAACTACCGACGCGATCACGCGCTGAACATGTGGTTCGTGGTCGCCGCCGAAACCCCCGAGGCGGCCTGGGCCGCGTGCCAGCGCATCGAGGCCATCACCGGACTGCCGGTGCACGCATTCCCGAAGGAGCGCGAATACTTCGTCGGCCTGTACCTGCCGCTGCTGGCGCAGGCGCCTCGGCTGGGGCGCGAGGCGCCCCGCGCCACCGCGCCAGCGCCAGCGGGAAGCACGCCGCTGAGCCTGACCGAATTCGATCGCCGGCTGATGGCCGCCACCCAGGCCGGGCTGCCGCTCGCGCCGCGTCCGTACGACGACGTCGCGCTGGCGCTGGGCTGCAGCGCCGCGCAGGTGCGCACCCGCCTGGCCGAACTGCTGGCGGCCGGCGTGGTGCGCCGCATCGCCGCGGTGCCCAACCACTACCGCCTGGGCTACACCGCCAACGGCATGAGCGTATGGGACATCGACGACGAGCAGGTCGACCGCCTGGGCGAGCTGCTGGGCAGCCAGCCCGCCGTCAGCCACTGCTACCGCCGTCCGCGCAAGCCGGGCGTGTGGCGCTACAACCTGTTCGCCATGCTGCACGGCCACAGCCGCGCCGAGGTGCTGGCGCAGGCCGAGACCGCCGCCGAGCTGCTGGGCGACGCCTGCCGGGCGCACGACGTGCTGTTTTCCAGCGCGATCCTGAAAAAGACCGGGCTGCGGCTGCGCCGCCCGACCTGAAGGCCACAGCCTCGCCGGACAGGCCCGAGCCACGCCAGGATCACCGGACACACCCGCTTTCTGAACTCGAGGATCGCCATGCTGCGCACCCTGCTCAAATCAAAAATTCATCGCGCCACCGTCACCCACTGCGAGCTGCACTACGAAGGCTCGTGCGCCATCGACGAAGACCTGCTGGACGCCGCCAACATCGTCGAGAACGAACAGGTCCACGTCTGGAACATCGACAACGGTGAGCGCTTCGTCACCTACGCCATCAAGGGACAGCGCGGCAGCGGCATGATCTCGATCAACGGCTCGGCCGCGCGGCGCGCAGCGCTGGGCGATCTGGTCATCATCGCCGCCTTCGCCCAGGTGGACGAAGCCCAGCTGGCGGCACACCAGCCGCAGCTGGTGTTCGTGGACGCCAAGAACCGGCAGGTGGAGCTGCGCCACCACGTTCCGACGCAGGCGCTCTGAGCCTGCATCGGCGTTAATACGAGCGCCTCTGTTCCACTCGATTGCGCGGCGGCCGGTCATGCCGCGCCCAGGTGCGGCACCAGTGCACCCGGCGCCTGCCCGCTCTTGAGCGCCGCGGTGAACGCCAGCATGCGGTCGATGGGCCGGCGCGCACGCGGGATCAGCGCCGGGTCGACGTGGACGGCGTTGGCGCCGGTCTCCAGCACGTGCGCCACGCCGACCAGCCCGTTCATGGCCATCCACGGGCAGTGCGCGCAGCTCTTGCAGGTGGCGCTGGCACCGGCTGTCGGTGCCTCGTGGAAGGTCTTGCCGGGGTTCAGGGTGCGCAGCTTGTGCAGCATGCCGCTGTCGGTGGCGACGATGAACTCGGGCGCGTCCATTTCACGCGCGGCCTTGAGGATGGCCGAGGTCGAACCCACCGCATCGGCCAGGGCAATGACCTCGGGCGGGCTCTCGGGGTGCACCAGCACCCTGGCCTGGGGGCGCTGCTTCTTCAGCAGTTGCAGCTCCAGCGCCTTGAACTCGTCGTGCACGATGCAGGCGCCGTGCCAGAACACCATGTCGGCACCGGTCTGCTGCTCGATGTAGGCGCCCAGGTGACGGTCGGGCGCCCACAGGATCCGGTGGCCCGCGTCCTTGAGCGCAGCCACGATGTCGAGTGCGCAGCTTGAGGTGACCAGCCAGTCGGCGCGCGCCTTCACCTCGGCGCTGGTGTTGGCGTAGACCACCACGGTGCGGTCGGGATGCTGGTCGCAGAAGGCGCTGAACTCGTCGGGCGGGCAGCCCAGGTCGAGCGAGCAGGTGGCGTCCAGGTCGGGCATCAGCACGGTCTTCTCGGGACTGAGGATCTTGGCCGTCTCGCCCATGAAGCGCACGCCGCTCACCACCAGCGTCGGCGCCGCGTGATCGCGGCCAAAGCGCGCCATCTCCAGCGAGTCGCTGATGAGGCCGCCGGTTTCCTCGGCCAGATCCTGCAGGTCAGGGTGCACGTAGTAGTGCGACACCATGACCGCGTTCTTCTGCTTCAGCAGGCGACGGATCCGGTCCTTGAGCGCGTCGCGCTCGGTGGCCGACAACGCGGGCGGAACGCGCGCCCAGGCGTATTTGGTGGAGCACGCCCCAGCCTCCGCGCCGGCGCGCGGCTGCTCGTATTCCACTTCGCGGATGTCTGTCATGCCAGTCATGGAGGCCACCTTCAGGCGATGTCCTGCAGGCGCATGGAGAAATCGATGGCCTTGACATCCTTGGTCAAGGCGCCGACGGAGATGCGGTCGACGCCGGTCTCGGCCAGGGCGCGCAGGCCATCGAGCGTGACGCCGCCGGAGATTTCCAGGATGGCGCGGCCGGCGTTGATGCGCACCGCCTCGCGCAGCTGCGCCAGCGGCATGTTGTCCAGCAGCACCATGGTGGCGCCGGCGGCCAGCGCCTCCTGCAACTGCGCCGGCGTTTCCACCTCGATCTCGATGAATGCCGCCCTGGCGGCCACGGCGCGCGCGGCCTGCAGCACGGCCGTCACGCCACCGGCGGCGGCGATGTGGTTTTCCTTGATCAGCACGGCGTCATGCAGGCCGATGCGGTGATTGGTGCCGCCGCCGGTGCGCACGGCGTACTTCTGCGCCAGGCGCAGGCCGGGCAGGGTCTTGCGCGTGTCCACGACCTGCGCTCGCGTGCCGGCCACCTGAGCCACGTACGTCGCGGTCTTGGTGGCCACCGCCGACAGCAACTGCAGGAAGTTGAGCATCGTGCGCTCGGCGCTGAGCAGCGCACGGGCATCGCCCTCGATCTCCAGCACGGTCTGTCCAGGCTCGCAGCGCTGGCCCTCGGCCACGCGCCAGTGCCAGCTCGCCGCCGGATCGAGTGCGCGCAATGTCGCCTCGACCCAGGGCGCGCCGCAGAGCACCGCCGGCTCGCGCACCCGCACCTGGGCGCAGGCACGGCGCCCCTCGGGCACCAGGGCGGCGGTCAGATCGCCGCTGCCCACATCTTCCTCCAGAGCGCGGCGCGCGTCCTCGCGCGCCAGGACCAGGATGGCTTCGGGATTCATCAGCTTGTCACTGCATGGATTCATGGAAGCACGAAGCATAGCGGCACCAGTCATGGCCCCCATGCGCTTCATCAAATGAATGGCGAGCGCCTGGCAACCCACCCGTGATCGACGCAAAGAGGCGCCGCCCGGCGGCTGTCCACCCGATGCCGTCGGCTGCAAATTGACTCATATCATGGTTGAATCGGCGCTTCGATCTATCATCCATTGCGGTGGGCCGGAAAGCGCCCGCCTGAGGTTGCCCCATGTTCCGAATCTCCCAATTCATGCACGAGCTGGCCACGGCCGAGGCCAGCGGTGCATACCCGGCGCCGACGCGCCGCCGCAGCGAAGGCGATGGCCCCGGCGGCCCGGTCGTGATCTGGAACCTGATCCGGCGCTGCAACCTGACCTGCAAGCATTGCTACGCGTTCTCGGCCGACCATGACTACCCCGGCGAGCTGAGCCTGCAGCAGGTGTTCGACGTCATGGACGACCTCAAACGCTTCCGCGTGCCGGCGCTGATCCTCTCCGGCGGCGAGCCGCTGCTGCGTCCCGACATCTTCGAGATCGCCGAACGCGCCAAGGCGATGAAGTTCTACGTCGGCCTGTCGACCAACGGCACGCTGATCGACCAGGCGCTGGCACAGCGCATTCACGCCACCGGCTTCGACTACGTCGGCATCAGCCTGGATGGCATCGGCGCCACACACGACAAGTTCCGCCGGCTCGAGGGCGCGTTCGATCTCAGCCTGGGCGCGGTGCGCCACCTGCAGAGGCTTGGCACCAAGGTCGGCCTGCGCTTCACCATGACCGACCTGAACGCGCACGACCTGCCCAATCTGCTGCGGTTGATGCGCGACGAGGGCGTCGACAAGTTCTACTTCAGCCACCTCAACTACGCCGGGCGCGGCAACATCCATCGCGGCAAGGACGCGCGCCACATCGCCACGCGCCAGGCGCTGGACTTGCTCTACGACACCGCCTGGCAGGACGCGCAGGCCGGCGGCCGGCACGAATACGTCACCGGCAACAACGACGCCGACGGGGTCTACCTGCTGCAGTGGGTCGAGCAGCACCTGCCGCGATGGACCGAGCAGGTGCGCCAGCGCCTCGTCGCCTGGGGCGGCAATTCCTCTGGCGTCAACATCGCCAACATCGACAACCTGGGCGACGTGCACCCCGACACCATGTGGTGGCACCACGGCCTGGGCAACGTCAAGGCGCGGCCGTTCTCCGAGATCTGGATGGACTTGAGCGACCCGCTGATGGCGGGTCTGAAGGCCAGGCCGCGCCCGGTCAAGGGCCGCTGCGGCGCCTGCCAGCACTTCGCCATCTGCGGCGGCAACACCCGCGTGCGCGCCCAGCAGGTCACCGGCGACGCCTGGCAGGAAGACCCCGGCTGCTATCTGAGCGACGAGGAAATCGGCGTCGAGGGTGGCGAGCGCATCGAGACCACCGCATTCTCCCCGCGTCGCCGGGCTACCGAGCTGGCACCCACGAACTCCTGACGTCACCCAGCCCAACCCGCACGCCATTGCAGCCACCATGTCTTCCAAACTGATCCGCCGCTGCTGGACCACCGCGATCGTGCTGGGTGCCAGCGCCATGGCCAGTGCACAGGCGCCGATCGCCGGCACAGCGTCTGCGATCGACACTGCCACCCTCTACCAGCAACACTGCGCGTCCTGCCACGGCGAGCAGCGCCTGGGCGGGATGGGGCCGGCGCTGCTGCCGGAAAGCCTGGCGCGGTTGCGCAAGCCGCAGGCGCTGCAGGTGATCCGGGACGGCCGGCCGGCAACGCAGATGCTGCCCTACAAGGACACGCTGAAGCCCGAGGAGATCGCTGCACTGACCGAGTGGATCTACACCCCGGTCACGCCGCCGCCAAGCTGGGACACCGCCGACATCACCGCCAGCCGCATTGAGACGGCGGGCTGGCGCGACTGGCCGGCCAAGCCGCAGTGGTCCGCCGACCCGATGAACCTGTTCGTGGTGGTCGAGGGCGGCGACCACCACGTGACCCTGCTCGACGGCGACAGGTTCGAGCCGATCCACCGCTTTGCCTCGCGCTTCGCGCTGCACGGCGGGCCGAAGTTCACGCCCGACGGGCGCTACGTGTTCTTCGGCTCGCGCGACGGCTGGATCACCAAGTTCGACCTCTGGAACCTGAAGACCGTGGCCGAGGTGCGCGCCGGCATCAACATGCGCAACATCGCCGTCAGCGGCGACGGCAAGTGGGTGATGGCGGCCAACTACCTGCCGCACACCGTGGTGCTGTTCGACGCCGAGTTGAACCATCAGCGCAGCTACGCGGCGCAGCTGCTGGATGGCAGCAAGAGTTCGCGCGTGTCGGCCGTGTATGACGCCGAGCCGCGCAAGAGCTTCGTGGTGGCGCTGAAGGACATTCCGGAGCTGTGGGAGATCAGCTACGACCCCAAGGCGGCGCCGATCTACGATGGACTGGTGCACGATTACAAGATGAAGGAAGGCATCGCCAAGGACGGTTTTCTGGGCGTGCGCCGCACGCCGCTGGAAGAGCCGCTGGACGACTTCTTCTTCAGCCAGGACTATGCCTATGCGCTGGGGGCCTCGCGCCCGCACGCCGACGGCACGCCGAGCGGCCAGGTGGTCAACCTGGACGTGCGGCGCAAGATCGCCACCCTGCCGATCGCCGGCATGCCGCACCTGGGCTCGGGCATCACTTTCGACCACGGCGGCACGCGCGTACTGGCCAGCCCCAACCTGCAAGATGGCGTGATCAGCGTGATCGACATGAAGACCTGGAAGCTGGTCAAGGACCTCACCACCCCGGGCCCGGGCTTCTTCATGCGCAGCCACGAGAACACGCCCTACGCCTGGACCGATTCGATGATGAGCCCGAAGGCCAAGCACATCATGACCATCATCGACAAGCGCACGCTGGAAACCGTGGCCGAGGTCAAGGGCGAGCCCGGCAAGACGCTGGCGCACATCGAGTTCGACAAGGACGGACGCCATGCGCTGGCCAGCCTGTGGGAGGACGACGGCGCGCTGATCGTCTACGACGCGGCGACGTTCAAGGAGGTCAAGCGCCTGCCGATGCGCAAGCCCGTGGGCAAGTACAACGTGTTCAACAAGATCACGCGCTCGGAAGGCACCTCGCACTGAAGTCGCACGCAGCCCACCGCCGCGGCCAGCCTCGCCGGGCTTTCAGCGCGGCTGGTAGGCCGCCAGTTGGGTGGTGTCGATGATGTGGATGTCGCGCTTGTCGACCCGGATCAACCCGGCGGTTTCCAATTCATTCAGCACGCGCGAGAAGTATTCGGGCGTCAGGGACAGGCGCGAGGCGATCGCCGCCTTGCTGACCGGCAGCGACACCGTGATCGAATCCTCGGCCGGCTGGCCCTCGTCCGTGCGATCACCCAGCAGATAGCCGATCACGCGCTGCACGCCGCTGTGCAAGGCGTAGCCCTCCACGTCCTTGATCAGGCCATGCAGGCGCCGCGACAGCCCGGCCAGCATGCGCAGCGCGAAAGTCGAGTTGCCCTCCACTTCCTGCAGCACCGTGGACTTGTCGATCGTCAGCAGCAGCACGTCGGTCAGGGTCTGCGCCGAGACGACGTAGGGGGCGTCCATGAACATCACCGCCTCGGCGAAGCTGCCACTCGGTCCGCACAGCTCGATCACCTTCTCGACCCCGCTGGGCGAGATGGCGAACAGCTTCACCTGGCCCAGCACGACGACGTGAAACTCGGTGCACGGTTCGCCGGCGCGAAAAATTATCTTGCCGCGCTCCAGGCGTCGCAAGGTGCAGCCGGCGGCCAGGCGCTCCAATTCCTCCTGCTGCAGATTCGAGAACAGCGGCAGGGTCGCCATGTAACGGGGAATATTGAATTTTTCGAGACTGAGGGACACTGTGCGGGGAAGAACGAAGAGGCTGGGTCGCGCCGGATTGAAACCGGCACCCGAGTTTATCTGACACGCCCTCGCCTTTCGTAGTCCATGGCGATCCGCCGCGATGGGAGCGGGATCCCGTGCTTCGCCATGCGGACCGGTAGCGCCTCGATTCAGTCCACCGGCACGCTGGGACGCCGCGGCCCAGCCAGCAACTGCCCTCAACCCATCACGGCCATAGAACCCGGCACCGCCGAGCCGACGCGTGGATCCGGCCGGCACCGCGATCGTGGTCGACGGTGGTGATCGGCTACCTGACCGCCTCAGCCCGTCGGTGTCGCCGCCGGCGCAGCCGCGCCGGCGCGCGGCGGCGTGGGCAGGAAAGCGTCCGAGAAGCAGGCGTCCTCGTCCAGGCCCTGGGCGAAGAAGGCCGGCACCGCGTTCTCGATCATCATGGCCGAGCCGCAGGCGTACAGCTCCTGCCCCGCCAGGTTCGGGAAATCGGCCAGGATCGCCTCGTGCACCAGACCGCGCCGGCCCTCCCAGCCGTCGTCCGGCGTGCCGTGGGAGATCACCGGGATGAAGGTGAAGTTGTCGTGCTCGCGCTGCCACTGCTCGGCCAGCTCGCGCATGTACAGATCGCTCGGCTTGCGCACGCCCCAGTACAGCCGCATCGGCCGCCGGATGCCGCGATCGAAGGCGTCCTCGATGATGCTCTTGACCGGCGCGAAGCCGGTGGCGCCGGCCAGGAACAGGATCGGACGCTCGCTCTCGCGCAGCGTGAAGCGGCCCAGCGGGCCCTCCAGGCGGATCGGATCGCCCACCTTCATGTCCTCGAACACGTGGGTGGTGAAACGCCCACCCGGGATCAGGCGCACGTGCAGCTCGATCTGCCCTTTCTGGTGCGGGGGGTTGGCGAACGAGAACGCGCGCCGCTCGCCATCGTCCAGGATCACGTTCAGGTACTGGCCGGCCAGGAAGTCGCTCGGCTGCCCTTCGGGCGGTTGCACGATCACGCGCATCACCTCCGGCGCCAGCCGCTCCATCGACACCACGGTGCCGACGAACTCCTTCCTGACCAGCGGCTCCAGGTAATCGACCTCGATTTCCAGATCCTCCAGCGGCACCGCGCAGCACATCAGCGCCTGCCCGTGGGCACGCATCGACTCGGTCAGCGTCGCGGGCTGGTATGGCCCGTGGTCGAACTTGCCGTTCAGCACCGTGCACACGCACAGCCCGCAGCCGCCGCTGCGGCAGTCGTAGGCCAGCGCCAGATCGGCGCGCAGGCCGGCCTCGAGAATCGTCTCGCCCGGTCGCGCCGC
Source organism: uncultured Ottowia sp. (assembly GCA_964534975.1). Classification (GTDB taxonomy): domain Bacteria; phylum Pseudomonadota; class Gammaproteobacteria; order Burkholderiales; family Burkholderiaceae_C; genus Ottowia. The sequence goes on along the minus strand of CAZHSD010000004.1, from coordinate 31,545 downwards.
CACCTGGCGCGAGTCGGGATGCACGGTGAGCTGCAGGTTGCGGCCACCGCGCCCGCGCTTCCACACCAGCCAGGGCTGTACCAGCAGCAAGGCCGTCAGGCCGATCACCAGGACCCAGGTCGCGGCCGGCGACCACACGTGCACCAGCGGGTACAGGCCCAGCAGCAGCCAGTCGAGCTTGAGTTCGCTCGGCACCGTGGCCATGTGCGCCGGCCCACCTTGGCTCATCACCGGCAGCACCAGCGCCAGCACCACCAGCATCACCGACACGCTGATGGCGATCGGACGCGGCGGCTGCATGGTCGCCTTGGGCACGCGCTGCACATGCACCCACATCAGCATCAGCGTCACCAACGGCACGCCGATGTGGATGAACACCAGCAGCGAGAACAAGCGGTCACTGACGCGCGCGTCGTAGATGAAGTTGCGGATCAGGGTGCCGCGGAACATCGGGATCCAGTCCAGCCATTCGAAGCTGGCGGTGGTGACGTACTGCGCCAGCTGATCCCAGGGCAGCATGTAGCCATTGACGCCGGCGGCGTAGACCAGCCAGATCAGGAACACCCCGCTGACCCAGGAGAACCAGCGAAAGCCGCGCAGGCGGTCGAAGGCGAAGTAGCGCGCCATGTGGATCACCATGGTCACCACCATGGCATCGGACGCGTAGCGGTGCACGCTGCGCACGATGCCGCCGGCAAACCACTGCTTGTGCGTCAGCTTCTCGACCGACTCGTAGGCGCCGGTCACGCTGGTGTCGAAGAAGGCGAACAGGTAGAGCCCGGTGCCGGCGACGATCCAGAACAGGAAGAAGGTGAGCGAGCCGAGGTGATAGTAGGGATTCAGTCGGTCGCCGAAAGCGCGGTTGAACAGCGCTTCGACCTGCATGAAGCCCCAGCGCATCAGCGCCTGCAGTCTCGAGATCATGCGGCTGCCCTCCCCGCCTGCGACCGCATGGCGCGCAGCACCACGACCACGAACAGCAGGCCGCCGATCACGGCCAGCAGGCCGCCCAGTCCCATCAAACCCATTCCCGCCACCTCCGCGCTGCTGCGCAAGACCTGATCGGCGCCCGCCACCTTGCGCTGGACGCCATAGCCGCCGGACCAGACCAGGCCGACGATGTGCAGCAACTGCCCGACGCCGTACAGGTACGGCTGCCACACCGCCATGCGCCCGCGCGGCGTGCCATAGCCCAGCGCCGGCAGCAGGTGGTAGACGATGCCCATCAGCGCCAGCGTGATGCCGACGATGCAGCCGTGATAGTGGGCCGGGATCTTGACGTTGTTGCCGCTGATCAGCATGCCGATCACGCCGCCGCAAGCGAACAGCGCCATGGAACTGACCAGCGCGCCCCACAGCGGCTTCTGGTGCGCCTGCAGCCGGCGCAGCGGCAGCAGCGCCAGCACCACCGCCAGGGTCACCGGGAAGATGGCCAGGCCGCCGCCGAAACGCATCGCCCAGGTGTGCAGTTCGCGGTGCTCGACGCTGATGACGTCGTGCGCCAGGTAGGCGTAGGGCGTGATGAACACGCTGGCCAGCGCCAGCAGCAGCAGCAGCAAGGTGATTCGCGGACTGAGCGGGACGACGCCGCCGCAGGCGTGCGCCAGCCACAGCCACACCACCAGCATCAGCAGCGTCCAGGCAAACTGCAGCGCGTGGCCACCGCCCCAGAACAGCAGTTCATAGTAGGTCCGGTGCTCCAGCTGCCTCGGCACCTCGAGCAGGGACCAAGCGAACGCCAGCAAGGCCACCGCCACGCAGACCGCGCTGGCCGTGAGGCCGAAACGCAGCGCGCGTTCGCCATCAAGCAACTCGCCCAGGCGCGGGGTGGCCAGCAGACTGCGCAGCACCTCGATGCCGATGCCGAGCGCGAACACCACCAGTCCGGCCAGGAACAGCGGCCCGTGCAGCACCGGGATGTAGTTGGCCATGATCGCCTGCCCCGGATCGACGAAGGCGCCCAGCATCATCAGCAGCGTGCCACTGCCACAGGCACCCAGCGCGACCCAGCTCCAGCCTTGCCAGCGCTCGGTCGCGTTCAGGCTCCAGAGCATGCCGGCCATGGCGGCGAACCAGACCAGCACCGACAGGTCCACGTGCACCACCAGGGCGACGCGGAAGAAATCCGCCACCGGCAGCCACTGGTTGAGCCGCGGCGTGCGCGCCAGCACCAGCAGCACGGCAAACAGGCCGGAGCCGGCCAGCGCCATCAGGCCCAGGCCCAGCCAGCCACGCGCCAGCGCGCGCTGTGCGGCGTTCGGCAGCGGCAGCGCGTAGCTTGTCGCGGCGGCCGGAGCGCCGCGCACCAGGCCCGATGGCGAAGATGAAATGATGGCTTGCGCGTCGGTACTCATTGCAGCGTGATGCCGCCTTTCTCGGCGTCGAAGTCGATCACCAGCACCTGGGACGGCTTCAGTGTGACTGTGGCCTCGCGTTCGTAGGTGAAGCTCGGTGCGCGCACGTCATCCTTCATGCGCACCGCGATCTTCTGCTCTCCCGAAGCCACGCGCACACGCTCGTACACCGCCGAGGCGCCATCGCGCTTCAGGCCGGTGGGCTGCGCCGTGCGATTGAGCACCGGCTGGCCGCCGATGTCGACCTCGATGCTGACCGGCGAGCGCTCACGCGGACAATCGATCGGCTTGCGCATCTGCGGCGGCAGGTGGGCGAGCTCTTCCGGCGTGCGCTTCACGCAATCGCCGACCGGCTTGCCGGTGTGCGAGAAGCTCACCTTGATCAGTGCCTGCCCCTCGTCCAGCGGCCGGTAGGCCGGCCAATGCGAGAACACGCCGATGAACAGGGCGAAGGCCGCATACAGGATCGCCTGCCCGATCCAGGCACCAACGGAAACTTTTCGCCGCTCGGGATCGGCGGCGCTTGGGCGCTTGCTCATGAATACACCTCGGCAACCCGCGCGGCGGGCCGATCGTCAGTTCTTATTTGTTCACGCAACCCGCGCAGCGCCGTGGCCACCGCGCGTTCATCGCTCGCATCGGCCCAGGCCGCCGCCCAGCGCTCGGGCGCCACGGAAGCACGCAGCCGGGGTTCGCGCCGGCCGTCCAGGCGGGCCTGGGTGAAGACCTGGCCGTGGCGGTATTCGCATGCGCCCTCGGCGCAACCGGTCACCAGCACGCCGGTGGCCCCGTCGCGCAACGCATATTCAACAAACGAGGGTGGCATCTGGCCGGCACAGATCAGCTCGACCGTCACGACATCCGCGTCGCGCAGCGCCGCCACGCGCGGACCGTGCCCGCAACCAAACACCACGATTGGCTGCGATGCTGCACAACGCGCGAGGCCGGCGCGCATGCGTTCACGCAGCGCATCGACGGACAGCTGCGGCATGTCGATGCCGGTGCGCAACTGCTGCATGCTGCGAAACGGTGTCGATGACGGGCAGGCGCCGGCGCAGATGCCGCAGCTGGCGCAGCGGTCGGCAGCCACCAGCGCCAGTTCGACACCCGGCTTGCCGTTCGGGTGCGCCACCATGGTGATCGCGGCATAGGGACAGTCGTCGAAGCAGCGTCGGCAACCGCTGCAATTGGCCGGATCCACCTGCGCCACCGGCATCGCCACCGTGCGCGAGATGAACGGCAGCGCCAGCAGCAGCAACAGAGTGCCACCGACCAGCAGCCAGACCAGCTCCCCCGAGGTGGCGCGCACCAGCGGATGGAGAAACAGCAGCACCCAGTCGAGTTGGAGCTCGGCCGGCATGCTCGCGACATCGGCGGCCTGGCCGCTGGTGATCGGATACCAGCTCGCCAGCAGCACGAACATCAGCAACGCCCCCAGCGTGAGCGGCAGCGGCGGCAGCACCTTGGCCCGCGTCAGGCGCTGGATGTGGAACCACAAGCCGAACACCATCAGCAGCGAGACGCCCAGATGCACGAACACGAACAGCGAGAACAGGCGGTCGCTGACGGCATTGGCGGTCAGGAAGTTGCGCGCCAGCGGGGCGGCGAGAAACGGCAACGCGTCCAGCCATTCGGCCGTGGAGATGGCCGAGAACTGGCCCAGCTGATTCCAGTTGAGCCAGAAACCGCCGATCGCGCACACGAAGGCAAACACGATCAAGGGCACCCCGGTCATCCAGGAAAAGCGCCGAAATCGGGTATAGCGCCCGTACAGCCACTCGCGCAGCAGGTGCAGACCCATCAGCAGCACGAAGGCATCGGCGGCGTAGCGGTGTACGCCGCGCAGCCAGCCGCCGTAAAGCCATCCCAGCCGCTCAAGTCGCTGAATCGAGCGGAAGGCGCCGTCCACCGAGGTGTCGATGACCGCGAACAAATAGATCCCGCTCACGGCCAGTGTCCAGAAGCACAGAAAGCCCAGGCTGCCCAGATGGCGCAGCGGGTTCAGGCCGGAGCCGGTCAGCGCGTCCAGACCATGTTCAAGCCGTTTCCAGGCTGCCAGCAGATGATGGTGAATCGACCCCAGTTCGCCCGCAGCGGCTGGAACTTGCGCAACCAGCGCATCGGCGGATCGACTCAACGCAAGGCCTCACCGGGACGAATCGGCAGCAACGGGGGCCGTGCGGCACGGCGTGCCCGTCGCTTGCGCAGCAGCTCAGCCACGAAGAACCAGATCATGGCGATGAAAAAACTGACGCCACCGATGATCTCCAGAATCAGCGCGTACTTGAAGCGGTAGGTGCCGGTATCCGGGTCGTACACCGTGCACAGGATGCGCACCCGCTCGATCAGGTCGGAAATGCTGTCGGTCTGAGCCAGGGGCGCCCGGCCCAGCAGTTGCCGCAGCGGCTCGCCAAGCTTCTGCGGGTTCATGTTGTCACCCCAGACCTGGCTGTAGATCTTGCCCTCGCCATCGACCACGGTCACGCCCAGCACGTGGTCGAAACCGGCCGGCGTCGCGACGTAGCTGAACCCGAACGCCTCGGTGATCGACTGCACGTGGTTGGCGTGCGGGCTGAGGAATTCCCAGTTGGGGTAAGTGATCCGATGCTGCGCCGCGAACGCGCGCATCGCGGTCGGCGAGTCGAACGGCTGGTTGAAGCCGACGCTGACGACGTTGAACTGGTTCGGGCTGAGCAGCTTGTCGAGGCCTTTGACAGCCTCGTGCAGCATGCGGGTGTTGGTTGGGCAGATCTCGAAGCAGCCGGTGTAGATGAAGCTCACCAGCAGCGGCTTGCCCCGGTATTGCGACAGGCGCACCGGCTTGCCACGCCGGTCCAGCAGGGTGAAATCCGGCACGGTGGTGCCGACCACCGCCTGGCCGGCGGCGAGTGCCGCGTTTTCATCCAGCCTGGGAACGGTGCTGACCGGCTCGGACGCCCAGGATGCCGTCGCAATCCCGAGCAGCAGACCCGTCGCCGCGGCCGCCTGCGAGATCACCCGCGCCAGCCGTCCCACACTCGACCCAACAAAGCACCTCATTTCCTCACCCGCTGCCCTGACAACCGACAGTTGGGCGGCCGGCAAGGCCACCCGACTGGGGGAGCATCTGGTTGTGCCGGCAACCCCTTGCTCCCTGGATCTTTCCATACGGCCGATCATCATCGACTGGCCGCGCGGAAGCTACGATCGCCTCAGCTCAGAGCCCACAACGTGGACAGATACTTCCAGTTGATGAAGTAATAGAGCACGAAGGCGATCAGGAACACCATTGCCAGCACGAAGGTGCCAGGTGCGGCAAAGCCGGACGAACCATGGGAGGTCTGTGCGACCAGCGCCGGCGTGGCGCGCGGAATCGGCGTGAAGGTCGAGCTCTCGACGCCCTTGTCGAGCCGCTTGCCCCACAGGATCGAGCCCACGGTGACGTAGATGTACATGCCGCCGCCCACGATGGCCGCGATGCCGCCAATGCCGACCAGGCCCATCATCAGATAGGCGGCACCCGGCCACTCGTAGGCCAGCGCGTGACCGCTGAAGGCCATGTCCCAGTGGCGGCGCGACACGCCCAGGGTACCCGCCCCCATCATCACCAGGACGAAGAAGTACATCGAGAAGCCGAACACGTACGGCTGCCACTGCGCCATCTTGGGCGCGATCATCTCGCGCTTGAACAGCACCGGGATCAGGTAGTAGGTCAGCGCCATGAAGGTCAGCGTGCTGCCGATCACCACCGTGGCGTGGAAGTGACCCGGAACGTAGATGGTGTTGTGGATGATCATGTTCAGCTGCTCGGTGCCCATCATCACGCCGGTGATGCCGCCCAGGAAGCCGAAGCCGATGATCGAGATGAACACCCCGGAGAAGGTCGGGTTGCCCCACGGCGCCTTGCGCAGCCACTCGAACAGGCCCTTGCTGAAACCCTTCTTGCGTTGCGCCACCTCCATCGCGCCCGGCACCGTCAGGCCATGCAGCATCGAGGCCAGCACCGCGAAATACATGAAGTAGCTGGTATTGACGATCTTCCACGGCGTCGACAGGCCCGGGTCGGCCAGCAGGTGGTGCGCGCTGGCCAGTTGCAGGAACAGGATGTAGAGCAGGAAGGCGGTGCGGCTGACGCGCTCGCTCATCGGCTTGGCGCCGAACACCACCGCGGCCACCAGGTACCAGACGGAAATGTGCGCCGCCACGTTGATCTGCTGCGACGAGTGGCCGAGCGCCCACCAGATGGTGCGGTAGACCAGCGGATCGACGTTCTTCACCAGACCGATCGACATCAGCCAGGTCGGGACCAGGATGATTGCACCCGACAGCAGGGTGAACACCGCGATGATGGCTGCCGTCAGGGCGCCCATGGTCACCAGCGGTATCGAGCCTTCGTAGGTCCGCTCGCGCTTGGCCACCACCAGGGTGCCGAAGAACACGAAGCAGCCGATCAGCGCACCGACGGCGAACAGGATGATGGTGAGATAGAACCACGGCGACGCCATCATCGGCACGTACGAGGTCATCATCACGCTGGAGCTGCCCTGGAAGATCACGATGTTGTTGCCCACGGCGCCAATCACCATCAGGGCGAACGCGAGCCAGGCGATCTTGGGTGCCGCGATCCGGCATCGCAGCAGCGTCGATGAACAGAAGTACAGGATGGCGATCTCGAAGAAGATCATCCAGTAGATCAGCATGTCGAGGCCGTGCGCCGTCAGCACCATGTAGAAGGTGTCGGCTTCGAGCCAGTGAACCGCCGGCCAGCGGGTCAGCACGACGCCGATGGCCAGAATGCCGCCCAGCAGCAGGAACACCACTCCCGCAACGGCGTTGTAGGTGATCAGCTTCTCAGCTTGCGCCTCAAACTGGAGGCCCGATCGCGGGCAGGTGCGATAGGTCGTAGCTTGGCCCATGATTTGTCCCTCTTGTTATTTGACGTACATGCGGCTCACCATCGTGTGGTGGTTGATGCCGCAAAACTCGTTGCACACCAGCGCGAACGTGCCCGCCTGGTTGGGCGTGATGGTGATCACGTGCTCGAAGCCCGGCACCATCTGGATGTTGATGTTGGTTGGTTGCAACGAAAAGCCGTGGTTGTAGTCCATGGCGGTCATGTGCAGTCGGTACTTCTGCCCTTTCTCCAGTTCAAGAATGGGCCAGAACGACCACAGGCGCCCCAGCAGGTAGATGTCGCTGCCCGGCGGCGGTGCCACCACCGGCACGTTCTGGTCGGTCTCCGTGCGCACCGTGTACTTGTCCACCATGGCCTGGGCCTGAGCCATGAACTTGTCTGGCGTGGTGCGATAGGTTTCGGTGGACAGGTTCTGGTCGCCCCAGACGTGCCAGCCCACCATCATGACGAACATGATCAGACACCAGATCAGCGAAAGCACGATCCAGGTTCCCTCGACGCGGTCGATGGGTTCTTTGTACCAAAGCCGATCTGCCGGCGGCAATATTGCGCTCATGAGCCTTGACCCCTCAGTTTGAACAAATGAAACCGCGAGGCCTACTTGGCCGTCGGGAGGATGAGAATCTCAAACACACCCCAGCCGTTGTAGACCAGCATCGGGATGATCACACCCAGGAACAGCAGCAGGAACGGGCTGTCCAGCAATTTCTGCATCCAGGGGATCGGCTCGTTCGGATCGTTCAGGTTGTGCGGGTCGTTCGGGTTTTTGCTTGAACTCATGGTCCCTCCAGTGAAACGCGCATGCAATAAATTGCCATAGCGGCAGCTCGATGATTCTCAAGCGCCGGATGCAAGTATGACTTGAACTAGTTCAATTTCAAGCCAGTAGCCCAGGGACCTCAAGGGGTTTGACGTACCATCGCCCGATGCAATCAGTCCCCGCTCTGCATTTTGCAGCATGCCGCCGATGACATCCACTGAAATTACACACTTGGCCTTGCGGCGGATGGCGTGGGTCTGCGTGGTGCTGGTGCTGGCCATCACCACCCTGAGTGCGTACATGCGTCAAGTCAAGGCCGGGCTGGGCTGCGAGCCCTGGCCGCAGTGCTACAGCCAGAGCGCAGCCGGTCAGCCGGAGGCCGGGCCGATGGTCACCAATACGCCGGCCGTCGTTGCCGCCCGACTGGCGCACCGCATCGCGGCGGTGGCGGTGCTGCTGCTGGTGCTCGCCATGCTGGCCACCGCCCTCAAGTCCAGGCCGCGCTGGCGCGCCGACACGGCGCTGGTGATCGCGCTGCTCGCGATCACGCTGTTTCTCGCCCTGCTGGGACGCTGGACCGCGCAATCGCGCCTGCCGGCGGTGGTGCTGGGCAATCTGGTGGGCGGCTTCGCGATGCTGGCACTGTGCCTGCGCCTGGCGGCGCCCGCCAGGTCAGGCATTCAAGCCGGCCTCAAGCCATGGCTCTGGCTCGCCACCGCGCTGGTGCTGGCGCAGGTGGCGCTGGGGGGCATGGTCAGCGCGACCGCTTCGCTGCTGAGCTGTACCGGCCTGGGCGATTGCTGGACCGCGGCACAGGCGCAGTCGTGGGCGGTGCTCGATCCCTGGCGCCTGCCAGCGGACCACCTGTCCGCCGCCGGCCAGGGCGCGCCGCTTCAGTTGCTGCACCGATTGGGTGCCATCGCCGTGCTGCTGTGCACGCTGCCGCTGGCCGTGCTGTTGCGGCGGCGCAACCGCATGGCGGCCACCGTGCTGTTGATCTGCCTGTTGGCACAGGCGCTGCTCGGCCCGCTGATCGGAACGATGGGCGCGCCGCTGGGGCTGGCCCTGCTGCACAACATGCTGGCCGCCGTCGTGCTGGCGCTGCTCGCGCGCTGGCTTTGACGCGGCATCAGGGCCGCCCACACCGGCTTGCCCTGATGATGCCGCCGGACCGCGCTGCGCTCAGGATTCGGCGCCCGGCTCGCCGGTCACCGCCGCCAGCATCGCCGGCGAGCCCTGGATCGCCGCCCGCTGCATCAGGTGCTTGACGGCGCGCAGGCCACCAAGCTCCTCGCCGCCGCCGGCACGGCCCGGACCGCCGTGCTTGAGGTAGGGCAGCGCCGAGCCATGGCCAGTGGATTCGGCCGCCGCCACGCGGTCGAGGATCTGCAGCCGCCCGTGCAGCGCCGCCAGCGCGCCGATGACCTGCGCGGCGATGGCACCCTCCTTGGTCACCAGCGTGCCCGCCAGGCTGCCCTGCCCTTTCGCGGCCAGCGCGATCGCCTCGTCAACGTCCTGGTACGGCATCAGCGTGCTGACCGGGCCGAAGGCCTCGACCTCGTGCGCGGCGTGGCCCGACGGCTCGCGCGCCAGCAGCAGCGTGGGCGGGAAGAAGGCGCCCTCGCGCACGCCCTCGCCCGCCGGCGTGAAGCTCTCGTCGCCGCCGAACAGCACTTGCGCGCCCTGGCGCAGCGTGGCCACGCGCTCGGCCACGTCCTGCAGTTGCGCGCGCGAGGCCAGCGCGCCCATGCGCACGTTCTCTAGCCGCGGGTCACCCACGGTGGTCCTGGCCAGGCGCTGCTGCAGCGCCGTGGCCACCGCGTCGACGCGCTCGGCGGGCACCAGCGCGCGCCGGATGGCGGTGCATTTCTGGCCCGCCTTCTGCGTCATTTCACGCGCCACCTCCTTGACGAACAGGTCGAACTCCTCGTCTTCCGGCGTCACGTCCGGCGCCAGGATGGCGCAGTTGAGCGAATCGGCCTCGGCGTTGAACGGGATGCTGTGCCGGACCAGGTTCGGCGTCACGCGCAGCTTGGCGGCGGTGTCGGCCGAGCCGGTGAAGGTCACCGCATCGGGAACCTGCAGCCGGTCGAGCAGGTCGCCGGTGCCGCCGATGACGAGCTGCAGTGCGCCCTCGGGCAGGATGCCGGACTCGTCGATCAGGCGCACCAGCTTCTCGGTCAGGAAGCTGGTGGCCGTCGCCGGCTTGCCGATGCAAGGCATGCCGGCCAGGAAGGTGGGCGCGAATTTCTCCAGCAGGCCCCAGACCGGGAAGTTGAAGGCGTTGATGTGCACCGCCACGCCGCCGCGCGGCACCAGCACGTGGGTGCCGAAGAAGGCGCCGGTCTTGCCGAGCGGCATCTGCGGGCCTTCGTGCCACAGGTTGCCGGCCTTGGGCAGCTCCCTCGCCATGCTGGCGTAGGCGAACAGCGTGCCGGTGCCGCCCTCGATGTCGACCCAGCCGTCGCTGCGCGTGGCACCGGTGTGAAACGACAGCGCGTACATCTCCTCCTTGCGCTCGCCCAGGTACTTGGCCAGCGCTTTGAGCATGGCAGCGCGCTGCTGGAAGTCGGTCTTCATCATCGCCGGCAGCCCCACCGTGCGGGCATGGTGCAGCGCTTCGCCGAAGTCGATGGCCTCGGCGTGGGTGTGGGCGATCACCTGGTGGTCGATGGCGCTGTGCAGGGCCTGCGCGGGCTGGGTGCCGATCCAGCGGCCGGCGATGAAGCTTTGAAGCTGTGCAGTGCTCATGGCGATATTTCCTCAGGACAGTCGATTAAAACCGAAAGGGTCGCGGCAAGCGACCCTTGGCAGGCAAGATGCGCAGCGGCCGCGGGTTTTTCAGGCTGCCTTCTGACCGCCCACGCCCAGGTAGGTCTCGATCACGCGTCGGTCGTGCATCAGTTCATCGGCCGGGCCGCTCAGCGCCACCTCGCCCATCTCGAGCACGTAGCCGCGGTCGGCCACGCCCAGCGCCGCGCGCGCGTTCTGCTCCACCAGCAGCACCGACACGCCCATGTTGCGCAGCGAGGCGACGATGTTCAGCACCTCGCGCACGATCAGCGGCGCTAGGCCGAGCGAGGGTTCATCGAGCATCAGCAGGCGCGGGCGCGCCATCAGCGCGCGGCCGATCGCCAGCATCTGCCGCTCGCCGCCCGACAGGGTCGAGGCCATCTGCGCGCGCCGCTCCTGCAGGCGGGGGAACATTGCGCAGACCTCCGCCATGCGTTGCTTCTGGTCGCGCTGGCCGCGCCGCCAGCGCGCGAAGCCGCCCAGCAGCAAGTTGTCCTCGACCGACATCTCGCCGAACAGCTCGCGCTTCTCGGGCACCAGGCCGACACCGGCATCGACCATGGCCTCCACCGTGGTCCGCGCCATCGGCTGGCCACCGAGCTTCAGCGCACCGTTCGATGGCAGCAGGCCCATGGTGGCGTTCAGCAAGGTGGACTTGCCGGCACCATTGGGTCCGATCACGGTGACGATCTCGCCCTCGGCCACCGTCAGCGCGACTCCATGGACCGCTTCGACCGGGCCATAGCAGACGGAGAAATTCTCCAGTTCCAGCAGCGGCGTACTCATATCTTTGCTCCCGGCGGCACCTCATCGCTGCCCAGATACGCCGCCAGCACCTGCGGGTCGGCCTGCACCGTGGCGGGCGTGCCGGAGGCGATCACCGAACCGAAGTCCAGCACCGTCACCCGGTCGGCCAAGTTCATGACGAACTCCATGTCGTGCTCGACGATCAGGATCGCCAGGCCTTCGGCGCGCAGCTGCGACAACAACCCGGCAAGCGCTTGTTTCTCCAGGTGGCGCAGGCCGGCCGCGGGTTCGTCCAGCAGCAGCAGCGTCGGCTGGCCCGCCAGCGCGCGCGCGATCTCGACGATGCGCTGCTGGCCCAGCGGCAGCGACCCGGCCGGCGTGTCGATGTAATCCAGCAGGCCGCAGCGCTCGATCTGGCGCCGCGCCTCCGCCAGCAGCGCGGCCTCCTCGCCGCGTTCGGTGCGCAGCATGGCCGAGATCCAGCCGCGCTGCCCACGCAGGTGCGCGCCCAGCGCCACGTTCTCCAGCACGCTGCGCTGGCCCAGCAGGCGCACGTGCTGGAAGGTGCGGCCAAGGCCGAGGCGGGCGAATTCGCGCGACGGCTTGCCGGTCATCGACTGACCCAGCAGCTGCACGCTGCCGGACGTGGGGCTGTCGACGCCGGAGATCATGTTGAAGAAGGTGCTCTTGCCGGCACCGTTGGGGCCGATCAAGGCATGCACCTCGCCGGTGCGCACATTCAGGTTGACCGCGTTGTTGGCCACCAGGCCGGCAAAGCGCTTGGTGACCTCGGACGCATCCAGCACCACCTCGCCCGCGGGCGGCAGCGCGCGCGCGACCAGCGTGGCCGAAGCCGCCTGCGCCGCGGCAGTCGGCGTCGGCCGGATGAAGCCGCGCGTGGCGTTGGCGATGATCGGCCACAGCCCATCCGCCGCCCGTTGCAGCACCAGCAGCATCAGCAGGCCGAACACCACGATCTCGAAGTTGCCGGCGGCACCGATCAGGTACGGCAGCCAGTTCTGCAGCTCGGCCTTCAGCAGCGTGATCAGCGTGGCCCCCAGTACCGCACCCCACAGGTGGCCGGAGCCGCCCACCACGGCCATGAACAGATACTCGATGCCGATGTTGAGGTTGAACGGCGTCGGGTTGACGAAGCGCTGCAGGTGCGCGTAGAGCCAGCCCGACACCGCTGCCAGCAAAGCCGCCAGCACGAACAGCTTGATGCGCTGGTGGGCGGTATCGACGCCCATCGACTCGGCCATCACGCGGCCGGTCTTGAGCGAACGGATGGCCCGTCCCTCGCGCGAATCCAGCAGGTTGTGCAAGGCCCAGATTGTCAGCAGCAGCAAGGCCCAGATGAACACCCCCAGCACCCGCGGCGAGGTCATGTCGAGCCCGAACAGGTTCAGCGACGGCAGCCCGGCCAGACCGGTGTGGCCGCCCAGCGACTGCAGGTTGCCGAAGATGTAGTACAGCGCTAGGCCCCAGGCGATGGTGCCCAGCGGCAGGTAATGGCCCGACAGGCGCAGGGTGACGGCGCCCAGCACCCAGGCGATCAGCGCCGTGACCACCAGGCCCAGCACCAGACCCAGCCAGGGCAGCAGGCCCGGCGGCAGGCTGGCCAGCACCGCGCCGACCTGCGGCGAGGTGCTGACCCAGGCCGTCGCATAGGCGCCCAGGCCGACGAAAGCCGCCTGGCCGAACGAGGTCATGCCGCCGACGCCGGTGATCAGCACCAGACCCACGGCCACCATCGAATACAGGCCGATGTAGTTCAGCAGCGTGACGGTGAACGGCGGCAGAAAGCCCCAGGCCAGCGCCAGCAGCGCGATGGCAATCCATGTGACGTGGCGCGAGCTCATTCCTCGTCCTCCACGTGATGCGTGCGCAGCGAGAACCACCACAGCACCGGAATGATGGCGGTGAAGACGATCACCTCCTTGAACGCGCTGGCCCAGAACGACGAGAACGATTCCAGCTGTCCCACCAGCAAGGCGCCGACCAGCGCCATGGGGTAGCTGGCGAGCCCGCCGATGATGCCGGCGACAAAGCCCTTGAGGCCGATCAGGAAGCCGGTGTCGTAGTAAATGGTGGTGATCGGTGCGATCAGGATGCCGCACACGGTGCCGATCAGTGCCGCCAGCGCGAAGCTCAGGTCGCCCGACAGCTCGGTCGGGATGCCCATCAGGCGCGCGCCGGTCTGGTTGATGGCGGTGGCGCGCAACGCCTTGCCCATGATCGAGCGACCGAAGAACAGGAACATCACGATCACCAGCAGGACCGCGGCGCCGACGACCACCAGGGACTGGCCAGTGATCATCAGCCCGCCCACGTCCCAGCGTGCCTCCGACATGGGCGCGGTGCGCGAGCCCTCGGCACCGAAGAAGAACAGCCCGAGCCCCACCATCGCCAGGTGCAGGGCCACCGAAGCAATCAGCAGCATCAGCACCGTGGCACGCGCCAGCGGGCGAAACGCCAGCCGGTACACCAGCGGCCCCATCGGCACCACCAGCGCCAGCACCGCCAGCGTCTGGCCGATCTGCGAGGTCGGCTTCAGGCCCCAGACCAGGCCCAGGGCCACCAGCGGCAGCAGCACCGTCCACAGCAGGGTCGCTTTCCAGGCCACGCGCACGCCGCGCAGGTGTCGCCAGGCCTCGACCAACAGCGTCAGCGCCGCCATGATCAGCAGCAGCCAGATGATGGGGGGCAACTGGCCGGCCTGCAGCGCAGCCATGGCCAGCGCCGCGTAGGCCACGAATTCGCCCTGGGGAATGAAGATGACCCGGGTGACTGAGAACACCAGCACCAAGGCCAGCGCCATCAGGCCATAGACGGCGCCGTTGACCAGCCCGTCCTGCGCCAGCATCAGCGCGATCTGTGAATCCATGGGGTACCGCTCCGGCAAAACTGGCGCCCAGCGGGACTCGTCGCCCCGCGGCGCCAGCGTGCCATTGTTGTTATCAGTGCCTGCGCCTTCTTACCGCGCGCAGGGTGCCGATTCTGACACGAGAAGACTCAGGGCAAGTACTTCCAGTAGCCGTTCTCGATCTTGACCATCACGCGAGCGCGCTGATCGAGTCCCAGGTGGTCCTTGGGCGACATGGTGAAGATGCCGTGCGCACCGGGCACTTCCTTGACGTTCTCCAGCGCGTCACGCAGCGCGACCCGGAACTCGGGTGTGCCCGGCTTGCCGCCCTTGAGCGCCTCCGGCAGCGCCGCCTTCAGGATCAGGCCGGCGTCCCAGGCGTGTGCGCCAAAGCCCGATACCGTGCCCTTGCCATGCGCGCCTTCGTAGGCGGTGACGTACTCCATGGCCGTCTTGCGCACCGGGTTGCTGGCCGGCAGCTGGTCGGCCACCAGCACCGGGCCGACCGGCAGGATGGTGCCTTCCACGTCCTTGCCACCGACGCGCAGGAAGTCGGCGTTGGCCACGCCATGCGTCTGGTAGATCTTGCCGGTGTAGCCGCGCTCCACCAGGGTCTTCTGCGGCAACGCGGCCGGCGTGCCCGAGCCGCCCACCAGCACCGCGTCGGGCTTGGCACCCATGATCTTCAGCGTCTGGCCCATGACGGCGGTGTCGGTGCGCGAGAAGCGCTCGTTGCCCACCAGTTGAATCTTCTTGATCTCCAGCGCCTTGGAGAACTCCTTGTGCCAGTTCTCGCCATAGGCGTCCGAGAAGCCGATGTAGGCTGCGGTCTTGACGCCATTGGCCGCCATGTGGTCGGCAATCGCCAACGCCATCATGATGTCGTTCTGCGGCGTCTTGAACACCCAGCGCTTCTTCTCGTCCTGCGGTTCGATGATGGCCGCCGAGGCCGCGATCGAGATCATCGGCGTCTTGGCCTCGGCCACGGCGTCGATCATGGCCAGCGATGCCGGCGTGGTCGAGGAGCCGATGATCGCATCCACGTTGCGCTCAGAGATCAGGCGCCGGGTGTTGGTGACGGCCTGCGTGGTGTCCGACGCATCGTCCAGCACGATGTAGTTGACCGTCTGCCCGCCGATGGTCTTGGGCATGAGCGCGATGGTGTTGCGCTCCGGAATCCCGAGCGAAGCTGCCGGACCGGTGGCCGACACGGTGACGCCGATGTTCACCTGCGCCCAGGCGGCGGTCGAAAAACCCAGCACGGCGGCGCCAATCAGCGCCAGCTTCTTCACGTTCATGAACAGTCTCCAGACACAGAAAAATTGATCAAGGATCGGCGTGATCGCCGCGTTCGAGTCATAACCTGACCGATCGGTCGGTCAATTATTCTATCGACGCGGGGCTGCCAAAACGCAGGAGATCACTCGGGAATTACCCTACTCACGTGGCCGCAGTTTGCGCTGCATCAAGTTCGACGCCCGACTCGGCGTGCGCGCGCGCAGCCCCTGTGGAGTCCACATCGACTCGCCAGAATGTTCCGGCGCCGGATCCTGCCTGGCGGATCTCCCGCCTGCCAAGTGCAAGGGATTCCAGCCGGTTCTCGCTGCCTGGTCACTCAGCCCAGCACGTGCGCCAGCGTCAGCAGCACCAGCAGCAGCAGCCACAGCGCCACCATGCGCCACACCAGGCCGATGACCTGAGCGAAATGGGCGCTGCGCGGCAACTCGCCAGGCAGGCTGCCACCGGTCGCGGCGACGCCCGGTTCGGTGCTGGCCGCGCCGAGCATGTCCGGCGCCAGCGGCTTGAGCGCGGCGCCCCCCAGGCGCACGCCGATGGCGCCCGCGGTGGCCGCCAGCAGCACACCGTCGTTGGCGTCGGCAAAGCGCATGGCGTGGTTGCGCCAGCTGTCGATCGCCTCCTCGAAGCTGCCGACGATGGCAAAGCCCAGCGCCGTCATCCGCACCGGCAGCCAGTCGACCGCATGCCAGGCGTGGTCAGCGACCTGGCACAGCGCCGGGCTGGCCGGATGGTCGGCCGCCCGCGCCTTGTGACGCCAGTAGCGCCGCGCAAACTCGGCACTGCGATAGAACACCGCCCCGGCCGGACCCAGGCCCAGCATGGCCAGCACGCAGAACCAGGCCAGCACACCGAACACGTGGCGATGCGCGGCCAGCACCGAGTGCTCGATCACGTGCCGCACGATCTCGCTGCGCGGCAGCGCGCTGGCGTCCACCTGCTGCCAGCGCGCCAGCAGCGCGCGCGCGCGCTCTTCATCGCCGACCGCGAGCGCATCGCGAATGGCTGTGAAATGGTGGCTGAACTGGCGAAAACCCAGCGTCAGGTAGAGCACGAGCACACTCCACAACAAGGCCAGCGGCCAGCCGGCCAGGCGCATCAAGAGCAGGTGCACGGCGGTGGCGCCGATCGCCGGTACGCCAACCGCCAGCATCCAGGCCAGCCAGCCGTGCTGCAGCCCGCCGGCATCGACGCTGCGCCCCACCGCCCGCACCCAGCGGTGCAAGGCGCTGGCAGCCGGGTTGCCGGGCGCCAGCGGTCGCACCTGCTCCACCAGCAGCGCGATCACGATTGCGAACAAGGCCATGACCGCATGATAGTCACGCGCCGCCCCTGGGCGGCCGGCGCGGCCTCAGGCGAGCAGGAAGCGGTAGAAGTTGCGCAGCATGCCGGCGGTGGCGCCCCAGATGAAACGCTCGACCTCGTTGGCGGGCGTGGGCAGGGTCTCGCCAGCGGCGCGATCGGCCTGCACCGGCTCCACGTAGGGCATCGAAAACCATTCGCGCGTCACGCCGTCCCAGCTGAAGCGGTGCCGGCGGTGGTGCGCCGGGTTCATCAGGAAGGCCAGCGGCACCTCGAAGGCATGCGCCACCTCGCCCGGGTTGGGACGCAGCACGAAGCCTTCGCGCACCAGCCCCACCACCGGCGTGATGATGAACTGCGAGCCGGTCACGTACACCGGCAGCTTGCCGATCACGTCGACGAAGCCGCGCTTGAGATCGACCTCCTCCTCGGCCTCGCGCAACGCGGCGTCGATGGCATTGGCGTCGCCGGCATCGACCTTGCCGCCCGGGAAGGCGACCTGGCCGGAGTGCGTGGACAGGTTCGCGGTGCGCTCGGTCAGCAGCACCGACAGCCCGCTCGGGCGCTCCACCAGCGGCACCAGCACCGCGGCGGCAGACGGCGTGCGGTCGGCAAAGCGCAGCTCACGGCGCACCTCGGGGTACCAGATCGGCGGCGCGGAGAAGCGCTGGCGCAGCGCCTCGGGCGTGAGGCGCTCCGGCGCCACGCTGGGCAAGTGCGCATCGACGCCGGCGACCGGAATCAGGCGCGGATCGAAATTCGGCAGCTTGGACAGCAGCATGAGCGGTTTGAGCGGTTTGGTGACCATCGAACCGAGTGTGCAGCGAAAACGAAAAAACCGCCTGGGCCGGGCGCCGCAGGCGGTCTGGTGGCGGGCCCGGCGGACCTGCTGCAGGCTTTACGCCGCGTCGCCGAGCTGCTTGGCCACCCGGCCGGGCAGCTTTTCCTTGATGCGCGCCTTCTTGCCCGACAGGCCGCGCAGGTAGTACAGCTTGGCGCGGCGCACGTCGCCGCGGCGCTTGACCTCGATCTTGGCGATCAGCGGGCTGTAGGTCTGGAAGGTACGCTCCACGCCTTCGCCACTGGACATCTTGCGCACGGTGAAGCCGCTGTTGAGGCCGCGGTTGCGCTTGGCGATGACCACGCCTTCGTAGGCCTGCACGCGCCGGCGGCTGCCTTCGACGACGTTGACGCTGACGATCACGGTGTCGCCGGGAGCAAACTCGGGGATGTCCTTGCCGAGGCGCTCCATTTCCTCTTTTTCGAGGGTCTGGATCAGGTTCATGGGGCTTCCTGTCTCGATCGTGCGCGCGCTACGCTAGGGGCGGCAGCCTCGAAGAAAAGCTTCGAGGCCTTGTTCTGGGCCGCGGCCGGCAGAGGATCGAAAAGCCTTTGATTATAGCTCGAAGTGCTGTGTCGGCGGAACTGCTCGACGCGAGCGACCGGATCGGGGCCGCCGCATCACGTGCCTGCGGTGATGCCGCGCGCCGCGTTCAGGCCGCCGCCGGTCCACGGGGCCCTCCCTGTGCTGACGCAGTTCAGTTCCCGGCAGCGGCATTCGGCGCCTTTTTCCCATCTGCCAAGCAATGATCGGCGAACCCGACAAGGCGTTGCGCGAAGCGGTCGGGATCGACGAGATGCGCGCAGTGACCCGTGCCCGGCCACTCTTCAATCAGGACCTCGGCCTTGGGAAACGCGCGCTCGAAACCGGAACGCTCGGCGCTGCCGAGCTGATGGCCAAACACGCCAAGCACGGGCGCCCGCACGTGCGCGGCCGCGCCGTGCACGCGTTCCTGCAGCGCATCGGCGTCCGCGATCAGGTCGGCCCAATAGGCGCGGATCACCTCGGGCCGCGCTTCATCCGCGGCAAGGAGTTCCGAGCGGTGTGGCTCCGGGACGAGGTGGCGACCAATGGATTGCCGGACCATGCCCCACGCGGCCTCGAAACCGGGCCCTTCCAGTGCCGGCGCGATGGCGCGCGCCATCGGCCCCATCGCGGCGACGTCCAGGCTCTGGTCGACGTCAATGACGCCCAGGGTCGGGAACTGCGCGGCGTACGCCACCGCCACGAGTGCGCCAAGTGAATGGCCAACGATCACCGGGGCACCCGCCTCCAACTCCTCAAGCAATTCATTGAGGCGGGGCGGCAGTTGCCACCCCGACATCGGCCCTGACGAATCTCCATGAGCGGGCAGGTCGATGGCGATGCAGCGAAGGCGGTCGCTGACCTTCGCGACGATCGGCGACCAGGACGCCCGGTTGAATGTCAGGCCGTGGACCAAGACCACGCAGGGCCCTGCCCCATCGTCGGTATACGCAAGACCGTTCGTGGCTATCCCCGCAGACATTGCTCGTCTCCCGTCTCCGACCGGCCCCAGCTGTTGGCTCCGCTGCGCCGGCATGGTATCAGGGAGAAAGACCATCCTGCGACGAACCCTGGTCACGGCGTCGAGTGCCGAGCCCGGCCATCGAGCGCCACCGCGCGGCTGC
The DNA here is from genome assembly GCA_964534975.1 of uncultured Ottowia sp. Taxonomy (GTDB): domain Bacteria; phylum Pseudomonadota; class Gammaproteobacteria; order Burkholderiales; family Burkholderiaceae_C; genus Ottowia. The sequence continues at coordinate 12,043 of CAZHSD010000004.1, read as the reverse complement.
GCGTTCCAGTGCCCGCCTGGTCCGGCGTGTGAAGCGCGGCCGCAGCGCCCGCCTCACGCGGCGTCATCGCCTGCCGCACGGGCCAGCCAATCCTCGTCGGCAGGGCTGAGCCGGCCATGCACGCGCGCGGCTTCGAGCAGGTCGGGACGATGGCGAGCCGTCAGCGCCAGCCGCTGTTCGCGCCGCCAGCGCTCGATCTGCGCGTGGTGGCCCGACAGCAGTTCGGCCGGCACGCGGCGGCCGGCCCACTCTTCCGGCCGCGTGTAGTGCGGGCAGTCCAGCAGGCCGCCGACCGCGGGGTTGAAACTGTCCTCGAGGTGACTGCCCTCGTCATTCAGCACGCCCGGCTGAAGCCGTGCCACCGCGTCCAGCAAGGCCAGCGCAGCGATCTCGCCGCCGGACAGCACGAAGTCGCCCAGGCTGATCTGCTCGTCGACGTGCGCGTCGATGAAACGCTGGTCGATGCCCTCGTAGCGCCCGCAGACCAGGATCGCGCCCTCGCCCGCCGCCCAGCGCTCGACCCCCGCGTGGTTCAGCGCCGCACCGACGGGCGAGAACAGCAGCACCGAGGCCGCCCGGCCGGGCATTTCGGCACGCTCGGCGCGGATCGCCTGCAGGCAGCGCGCCAGCGGCTCGGCCATCATCACCATGCCGGGACCACCACCGAACGGCCGGTCATCGACGCGGCGGTAGTTGCCCTCGGCCCAGTCGCGCGGGTTCCAGAGTCGCAGCACGATCTGCCCGGACTCGAACGCCCGCCGCGCCACCCCGGCCTCGGTGAAGGGGCCGAACAGCTCGGGGAACAGCGTGATGACGTCGAAGCGCAGCGCCATGGTCTTCAACGCCACCCGTGCTGCCTGATGGCGCGCCGCCGCCGGGTCACTGCACCGAGCCCGGCTGCGGCGACTGCTGCGCCGCCGGCGTGAACAGCCGGCCCACGTCCACCGCGTCGAAGCGCTCCTGCTGGCCGCAGAAATCGCAGCCGACCTCGATGACGCCCTGTTCCCGCAGAATGGCCTGCGCCTCGTCCTCACCCAGGCTCTCCAGCATGGCCGCCATGCGCTGGCGGCTGCACGAGCAGGCAAAGCGCGGCCCGCTGGCGCCGACCTGCGGCTCGAAGCGCAGCAGCCGCTCCTCCCAGAACAGGCGGCGCAGGATGGTGTCGGCATCCAGCCCCAGCAACTCGTCACGCTTCAGGCTGCGCGCCAGGATGGCGATGCGCTGGTAGTCGTCCTCGTCGGACTCGCCGGCATCGTCGCGCGCGACGTTGCTTTGCGACAGGTTGGTCTCGCCCTGCACCGGCAGCCGCTGGATCAGCAGCCCCGCGGCCACCTGCTCGTCGGCGGCCAGCACCAGCGTGGTGTCGAGCTGCTCCGACTGCCGCATGTAATGCTCGATCACGCCCGCCAGGCTGGTCAGCGGCGCGCCCGCCTCGTCCACCAGCGGCACCACGCCCTGGTAGGGCTGCTGGCCTTCCTGCCGATACCGCGGGTCGAGCGTGATCGCGCAACGCCCCTGGCCGTGCGCATTGACCATGTCCGGCAGCGAGGTGCCCGGCGCCACCGCACCGGCCAGCGATGCCGTGGCGCGCAGGCGCAGGTCGGTCTGCACCTCGGCCACCGCCACCTTCACCGGACCGTCGCCGAAGATCTGCATGATCAGTGCGCCGTCGAACTTGATGTTGCCCTGCATCAGCATGGCGGCGGCGGTCATCTCGCCCAACAGCTCGGCCACCGGCGGCGGGTAGGCGCCCGACTGCGTGTTGGCGGCGCGGCGGCGCAACACTTCCTGCCAGGCATCGGTCAGCCGGACCAGCTGGCCGCGCACCGGCAGGCCGTCGAAGATGAACTTGTGGAATTCCGACATCCCATGCAGGTGGAGTCTCAACCCAGCTTGTTCAAGGTCGCACGGAACCGGCGCGCGTTGTCGATGTAGTTCAGCGCGCTCTGGCGCAGCCCCTGCATCTGCTCCGGCGTCAGCTGGCGCACCACCTTGGCTGGCGTACCCATGATCATGCTGCCGTCGGGAAACTCCTTGCCCTCGGTCACCAGCGAACCGGCGCCGACCAGGCAGTTCCGGCCGATGCGGGCGCCGTTCAGCACCACGGCGCCGATGCCGATCAGCGACTCGTCACCGATGGTGCAGCCGTGCAGCATCGCCTTGTGGCCCACGGTCACGTGCTTGCCCAGGCTGAGCGGCATGCCGAGATCGGCGTGCATCACCGTGCCGTCCTGGATGTTGCTGCCCTCGCCGATCGTCATGGTCTCGGTGTCGCCGCGCAGCACGCAACCGAACCACACGCTGACGTCGCGGCCCAGCGTGACGTTGCCCATCACCTGTGCCGAATCCGCGATCCAGGCGGTCGAATCGACCTGTGGTTTCTTGCCATCCACTTCATACACGGCCATGCACGGCTCTCCTCTATCTCGACTGCGACTCGTTCCGATGCGCCGGGGGACCGGGCGCCGTCCCTACAATTCTAGGGATGCTCTTGCGCCCCTTGGCCCTGCAAGCCCTTTGCGAACCCGATCTGGACCGGAAGCTGGCTCAAGTCGCCGACCTGGACGCGCAGCGGGCAGCGCTTGCCATCGCGCCGGAACTGGTGCTGACGGAGCCCGCCGCCCTGCCCGGCCGCCCGGCGCGACCCGAGCTGATCGACCCCGCCAAGGTACCGCAGCGCGGCGTGCACTCCCTGCAAGGCCGTGCCGCGCTGATCCACGCCATCTGCCACATCGAGTTCAACGCCATCAACCTGGCACTGGACGCCATCTGGCGCTTCGCCGGCATGCCGGTGGATTTCTACCGCGACTGGTTGCGCGTGGCGATCGAGGAGGCCCGCCACTTCCACCTGCTGCACCAGCACCTGCAGTCGCTGGCGCAGGATGGGCAAACCGGTGCGGCGCGCTGGCGTTATGGCGTCTTCCCGGCGCACGACGGCCTGTGGTCCATGTGCGAAAAGACCAAGACCGACATCACCGCCCGCATGGCGCTGGTGCCGCGCACGCTGGAGGCGCGCGGGCTGGACGCCACGCCGCTGATCCAGAACAAGCTGCAGCAGGTCGGCACCACCGACGCCCTGGCCGCCTGCGACATTCTCGACATCATCCTGCGCGACGAGATCGGCCACGTCGCCATCGGCAATCATTGGTATGGATGGCTGTGCACGCGCCAGGGACTGGAGCCGGTGGCGCACTACCGCACGCTGGTGCGGCACTACGGCGCGCCGCGCCTCAGAGGCCCGTTGAACACCGCCGCACGGCAGCAGGCGGGCTTCAGCGCGGCGGAACTGGCGGCGCTGGCTGAAGCCACCGCGCCCTGAACCGGCCACCGCCTTCCCCGCGCCGCAACGGCAAGCGGCTACGATGGGACGTCATCGGCGCCGGACATCTCTCGCACGGCGACACCCCTTCAACTCAACCACACGGAGCCACGCATGAGCCAGAAACCCGTCGTCCAGGACATCGGCCCCAGGCCCAACGCCTTCGACATCGAGAACGCCACCAAGGACAACGCCAACTACCGCACCGTCGCCTGGAGCGGCAAGTACCTGCAGGTCACCCTGATGTCGATCGAACCCGGCCAGTCGATCGGCCTGGAAGTGCACCCGGACACCGACCAGTTCCTGCGCCTGGATGCCGGCCAGGGCAAGTGCAAGATGGGGCCAACCAAGGACCAGATGACTTTCGAGCAGGACGTCGAGGACGGCTGGTGCATCACCGTGCCCGCCGGCACCTGGCACGACGTGGTCAACACCGGCGACGAGCCGCTGCGCCTGTACGCCATCTACGCGCCGGTGCACCATGCGGCAGGCAAGGTGCACGGCACCTTCGAGGAGGCCGAAAAGGACGAGGACGCCGGCCACGACGAGCCGCCGAGCTGGTCAGTCCAACCGCCGGCAGCGAAGCCGGACCAACACGCGTAAGGCACCGTCGATCGGCCCGCGGCCGCGCCATGACGCTGATGCGGCGGTCCTCCGCGTTGGTCTGATGTGCTTCACGCCAGGGGCGCGTCAGGGTTCCAGCACCTCGCTCGCCCCGAACCGCTTCATCAGCTCACCCTGCACCGCTGCCGGCGACAGGTCTTGCCCTGCGCGCTCACGGGCGAACGCGTCGGCGGCCACCGGGTCGTCGTGGAACTTGCGGTACAGCCGCCGCAGCTGGTCCGCATCCGCATAACCCAGTTCCACCCGCTCGTCGATGCGGCCGGCACGGATCAGCGCCGGGTCGAGCCGCTCAACGTGGTTGGTGGTCATGAACAGCACCGTGCCTTCCTGCGTCGCCACGCCGTCGAGCGCATTGAGGAAGCCGCTGAATGACAGCTTGACCTGCGCGTGCGCGGCGTCGCGCTCGCGGAAGAAGGCGTCCACGTCCTCGATCAGCAACAGCGAGCGCTGCGGCACCGAGGCCAGCAGGGTGTGGATCTTCTCGTCGGTGACGATGGGGCTGGCCAGGCTGAGCGTGCAGACATTCAGGCGCAGCTCGCTGGCCAGCGCGGTGACCAGCGAGGTCTTGCCGGTGCCGGGCGGGCCGTACAGGAGGTAGCCGCGCCGCCAGGGGATGCCCAGTTGCGCGTAGCGCTCGCGGCTGTCGAAGAAGCGCTCCAGGTCGGCCAGCAGCGCCTCGCCCTGCCCCGCCTTCAGCACCACCGACGACAACAGGCGGCGCGAACCCAGGCGCGCGCGCATCCAGTCGCCGCCGTGGAACGGGTTGGGGATGTAGACCGACAGCGTGTCGGTCTCGCGCGCGGCACGGGCGTCGATGGCAGCCTGCAGGAAAGCCTGCAGGCGCGCGGGCGAGCGGCCGAACTGCGACAGGCTGACCTTCTCGAACACCGCCTGCGCCACCTGCACGTCGCGCCGGATCCACAGCCAACGGCCATCCAGGCGCAGGATGTGCAGGCCCTCGCCGGGCGACAGGAAGGCGCGCGGCGGCTGGCCGTTGCGCAGGTCGTCGTCCAGGCTCTGGTAGGACGTGCCGCGCCGCACGCTGCGCGCGGTGAACTGGTTCACGCCGCGCAGCTTGGGATGCGTGTCCATGTACTCGATCAGCGCCGAGAACAGGAATTCGTCGCGCGAGTCGACCGTGAGCGTGCTGATGAAGAAGCGCTTGGCCCAGCTCATGACCAGGCCCGGCACGTCCTTCAGCCAGTAGGCCAGCGCGCCGGCGGCGGCCAGCAGCGCGGCCTGCAGCGCGGGCGTGGAAAACAGGGTCGAGCTGGGTTCCAAGAGCGATTCGTGTTCAGGGATCGCGGCCAGCCGGCCAGCGGTGCGTCGATTGTGCGCCAGCCGCCGGCTGTCACACCGTCATCCGCGCGGGTGGTGCCGAGCGTGCAGGTCCTTCAGCCGCTCGCGTGCGATGTGGGTGTAGATGGTGGTGGTCGAGATGTCGGCGTGGCCGAGCAGCATCTGCACCGCGCGCAGGTCGGCGCCGTGGTTCAGGAGGTGCGTCGCGAAGGCGTGGCGCAGCGTGTGCGGCGACAGCGGCGCGCTGATGCCGGCGGCGCGCGCGTAGCGTTTGACCAGATTCCAGAACATGATCCGCGACATGGCGGTGCCGGGCTTGCGGCCGGCGCCGGTGACGAACAGGTCCTCGCTCTGCCGCGCCTGCAGGATCTGCGGTCGACCGTCGCGCAGGTAGCGCTGCAGCCACTCGCGCGCCAGCTCGCCAAACGGCACCAGGCGCTCCTTGCTGCCCTTGCCCATCACGCGCAGCACGCCCTCATTCAGACCGACGTGGAAGGTCTTGAGGGTGACCAGCTCGCTCACGCGCAGGCCGCTGGCGTACATCAGCTCCAGCATGGTGCGGTCGCGCAGGCCGAGCGGCGTGTCGGTGTCGGGCGCTTCCAGCAGCGCCTCGACCTGCGCCTCGCTCAAGGTCTTGGGCACGCGCAGCGGCTGCCTGGCGGTCAGCAGCTTGAGCGTCGGATCGACCTCGATAAGCCGCTCGCGCAGGGCCCAGCGGAAGTAGCGCTTGAACACCGTCAGGCGCCGGTTGGCCGAGGTCGCCTTGCCGGCGGCGCGCGCGGCGAAGTAAGCCTGCAGATGGTGCTCCTGCGTCTGCGCCAGCCTGGCGCCGTGCTGCCGGGCCAGCCAGTTCGCATACAGCGACAGGTCACGCCGGTACGCCGCCAGCGTGTTGGGCGACAGGCCATCTTCCAGCCACAGGGCATCGATGAAGGCATCGATGGAGGCATCCGTTGTCGCGGGCGCGTCGGCGATGTCGGGTGCGGGCGAGGGCTGGTTCACGCGGTGACGATACCAAAGCTGCACGACGCCGTGCAGTGAGCGCGCGCGCCATCGCAGGCCAGGCCGACTTCAGGAAAGGCAAGCACCTCGCACGCCGCCGGCCAGCCACAAGAGAACCCGCCAGTCAGGCGCCGCGGCGGGTTCGATCGGCGACCGGCGCGGTCAGCTCAATGCAGCGAGAGCTTCTGCCTGGCCACCACCCGCTGGTACACCGCCAGCTCGTCCTTGATCTGCTGGCCGAACGCCTGCGGCGTGTTGGCGATGACGATCGAGCCGGTGTCCTCGATGCGCTTTTTCACCGCCGGGTTCTCCAGCACCTTGCGGATCGCGGCGTTCAACCGCGCCACGATCTCCGGCGGCGTGCCCTTGGGCGCCAGGATGCCGTAGTAGGCCATGCGGTTGACCGGCTCCAGGCCGACCTCCTTGAACGTCGGCACCTCGGGCAGATCGGCCAGGCGCTGCGGCGCCGCGACCACGATCGGCACCAGCTTGCCCGCCTTGATGTGCGGCAGCGAGGACGGCACGTTGTCGAACATGATCGGCACCTGCCCCGCGATCATGTCGTTCAGCGCCGGGCCGGCGCCGCGATATGGGATGTGGGTGATGAACAGCCCGGCCAGGCTCTTGTAGAGCTCCATCTGCAGATGCGCCAGGCCACCGGTGCCGGTGGAAGCGTAGGAGAACTGGCCCGGCTGCTTCTTGATCTGGTCGACGAAATCCTTGTAGGTCCTGCCCGGAAACCCGGCATTCACCGCGATCAGGTTGGGGGTGGCGGCGATGTTGATCACCGGCACGAAGTCGGCCACCGGGTCGTAGCCGACCTTGGGGTTGATGGCCGGGTTGGCGGCGGTGGTGGACACCGTCGCCATGCTGAGCGTGTAGCCGTCCGGCGCCGCGCGCGCGGCCTCGATGGCGCCGATGGCACCGCCGGCGCCGCCCTTGTTGTCCACCACCACCGCCTTGCCCAGCGCCTTGCCGAGCGGATCGGCGACGATGCGCGCCACGATGTCGGTGGTGCCGCCAGGCGCAAACGGCACGATCAGCCGGATCGGCTTGGCCGGATAGGCCTGCGCGAACGCACTGCCGGCGGCCAGGGCGGCGGCCAGGGCGGCGGCCAGGGCGGCGGCCAGGGCAATCAGGTGGCGACGCTGCATGGATGCGTTCTCCTTCGAATGGCTGATGGCAGGACGAAGGCGGCCATCCTAGCGTCTCGTGACGGCGTCATGGCGGCAAATGGCGGGGACAAACCCTGACGCCGTCCCGCTATGCTCGCGCCGGTGAACTACGCCCAGATCCTGTTCCCGGATTTTTCGCTGATCCTGATCGGCTACCTGCTGTGCCGCCATACGGCGCTCGACCGGTCGGTGTGGGATTCGGTCGAGGCGCTGGTGTACTACTTCCTGTTCCCGGTGCTGCTGTTTCACTCGATCGCACGCTCGCCGCTCGACCTGGGCGCAGCTTCCAGTCTGATGGGCGCCGGCCTGGCGATGGGCCTCAGCGGCATCGCGCTGGCCTACCTGCTGCCGCACCTGCCGGGCTTGACGCGGCGCATCGAGCGGCGCGAGCACGCCGCCAGCGCGCAGATCGCGTTCCGCTTCAACTCCTTCATCGGCCTGGCGCTGGCCGAGCGCCTCGGTGGCGCCCAGGGTCTACAGCTGATCGCGGTGCTGATCGGCGTCTGCGTGCCGTTGTTCAACGTCGCCGCCGTGTGGCCGATGGCGCGCCACGGCCAGCGCGGGTTCGTCAGCGAGATCGTGCGCAACCCGCTGATCATCGCCACCGCCTCGGGGCTGATCGCCAACCTGGTCGGCTTCACGATCCCGGCCTGGCTGGCCCCCACCGTGTCGCGCATCGGCATGGCCTCGATCGCGCTGGGCCTGATGACCGCCGGCGCCGGCCTGCAGGCACGCGCACTGACGCAGGGCAAGGCGCTGGGCGTCGGCGTGCTGACGATCCGCCACCTGCTGCTGCCGCTGGTAGCCTGGCTGCTGGCGCGCCTGTTCGGCCTCGGTGCGCTGGAAACCACCATTCTGCTGATCTTCTCTGCCCTGCCGGCCTCGTCCAGCAGCTACGTGCTGGCCGTGCGCATGGGCTACAACGGCCCCTACGTGGCCGGGCTGGTGACGCTGTCGACCCTGCTGGCCATGGCCAGCCTGCCGTTCGCGCTGGGGGTGCTGGGCGGCACGCCGTAGCTGTGCCCGGCAGGTGCCGGCCGCACTCGATGACCACCGCTGTCGCACGACAAAAAAACCTTGCTGGACGCGGGCTTGGAGCCGAGTCGGGATGCTTGGCCGGCGATCACGAGCACCACGCTAGCAACATCAGGCAACGCATCGAGAAATGCCTTCAAATCGTTGTCACAAACCGTATTTTTCTCGGATTCGGTTGACAGGCGCGGCATTTGCTACAAAAATGGCAGCATTCCCAGGCTCCACAGTTGCTTTTTCGTGCTCCATCGACCCGGCAACCTCCACGCGTCAGCGCCCCAGCGCCCAGCGCACGTGCTCGCGCACGATGTCGCTCGGGTGATCGACGCGCGCCTGCAGCGCACGCCGCAGCGGCTCGCGACCTGGGTCGGCCGCCGGCAGCGCCGCCAGCGCGTTGCCCAGCGCGATGGCGATATTGCGCAGCCAGCGCTGGTGGCCGATGCGGCGGATCGGGCTGCCTTCGGTGCGGTGCAGGAACTCGTCCTCGTTCCAGTCGAACAGCTCGACCAGCGCGCTGCCGCTCAGGCCCTCGCGCGCATCGAAGTCGGGCAGGCTGCTGCGGCCGGCGTACTTGTTCCACGGGCAGATCGTCTGGCAGTCGTCGCAGCCATAGATGCGGTTGCCGATCAGCGGGCGCAACGCCTCGTCGATCGAACCATGGTGCTCGATGGTAAGGTAGGAGATGCAGCGCCGCGCGTCGAGCCGGTACGGCGCCATGATGGCGCCCGTGGGGCAGATGTCGATGCAGGCCCGGCAGCTGCCGCAGTGGTCGGCGACGGCTTCGGTCGGCGGCAGCGCCAGGTCGACGTAGATCTCGCCCAGAAAGAACATCGAGCCGCCGCCCCGCGACAGCACCAGCGTGTGCTTGCCGCGCCAGCCCTGGCCGCTGCGCGCCGCCAGCTCGGCCTCCAGCACCGGCGCCGAATCGGAAAACACGCGGTGGCCGAACGGTCCGAGTTCGGCCGCGATGCGGTCCTGCAGCTTCTGCAGCCGCCCGCGTACCACCTTGTGATAGTCGCGGCCACGCGCGTAGATCGAGACGACGCCCTCCCGCGGTCGACCCAGCCGCGCCAGCTCGACGGCCTGCCAGTCCGCAGGCGTATCGCGCGGCAAATAGTCCATGCGCGCGGTGATCACGCTCACGGTGCCGGGCACCAGCTCGGCCGGGCGGGCGCGCTTCAGGCCGTGCGCCGCCATGTAGTCCATGCTGCCGTGGAACCCGGCGGCCAGCCACTGCATCAGACCGGGCTCGGCGCTGCTCAGGTCGACCCCGGCCACGCCGAGCCGGGAAAAACCCAACTCCCGCGCCCAGGCGCACACGCGGGACCACAGCAGCTGAACATCGAAGGGTGCGCCATGCACAGTCACGGTCCAATTGTAGAAAGCACGCCGGCGGCGACGCTTGTGTGGCACGGCGAGGACGACACCGCCGCCTTCGCCGCCCGGCTGGCCGCCCGGCCCGAACTGGGCAATGCCTTCATCGAACTGCAGGGCGAGCTTGGCGCCGGCAAGACCACCTTCGTGCGCCACCTGTTGCGCGCGCTGGGCGTGCCGGGCCGCATCAAGAGTCCGACCTACGCGGTGGTCGAGCCGCACCAGACACCGGACGGCCTGGCGGTGTCGCACTTCGACTTCTACCGTTTCAACGACCCACAGGAGTGGGAGGACGCGGGCTTTCGCGACCTGTTCGCGGCCCCGGGCCTGAAACTGGCCGAATGGCCCGAGAAGGCCGCCGGCCTGCTGCCGACGCCCGACCTGCTGTTGGCCATCGAGGTGCGGGCCGATGACGCACGCACCGTGCGGCTGCAGGCTTTCACCGACGCCGGCGCCAGCCTGTTGCGGGAGGCCTGCCGATGACGACGGGCGCGCCACGCAGCACCGACTTGCGCCGCCGCCACCTGCTGCAAGGCGGTACGCTGGTGCTGCTGCTGGGCCGCCAGCACATCGCATACGGCGCCACCATCGTCGCCGTGCGTCTGTGGCCATCGGAAGACTACACGCGCATCACCATCGAGTCGGATGCCGCGCTCAAGGCCACGCACCGCATGGTCGGCTCGCCGCCGCGGCTGGCGGTCGATGTCGAGGGCCTGGATCTGGACCCGACCTTGCGCGAACTGGTGGCCAAGCTGCGCTCCAACGACCCCAACATCGCCGGCATCCGCATCGGTCAGAACGCCCCCGGCGTGGTGCGGCTGGTGCTCGACCTCAAGCACGAGATCAAGCCGCAGGTATTCACGCTGGCGCCGGTGGCGGCCTACCAGCACCGGCTGGTGTTCGACCTCTACCCGGCCCACCCGCCCGATCCGCTCGAAGTCCTGATCGCCGAACGCATGAAGGAGCTCGGCAGCTCGAGCGAAATCGCCGCGGCAGCGGGTGCGGCACCGAACACGACCGCGGGCACGCCGCACGGCGGGCCGGACGACGCCACCGATTCACTCGGCGAGCTGATCGCACGCCACGATTCGCTGGGCGATCTGATCGCGCGCCAGATCGAGCGCGCCAACGCCATGACCCGGCGGCAGGACACCACCGTGGCACGGTCGCCGGTCCGGCCGCGGCAGCGTTCGGCACCGCCGTCCGAGCCGGTGCTGCCGAGTCCCGCCGCGCCTGGTCCGACCGACCGCCTGATCATCGTCGCGCTCGATCCCGGCCACGGCGGCGAGGATCCCGGCGCCATCGGTCCGGCCGGCACCTATGAGAAGAACGTGGTGCTGCAGATCGCGCTGAAGCTGCGCGACCGCATCAACAACACCACCGTTGGCGGCAACCCGATGCGCGCCTTCCTCACCCGTGACGGCGACTTCTTCGTGCCGCTGGCCACCCGGGTCGAGAAGGCGCGCCGCGTGGGGGCGGACCTGTTCATCAGCATCCACGCCGATGCCTTCATGCGGCCCGAGGCGGCCGGCGCCAGCATCTACGCGCTGTCCGAGCGCGGCGCCTCCAGCACCGCGGCGCGCTGGCTGGCACAGAAGGAAAACGACGCCGACCGCATCGGCGGCGTCAACATCGATGCGCGCGATCGGCTGGTGCAGCGCGCCCTGCTCGACATGAGCACCACGGTGCAGATCCGCGACAGCCTGCGCCTGGGCGATGCCATGCTGCGGCATATCGGCGGCGTCGGCCGTCTGCACAAGCGCCGCGTCGAGCGCGCCAACTTCGCCGTGCTGCGCTCGCCCGACGTCCCGAGCGTGCTGGTCGAGACCGCCTTCATCAGCAACCCCGACGAGGAACGCAAGCTGCGCAGCGAGAGCTACCAGAACGACCTCGCCAACGCGCTGATCAACGGCATCCAGAGATACTTCGCCGCCAACCCGCCACTGGCGCGCAGCCGCCAAGTCTGAGCCCGGCAACCATGTCACATGACACAGTCATGATCAATTCTTCACACAAGACGGCAAGCCGCATCGGCCTTGTCCGACAACCGAATCGCCTGCCGGCGCGTTAAATCTGGGCTGGCGGACGGAGACCACCTTCCTAAAGCCAGTTTTTCTGCAAGTTCTCCTCCAACATTCGGCCGACGCTCGCAAGAGCATCGGCCTTTTTTCTGGTTCATCACGGAATAGCGTGGTATGCGCGCCAGAAAGAGAGCGGC